>JAGYOK010000012.1 GCA_018399685.1 Alphaproteobacteria bacterium | reverse complement strand
CTTCTTATTTACTTTGTACGTGGTAAGATTAAATTATATATAAGGGTGGTTAAAAATGATGTCGGGTTTTGTTGCATTTATTGTGGCGATTTTTAGTTTTGTGGGGATAATGGCCTTCTTGTGTTGGCCGGAACCAGCAGAAAGGGAAAGTGATTAAATTTAAATAAGGCAGTATTAATTCAGGTTTTAGTGTTTGTCTCGTAAACTTGTCATGTGCAGAGCTTGATAGATAAACTTAGATTTGTTTAGCCCCTTTTTCCATCAAATCGAGTTGCTAACAGCTTATCAAGTTCTAATCTAGCCGCTGGGTAAAACCAGCGGCCTTTTTTTATTTTTGCTCTTTGTGAGCGTTTCCTTAAAATAGGTTTGTGCCATCATGTTTTTTTGCTATAAAGGTTGGTGAAGCCAAATATTTTTAACGTTTTTAGCAAGGATTTTCTCATGTGCTCGCGCTTACCAAAATTACTATTATCCATGGTTGTTTTTTCATTTATTACTTTTAGCGCTTTATCCGTGTTTACGGACTTTGGGTTTGTGAAGCAGGCGGTTGCTCAGGAAGCAGATAAATCCGGCGATGAGGAAGTTATTATTGACGAGGGAGACCCTAAGGCCGCAGCACTGGCAAAAGCGCAGATGGAGGCGCTTAGCGGGCAGGTTCGCAACGTAACAAAGAATTTGGGGCAGGCGGAGTATACTCATTTTGGCATTATCTATGGAAACTATAATATTTACAGTACGGTTAAAGCTGTACGCGAAGATGTAGAAAAGGCCGTTAATGCTTGTAAGGAAAATAATCCGGATATGGCGGACCGCATAGATACACGCTGGGGTAGCTGGACAAAGAGCGTTGATGCCAACATGAAAGAGGCGTGGGCTAACATTAATTCGATGACTATGGCGCAGGATTACGCGTCTCAGGACAGTATGAAAAATATTTTTGCTCTGGTTGATGAGACACGTAAGGCGAATTCCTCACGCTTTGAAAAAATTCCAGTGTCAACGCCGGAAGCTTGTGAGTTTATGCTCAGCAAAATGGATGAAACACAGGACAATATGAACATGATGCTGATCGCTACGATCAGAAGCTATCCTGAAATCATGAAAGCTATGCAGGAGTAGGGTTTTGCTTGAAATAGATCCGGTTTTGGAAAAACCATGTTTGGGGGCGATATTTGCCCCCAAATTGCGATTAGAAAACATCAATCAAATCAATGCGTTACGGGCGTTGTTAAATTAAATTTGTAATAATTTCTGTAATATGGGACAATATTTTAAATTAATGCAGGTGTGAAATTGCGTTTTGGGCAAGGTTAATCAAAGATAAATAAATTAAAGCCGCCTAAAGATATGAAAGTTAAAAAAACCTGTTTGGCGATAACGTAAAACTGACAAGAGAGTGATTTAAGCTCAAGTTAAAGTTTTAGGGGTGTGAAATGGCTGATAGATTAAAAGCGCTTAAAGAAGCCCGCGAGATGCAGGAAAAGCATACTGCCGAAGCAAAAGGCGTAGCCGATATAAAATCAGAAATCAATGAAGATGGGCGCTTGGTGGTGAGCGGCAGAATTGTGCTTGAGCCTGCAGGAAATCCTAATGAGGTTAAGATAGATAGCCCGCTTTCTGCTGCGAACAGATTGGCAATATATGGTAATTTGCTTGGTGTTTCAGAAAGAATGCCGGAAACAGTGGATGCCAAAAGCGGTTTCTTTTCAGAAGTAAGTGAAAACTACACAAATCTTCAAAAACTTTATGAGGGCTTTTTTACCAGATTTGGAGAAGAGCTTGATAAGAGCGGGAATGGCCTGCCGACTGATGCGAGTGAAGAACAGATCGCCGGATATAATTATGAGGTTTATAACACCGGAAATCAGATATTTGCCGGAATGCTTGCTCAGACGATGGCGTATAATGATGTGCTTAAAGCCGATGGTAAAGACCCTGTTGATATTGACAAAATATTATCCGGAAAGGTCGATGAACAAACAGAAGCGTCGATAAATAAGCATTTTAATGGGCTATCCCCTGAAATTAAAACAGAATATATGACAATGGCCGGTGCTGTTGTAAAAGATTTGTCAAAGGACGTTGTTGCCAGTGACCCTAATAGCAAAGCCCTGCCTTCTGTGGTTACTCAGATTGCAAAAGGCGCTGTTATTTCTCAGGGCGGAGCAACATACGATCAGGCGAAAACAGCCGTAAGAGATATTTTGCAAGAGCAGCAGGCGCAGCAGGTTGCTCAAAATACCAGTATTGTTGCTTTTTATGGGGGTTCTCTCGGCATGAAAGCCGAAAACGGGCAAATGACAAAAGAATTTGTAACGGAAGCCAATTCCAGATTTGTTGAAAGACAGCAAGCCTATATGAGACAGGGTGCTCAATCCCCGGAAGGGCAGGCCTGGGTTGCGGAAGGTATGAAAAAGCTGCAAGACCGGTACGAAAAAGCAGGACAAGGGGATAGGTGGGAAGCAGATAAAGCCCAGAATGAAAGCGAGTTGACGATGCAATATGCACAGCAACATGCTTTTATTAGTATGGCATCAGAGGTTTCCGCTATCAACGCCTATCGCATGGGGACAGCTTTAAAAAGTGAACATGTTGAGAAAGCGGATACCTATGAAGAGCAGGTTGCTCAGGGGAGTGTTTATCTCGATCATTTGAAAGAAACAGATCCGGATACTTATAATAAGCTCAGGCAAGATGCTGTTGGTATAGTCGGAAATTTTGAAATAGCTCAAAAAGTGGTTGCCGACACGATCGCCAACACAGGTAAGCCGCTTGCCATACCCGGTATGAATCAGCCCGAGGCCGTTGCAACGCAGAAAGATCCAGCGCCCAAAGAAGATGTGATTGTGAGCGGGCCTAAAGTTCCAGATGGCATGAATAGGGACGAGTATCTTGCGCGCTTTGGGCGAGTTGAGGAAGCGCTTAGTTTATTGGCGCCGCAGTTGAATGCTCAGGAAACAATCTCTGGACTTGATGTTAAACCGGAAACAGAGCTGAAAACCCCTGGAAAGGTTGACGGTGTTTTTGATCAACAGGCCTTTGAATCTTACAAAGGTGTTATGGGGCATCTGAATTTTCTGGCCGGGATGTATGAAAATAAGAGTCTTTTGATAGCGTCTGAAATGGTTCCAGATATTGCTAAAAAAGCGGCCAATAAAGCCGCAGAACTATTTGGTAAAGGAGGCGAGGCTGAAAAATATGCTGCACAAAAAAAACAAGAACTGGACGAGGTATTAAATAAAGACAAGCCGAAGGAATTTTTGCCTGAAAATGCCGCAATTCTGGAAAAAATGCTTATAGAGCAGATCGATGAGAAATTGAAGGAGTTTAAGTCGGATACGGAGTATGGCAAGCGAAAGTACTCTGAAGATATTGCAGAGCTACAGGCGCAAAGAGACTTGATTCCACAGGTTATTGATGATTTGACGGTGTTGAAAGCGGCTGGGTTGCTAAAGGGGCCTGCTGAAATGGTTAACTATACGGTTCCTTCGAATAATACATCAGGCGCTAATCTGGACAAGGAAAAGGAAAAGGACAAGGACAAGGGCAACAATCCGGAAAAGGATAATAAAAAGGATGATCCTAAGCCAAAGGATAATCCTGAAAAATTAGAAGATCATATAGGAACAGTAAAAATTACATTAGGACTTGTTGGCAATCAGATTAATAACCTTGATATAACGGGCTTTAATAGTGGTTTTGTTAAGGATATGGTCGGTGGTCTTATTCGGCCTTTGAGTCTGGAGGAATTAAGCGACAAGAGTAATTTTGGCTCAGAGTCTCAAGATTTTGCGGCCAAGATGATTATGGGACTTAAAATGCTCAATGGTACGAAAAATGCCAGTGGGTATTATGATGATGCTGTTGGAGAAACCCTTAAAACAGCAATTTTAACGAAACCTCAATTTGCACAAGTTCGGGACGCATTGAACAAAGGCCTTGCCGCGGAAGGCATGAAAATTGGTTATTATGGTTTTGATCAAGGCGCGGAGCCGTCTAAAGAACAGGTTGCGGAGCGCACAAGATTTGTTGACATGATTGTGAACTATAAGGACAGGCAGCCAGCGGAGCCAGCAAAGGACGCAGATAAAACTGTCCTTGATAAATATATGAAAGAAATGGAGGCATATGAAAAGTTTGGTGAGAAACACAAAGCAGAGATAAAGGGCGCAGAGCAACTTAATAATTTCTTTAACAGCATGAATGTCCTTCATCAGGAGGAGATGCTTCTTAATGATAAGGAAGCCTCTAGCATTAACCAGAACAACCTTATGATTGATATGGCTTCTGCGGCTTTGGATAAGTTTTCTCCGGGTCTGAAAATGTGGATCAAGGATTTCTTTACCAACAGCCCGATTGGTCAGATGGTTGGTTCTTTGATCGGCATGAAAGGGTTTGATATTTCTCGTCTTTGGGGCGAGAAAAGGGATGTGTCCGATCCGAATACTCAAGTTCAGGATTTACAAAGAAACTTTGATAGTCTTTATAAGGAAGCGGCTGAGAAAGCCGGACCCGGGGCAGATACTGCTACGGTTATGGGAGAAGCACAAAAGCTTGCAGCCGATAAAATGGATAGCTTTGGTTTCAAGGCAACCATGAAAATCCTGTTCAAGGGCGAAGATGAAAGCTTTATCAAGAATACAGTAAATGATGCTTTGAAAAATGCTTCGGGCGCGAGCACTCCGGAAGAGGCGCGAGCCTTGTTTACCGACAGCGTGCGTATGGCTATGGAAGCAAAAGGCATTGATCCAAATACAATCGATCAGGCAGTTAAGAATACAAAGGAAGCTTCCGAGGAATATAACAAACAAAATCCGGATCAGGCTGCCGATCTTGCGGTTGCTGCGCAGACAACAGTTAGCCCGAAAAACACGCTAAATCTGGATCCAAATGATCCTAATGCACATATAATCGGGGCTTCGGTGATTGCTGATGGTGATGCCGAGCATAAGGTGCGCTTGCTTTATACTCCAAATAAAGACGCCTTTATTCAAGGTCCCTCACGCTTTTCAAATGGACGCATACAGGATATTCAGGAAGTTATTGAAGCCAATGCCGAAAAGCTTGGTCTGGCCTTGAAGCCCGAAGGCATGAAAATTGATGGTACGCTCTCTGATATGGCAACGCCTTATACATGTGCGATGCTGGAAGAGATTCTGATCCGCGCAAAAGTTCACGAGTGGCAGGCGGCGGACAAAGATATTACACAGGGTGATCTGGATGCGCTCAAGACCGATCTTGTGAATAAAGGGCTTGGCCGTATGCTGGCCGACGATGGTAACATGGATGCGGTTATGGCTTACATGGAAGCCAATGGCGTAAGCGTAGAAGATCGTGAGAAATTCAAGAATAATATGGATAAGCTTGAAGACGATTTTTATTCAACCAGGCTGCCCGGTAATCCAAAACAGGATAGCTCGGTTCTTGAGCAGTCTTTAGCTGGTGGCCAGTTCAAGATGGATATGGCGACATTCGTTCCCCTTGTGGTAATGGAGCCGGTTCCTGCGCCTAAAGACGGTGATCCGCTGGAAGAGCTTTACAAGAAGCACAATCCCGACCCAAGTCGCGAAGTGCCTATTTTCTATATGAAAGAAGGCGATACGGCTGTTTATGCGGCTATCCGCAACAAGCATGGCGATAATGATCCGACAAATGATACATTTGAAGAGCTGCGGTTTAGAATGTATCAAACACAAAATGATATTAACGAAGCAGATTATCCTGATGCTAAGAAGCTTCTTGATAACTATAATTTTGGCAAAGATGCTGGCATTGGCGAGATACGTACAGTGATTAATGAGGTTCTTGATCTGAGGCCTAAAGAATACGGTATTGATGTAAAGATTGAGCAAAAGCCTGAGGAGCCTAAGGAAAGCCCAGCTGAGATAGCTGCGCGTGTTGCACGCCAGCATGGCGGCGAATGCGAGCGTCCGGAAACTTTCGTAGACTTTCCCAAGATGACGAATTATATGAAGGGCGAAGCGGCTGAAATGCTGAATGTCTATAATAATGAAAGCGTTATGCGTATTGCTGAACGCGATCACAGACACCCGCTGGATGTGTATTTTGACCAAAAATCTACAAATATTCCGGTGTTGGCAGGTAGTCAGCGTACAGGAGTTGTGTTCCTTGAGCCTGAGCAATTTGGCGTAAAGCATGAGAAGGCCGACGTTATAATGGCTGTACGTAATCACTCGGGATCATGGGATTTCCGTTATGTTAACTATGAGGAGCATCAAATTCGTCCATTTGACCAACATCGCGGAAACAGTGCTGACGAAAAGTGCGCCGACATGAGGGAGATTGTTGATCCGTCAAAGGTTGGTTATAGACGTCTTGATCATGTTCTTGATGAGCACTCACGCGGGTCTGGCGGGGTTTCCACGCATCTTGGAAATGCCAAGAGCGGTTATATCGGTATGCGGGCGATTGTCCCTGGTTATCAAAACTCTGTTAGCGGTTTTCGCGCCGTCTATGGCTATGAAAACCCCCATGATGTACAAGCATACAGGAATGCTACCGTGCATAACTATAACACACGTACAGCTTATGAAAACGCGGAGAGTGCAGACGATCAAATGCGAAAGTCCCAGTATACAAACCGTTATGGCAATGGATATACAAAGGCTGATGATAAAGGTCAGCCCCGCTGTAATGATGATCAGCGTGTTCCTGATTGCCGGGGCCAGTTTGCTCATAAGGCTGGGCAACCCGATGATAAGGAATGGTGGGAGAAGACCAAGCCCGGCAAACATGCTGTGAGTTCATACGGCACTCAGGTTAAGGCTCTTGGAGAAATTGGCAAGAAAATAGGTGGATGGTTTGGTGGTCTTGGTAAAAACGACAGAGCTATTCATGAAAATCAGGATGAGTGTGGTTGTAAAAGAGATTACGAGCAGGAACAACTACAACAGCAGCAATATAACCAGCAGAAGACTTATGATCCAAATGATCCTGTTTATCAGGGTGCACCTTAGTCAGGGATTTTTATAATTTTAAATTTCACACCAATTTAAGGGCGTCCTCGGGCGCCCGTTTTTTTTTATTGAATAATGTTTGTGAAGCCTTTCCATCGTTTGTTAATGACGATGGGTTAACGGCAATGGCAACCGTTAATGTGGTCGTTGACCATGCCCATGGCTTGCATAAAAGCATAGCAGGTTGTGGGGCCGACAAAGCGCCAGCCTCGTTGTTTTAAATCGTTGGAAAGCTTTAGCGATAGGAGCGTTTGCGAGGGAATGTCCCCGATATTTTCAGGCGGGGTGTACGTGCACACTTCAGGCCTGAATGACCAGAAATATTCAGACAGGGAGCCGCACTCTTTTTCCAGCTCTATAGCTCTTTGGGCATTGTTAATTGTGGCCTCTATTTTGCCGCGGTGACGTATAATATCTTTGTTTTGGAGGAGGATCTGTACGTCTTTTTCGGTGAAGCGACCTACCTCATGAAAGTCAAAATTTGCAAAAGCTTTTCGGAAATTTTCCCTTTTCTTTAGGATAGTTAGCCAGCCTAAACCGGCTTGAAAGCCCTCCAGACAGATTTTTTCGAACAGACGTACATCATTATAAATGGGCTTGCCCCACTCTTCGTCATGATAGTACACGTACAGCGGGTCATCCCCGCACCACCAGCAACGGGATATGCCGTCAATTCCTGTGATTAAACTCTGGTTGGCCATGGGAATGTATGTTACCTCACTGTAAGTGATGATGCGACGCTCAAATTAATTTGACATAATATTATAATATATGGTAGTCAGATGTGATTATATTACAGAATATTAAAACACACAGAGACTTTATTATGAAGATTAAAGAAAAGTTTGAGACTGCTTTGTGCCGACTGCAAGATTCCGTGAAGGCATATGCAGCAAAGCATGGTTTCAGAGACGAAGAAATCAAGCAGCGTTGTATTCTAAAACTGGGCGAATTTTTCAGGGAAAAAAGAAGTTCGGATTTTGATAGCAGTAAATATGAAGTTTTGCCTGTAGTCTGGGACGTTGTAGATATTCTGGACTGGTATGAGCAAAAAACTGGTGCGCAGAATTATTTGGATGCTGCGAAAAGCTTGTTTGAAGCGGCAAAGGAAGAGGTGTTTGCTGAGAGTGACAGGGCAGATTTTATGGTGTTTATTGATCGCTGTATCTGTGCTACGGAAAAGTCTGGTTACAGGCCTGATGGTTCCGTGCCCGGTTTTATTATGAGTGAAGATGCGTTATCGCAGGGGAGTATCACTTATCACAAAATTCCGATTATGTGACTTGGGGTACTTAGGGCAATTTGACATAATATTATAATATAAGGTAGTCAGATGTGATTATATTACAGAATAATAAGTGACAGGATAGACGGGATGATTGATACAGTAAAAGAAATTTTTAAAATGTTTAGTGGTTCGATGATAAAGTTTAGCAGCTCTTTAAAAGCGGATTTTAAAGTGCACAAAGACACTACGAGCGATTTCGAGAAAACCAAAGCGTTTTACGAGCAGTTGCAACCGGAGATTATCGCTTTTGAGAATCCCGCGGAGGAAGATCTGGAAACAGCAAAAAAAGTTGCCGAGACTGTTGTTTGGGTCGACGACAATAAACCTTTTTTTGTAAGCTATTCTATGACTTTTAAAGATGCTGTTATGTTAAAAGCGCTTTCCGCTGCGGCGTTTTCGGCTACTAATACTGAGGTCTTTAATGCACAGGAGAGATACCTTTCTAGATATGAAGACGCAGCTCTTTTGTGGTACAAGGCAGTTAGAAAGGGAGATAAATACCCTCAGGAAGAGGCGGATAAATTTGTAGAATTTACTAAAAAATGCAGAGAGCTTTGCCAGAGCAAAGAAATCAAATTATGCCCATATCCAGTATATGGATGGAAACCAGATTATTTTGATGAATTGCCTTCGGATTCAAAAGGTCATTTGCCTGATTTATCTCAATAATGTAGCTCTGCTATGCTGTAGATCCTGAAATAAAAGAAGCGTGGCTTAGGCCGCGCTTTTTGTATGGGTAGGTTGCCGCGCCCGTAGCTTTGGCGGGGCGAATCATTGCCGTGAGAAGTCTATAAATTTTGACATAAAATTCATTCTTATGTTAAAAGCGCGACTACATATTATGCATGTTATGCGAGATCACACATTATAAAAGCAAGATTAAGAGCAAGGACGGTTAAAAATGTTGAATATTCTAAAAGGGTTGAAAGACCAGTTCTTTGGTGTATCCAAAGAAAAGCAGAACGATAAATTGCACACGAAAATTCAGTTATTGCGTGAAGGGGCTAGTACAGGCAATATCCCCGAAGGATTAAAAGAAGATGTTGGCGCTTTGATTGCCGATCGTGTTGAAAAGCGTTTTCAGGGATTTAGTGACGTTGAAGCCGTAAAGGGCTGCGCACACAGCCTGATCGCGGAAATTGCTCGTGAAACAGGAGAGAAGTTCACCCGTGTAAGTGCTGTGGATTTTATAAAGCTGATCGAAGAGTGTTTCGAAGAACATCGTGTGGCAACAAATCTTGAGTCTGATGCCTCAGAGCTTGTTCATGAGTAATCTTGCGTGATTGACTTATGCGGCTGTGTAGGGCAGAAATAGGTTCGAAAATTCGGGCAATGGCAAGATAATGACAAGATGATGTGAAGGAAAAGAGAAAAACTATGGCAGCTTATCAATATGTGTACGTTATGAACGGCCTGACAAAGGCGTACGGCAACGGCAAAAAGGTTCTGGAAAACGTAACGCTTAGCTTTTTCCCCGGTGCGAAGATCGGCGTTCTTGGCCCTAATGGAGCGGGTAAATCTACGCTGCTGCGGATTATGGCGGGGCGCGATAAGGAGTTCATGGGCGAAGCATGGTCAGCCGAAGGCGCGCGCGTTGGCTATCTGGAGCAGGAGCCTAAGCTTGATGAGAGCAAGACCGTGGGCGAGAACGTGCTGGAAGCTTTGAGCGATATTAAAGGCATGGTTGATCGGTTTAATGCTATTGGCATGGAAATGGCCGAGCCGGATGCGGATTTTGACAAGCTGTCCGAGGAAATGGGCGATTTGCAGGAAAAGATCGACGCCGTGGATGGCTGGGAGCTTGACCGCACGATTGAAATTGCAATGGATGCGCTGCGCTGCCCTCCGGCAGATGCAGACGTACGTACGCTTTCGGGCGGGGAAAAACGCCGCGTGGCGCTTTGTAAGCTTTTGCTGGAAAAGCCGGACTTGCTCTTGCTGGACGAGCCGACGAACCATCTGGATGCCGAGAGCGTGGCATGGCTCCAGCGCTTCTTGGGTGAGTATGCGGGCGCCGTGGTGATGGTGACGCACGATAGATACTTCCTTGACCATGTTACAGGCTGGATTTTAGAGATCGACCGCGGGAGCGGTATCCCTTATGAGGGGAATTATACGGCTTATCTGGACGCAAAAGCAAAGCGTATGCGTCAGGAAGAGCGCGAGGAAACCAAGCGCCAACGTACGCTGGCGCGCGAAATGGAATGGATGGGCAAAAGCCCTTCTGCCCGCCGCGCAAAGTCCAAAGCCCGTATTAATGCGTACGAGGATTTGCTGGCGCAGAGCCAAAAGCGCGACGGAACCAACGCGCAGATCGTTATTCCTACGCCGCCGCGTTTGGGTGATCTGGTAATCGAGGCCGATAATATCAGCAAGGGCTTCGGCGATAAATTATTGATTGACGGGCTTTCATTTAGCCTGCCGCCGGGGGGCATTGTCGGAGTGATCGGGCCTAATGGCGCGGGTAAAACTACCTTGTTTAAAATGATTACAGGCAAGGAAACCCCCGATGAGGGGAGTTTTAAAGTCGGCGATACGGTAAAACTTGGCTATGTCGATCAAAGCCGCGATAGCCTGAATGATAAAGCAACCGTGTGGGAGGAAATCTCCGGCGGTACGGATATCATCAAGCTGGGTAAGATCGAGATGCAAAGCAGGGCGTACGTGTCTGCATTTAACTTCCGCGGCCCCGATCAGCAAAAGCTTGTAGGCTCGCTGTCAGGGGGGCAGAGGAACCGCGTACACCTTGCCAAGATGCTTTGCGAAGAGGCCAATGTTATATTGCTCGACGAGCCGACAAATGATCTGGATACGGAAACTTTGGCAGCACTGGAAGAAGCGCTGGAGCAGTATGCAGGCTGCGCGGTGGTGATCTCTCACGATCGCTGGTTTTTGGACAGGCTGGCGACACATATTCTGGCGTTTGAAGGGGACTCGCAAGTGGTCTGGTTCGAAGGCAACTATGAGGATTATGAGAAAGACTATCACAAACGTATCGGCCACGACGCCGATACTCCAAAACGCATCAAGTACAGGCCTTTAAGGAAGTAATGCGCAAGTAATGTGTGTGCAATCTGTAAAATCTGTTGCCTGTGGAGGAGGCGGGAAGTAATCTTTATTTTGTATAAAGGTGCAATAGCAGGAGGAAACTGTGAGAATGCAGAAAACACACAAGAGTATTTCCCATAATTTTAGGGGGGGGGTAAAAAGTTTTTCCTGTATAGCGGCCATGGCCGTGGCTCTTATAGCTCCGAGAGCTTCTTATGCTCAAGATTGCACCGGTCCTGATGGTTATACAGGCACCATTCTTTACAATGCTAGCTTTGATGTTTTTCAGGGATGTACCTTGAATGGGTGGGTGGCATTTCATGCTGTTAAATCTCCGCCCCCGCCCTTTGCCTTTTCGTTTACCGATGTAGCCGATGTATCATCCTTTACCCTTATACAATCCAATATAGTCCAGATATCCGGCCTTGGAGCGGCAGTTCCCCTGAACATAACCGGGAAAGGTACACCCCAGTTCCGTAATTGCTCTGACGCTAGTTGTGCTACGGAGATAACAACATGGGGGAATAGTCCTTTGAGTGTCTCGGACGGGGAATATTTGCAGTTAAGGCTGACCAGCAGCGAGAGCAGCCAGCAGACAAACAATGCGATTATTACTGATGGAACACATCAGGAAATATGGAGCGTGGCAACCGAGTATGTGAATAATTGCAGCGCGGCCAGTCCTCCGGAAGGAACCCTTTGTGCGGACGGAACGGTTTATGCGGGTATAACGCCTGATGGCAACGTCAAGATGTATGTGACGAGATGCGATGCGGGGATGACGTGGGATGGCTCAAGTTGCAGCGGTACGCGGCTTGCTTTGCCGTGGAATGACGGGAATACGAATTATGTAACAACGGGATATGTTAGTGCGGCTACCGGGCAGGCGAATACGGCGGGGTTGGCTGTGACGGATGCGAATGATGTTGCCGCGGGAACGCAGGATCATATTGCGGCGGTTTATTGTGATGATTTGGTGCAAGGCGGCCATAGTGACTGGTATTTACCTGCGAGGACAGAGCTAGACGTTATATACGGGAATAAAACAGTTATTGGCAATTTTTCTACAGGATATTACTGGTCGTCGTCGGAGAACTTTACTAGTAGCGCGTGGAGACAGAGCTTCAGTGACGGCAGTCAGAATAGCAACTCCGAGTACAACAATAACGCCGTCCGCTGTGCCCGGAGATAATCCCGGCGAAGCCCGTAAGGGCGGAGACGGGTTGATCATTTAGTTATTTAATCATTTAAGCTGCGCTTGCACCTTTAGGGGCTATGCGCAGCTCGAAAATTTTTTCAAACACAGGATACGTAAATTTTTTATGTCATTCTCGGCAGAAGCGAAGCTTCGTGAACGGGGATCTGGTGATATAGTGCACAAATCTTTCCGGATGCCCGCTCGTAGGCGGGCATGACACGGGGGGAGGTGGCGTGGATTGCACGCATGAAGCGTGCAACGACGAGGTGGGAAGGAGGAAAGAGGCTTTGGGCGGGCAAGCGCAATGACAAAAGAAGGGGTAAAACAAAAATATGGATAACCCTCTAATAACGGTAGAAATTTGGCGAAACTGTGACATAAAAACTCGCATTGTTCCCGAAAATGATGTTACAATACATAAGTAATTGTCTAAAATACGATTTAGTCGTTCGTGTTAGAGGCTGTTTTTGTGTTTCTTTAAGGTAAGTGGGTTTGTATCGTGCAGAACATTAGAGCTAAAGACGTTATCGCGTATGCGACTATGCCTCGTGTTGTTCCCCGTATCAGGGATTTTTTTGCTTCCGGTTTTGGATATGTTGCGTTCTTGATGGCGCAGGTTTTTTCAATTGTTCGTTTGCTCCCGGAGGGGCATCCTTACCTGATCCCCGCGAATGTTGGCCGCTATGGTTTTCATCACGTTATCGCTCAGGCCGCGAAGAATTTACAGTTTTCCTTTAAAACCATTGACCAGATTATTGTGTTTTTTGCAATGCTTACGGGCATAGTGATGCTGATTGTCCAGATGGTTTTGTTTTTGTACGCTTCTCTGATTTCTCCGGTTCTGGCGGTAACGATGTTCAATACGGAATTCCCACAGACCGATATTGCCTTTAACCTGCTTGACGAGATTTTCGGAGTTCCGGGGATTTATTGTTCTTTATTGCCTCCGGTCAATTGTACGGATTACTCGGCTGCGAACGCGTTGCCCTTGCCGTTCCATCAGGCTTTGCACGGATTGTTCAAGTTTTATTCAACCGGATTGTTACTGATTGCTGTTTTGATCTTCCTGTACTTTCTTGTTGTGGTTATTGTTGAGACAGCCGCTACGGGTACACCTTTTGGCCAGCGTTTCCAGAATTTCTGGGTTCCTGTACGTCTGGTTGTGGCGCTTGGGCTTTTGATGCCTATTAACTATGGTTTGAGTTCGTCGCAGTACATAGTTCTTTATACGGCTAAATACGCTTCCGGTTTTGCAACAAATGGCTGGAACGCGTTTAATGCGGGGATTGTTTCTCATCCGATTTTTGCTGCGTCGCCTTTTTCAGAGGGCTTTCCCGTTGGAGAGCCTGCTTCCTATGTCGCTCTTCCCGAGGCGCCGGATGTGTCACGTCTGGTTGAGGCGATGAGCCTTGTTCATGCCTGTGCGTATGCGTATCAGCGTTTGAATGCTACTTATACAGATGGAAACATAAACGTGACAAGGGGAGATGGTACGTTTTATCAAAACAGAACGGTTAATTATGCTCAGGAAAATGCTATTCAAGGACAATATCAGGTTCAGCCGTTTTTTGTTAAAAACAAGGCTGCCGGTATGGTTAGCGGGCAATTGGGCTCATCCCCAATATATGGAGATCCTGAGCTTACCGCCTTTATAGATGATCGTGCTGTTGTTCCTTATTATGCTAGCGGAGCCGGTACTATTGATGGAATTGGCTTTTACTATGGCAGCGATATTATTATTCGTTTTGGTGAATATCGTATGGAGAATGGTAATGTGAACAGCCCTGTATTTAAAACTGAAACAGGTTATGTGAAGCCTTTGTGTGGAGATATTCGCATACCAATTGCGGATTTAACTGATGTGGGAGGTGCTTACTCAAATAGGGGCGGTGCTGACCATATGCAAAGATTCTATTATAATATGGTTTTAGAGCTTTGGTTTAATACTCCGGAAATGCGGCAGATTGGACGTTCACTTGTGGAAAGTGCGATTGAGCAGGATCCTTTATTGCGTGATAAATTTTGTACTACAAATGAAATAGCCGGGCCACCAATGGCGGCATTTGGCGGGACGCAGGGTTTTATGTCAACTCTTTTGGAGTGTAAGACCAGTAAACCATCAACCAAATGGCGTTCCCGTGCGGTTGATCTTGTTTCAACGGAAGTGAAACTACAGCTGCGGCTGGCATGGGAGAATTATGTTGTTAACTCGGTGTATGCTGATTTTGAATCCGAGATATCACGCCGCGGATGGGGTGGCGCCGGCATCTGGTACAACAAAATTGCGGAAATTAACAGTGGATGGATGGATGCTGTAAGTAACGTGCCGTATATGGAGCGTTATCCGCTGGTGATGGAGCAGGTTAAAGCATTTAAACAGCAGCATGCGCAAAATGTTGATGTTGGTGAGCTGTATAACCCTTCAATTCCGGCAGAATCTGAAAGCTCTATGTCAAAATGGGTATCAATTCCGGGTGGAACCAAGGCTATTAACTCAATCGCGTTGCCTCTTTATGGCGTGTTTAAGTACTGGAACCCCGAGGAAGATGGAAAAGATAATAACCAGTTGAACCAGACGCCGCAAGATAACCCCTTTATCAGTGCCGTGCATATGTTGCTGGGGACAAGCGGGCTTTTAAATATTCGAAAGTCTAACCAGCATATACACCCGATGGCGCAGCTTGTGGCAATCGGAAAGGGTTTGGTTAACTCTGCTGTGGTTAATATGGCAGGAGCAACATCGACAGCGTTCTTGGGTGGATTGCTGGGGGCGATAAAACCCGGAAATGCCATAGCAGGCTTAAGTGATGCGATGAGCAGAATGTTTTATTCTGTGGCATTTATCGGTTTGACGGCGGGTTTTGTGCTGTTCTATGTGTTGCCGTTTATGCCATTTTTATATTTCTTTTTCTCGGTGGCTAACTGGGTTAAGGCAATTTTTGAGGCAATGCTTGGTGCGCCGCTGTGGGCATTGGCGCATATGCGTATTGACGGCGAGGGGCTTCCCGGCGAAGCGGCGGCAAACGGGTACTTTCTTATACTGGAAATTTTTATTCGTCCGATCCTGACGGTAATCGCTTTACTGGCGGCTATTGTTATATTTGCTACGCAGATTCGCATTCTTAATTTGATCTGGGATCTGGTTTCCGCGAACGCAGCCGGTTTCACAGAGGTCGACGATATTATAACCAATCCGGTTGGAAGCGATGTTACGTTCTTCCGCGGCAAACTTGATCAGTTCTTTTTCACATTAGTGTACACGATTGTGGCGTATATGCTGGCTATGTCTTCATTCAAGCTGATTGATAAAATTCCTGATAACATATTGCGATGGGCAGGTGCCGGTGTGTCTGCATATGGTGATATTGATCAGGATAATGTTGAAAGTCTGAGTCGTTATGCTGCTGTTGGTGGTATGACTATCGGTAACCAGGCTGCTGGTGCGGTTGTACAATTAGGTAAAGGTCTGGGGGGAAGTCTGGGCGGCGAGATTGGTAAGGCCACTGCTTCACCCAAGTCGCCGGCACCATAATAAAACCGGTTTTATGGTTATTGGGTAAGCGAGTATAAGCTATTTGATTAAGGAAGAGAGTAGATGCTAGGGTTAAGTTTTAAAGAAGTGTTCAGGTACGCCACGTTCCCGGAGGTCATGCCGAGAATACGAGCATTGTTTTTTGGCGGGTTTGGCTATATTCCTTTCTTTATAGCTGTGGTCTATCAGATGGTTGGTCTTCTGCCGGGAAATCACCCATATGTCATGCAAAAAAATATCGGGCGGTTTGGTGTACGGCACGTTCTGGCCGAAGCCGCCAATAACCTTGTGTTTAGCTGGAAAAATATAGATCAGATTATCCTTTATGTTGCTGTTCTGGCCGGTATGATTATCTTTGCTATTCAACTATTGGCTCTTGGATCAATTTTTGTTTTCCAGCCTGCAATGGCTTTGCCTACAAGCTGGACAGGGTTTTTTACCGTTCCAGCTGCGAACAGACCTCATGATATTGCTTATATGATGCTTGATATGGTGTTCGGCGTTCCTCACCCGTCATTGACAAATTCTTTTGGGGGGGTGACAGGTTCTGCCGGATTTTTTGAATCTTGTGTTGGAACCATGACTACCTGTACAGGTGCTGATGGTGTTCCGATTCCAGCAATGGAAACTTCTGCTTTTGGTTCTTTCACAGCTACGATGGCTCATCAAATGTCTCCTCTTACGCCGATGGGGTTTCAGAATTTCCCATTTCCGTTCCATGTAGGGCTTCATAAGATATTCGGTTTTTACAGTACAGGGCTGCTGGTTATCGCGGTGATGATGATTGCGTATTTTGTTGTCACGGTTGTTGGTGAGACAACGCAGACAGGAACACCCTTTGGCAAGAGGTTTAATAAAACATGGGCGCCGTTGCGCCTTGTTATTGCTATTGGGTTGCTTGTACCGCTTACTGTGGGGCTTAACTCTGCGCAGTATATTGTTCTTTACGCAGCGAAGTACGGGTCTGCATTTGCGACAAATGGCTGGAACTATTTTAACAGTACCCTGACAACCAGTTATACCGGAAGTACACAAAGTCTTGTTTCCATGCCTAATATGCCGGATATTGGCGAATTGACAAAGTTTATGTTTGCCGCACGTACGTGTAAATATGTCGCGGATCACTATTTGTTGACGGAGGCACATAAACGGGCAAATGAAATGGGACTGGCTGCTCCCGCGACTATACCTACGGTCGAGGCTTATGTGTTGTTGCAAGATACTGCGCCTTCAAATGTTCTGGATATTGCGAGCACAACTTCGTATGCGAATTTGGCTGACCTTACACCTTATAATACGGTTGAGATCGCAATTCGTTTTGGCGTTAAAGATGTAAATGCCCATAAAGATAGCCATAGCGCTGTAAAACCGGTTTGTGGAGATTTGATACTGCCGTGGATAGATGGACGTTTCATGTCGGATCCTGATCCTACAAAAGTGCAAGAGCCGTATATGGCAATGATTCAAGAAGCGTATTATCTATTGGTTCGCGATTTATGGTATGGGGAGCTTCAAGACGGTGTTGCCGGTAGCGGCGGGAATGCATATTCGAGGGCTTCTGATCAATATCACCGTTATAAATATTATGCACAGCGTCATGTGAAGGGTCTGCAGGTTCCTTCACATGATGCAAATACCGGAGTTGAGCCAGATCATAATGTTCCTGTGGATGCGGAATACGTACAGAATATTAACTACAAAGCGCTATACGGGACAGGACCCGACCGCATATTTGAGGTAACAAAAAACGCATTAACGACGGCCCAAGGCTCTCCTTTATGGGGGGGGCCATATAATGGAACGGCGGCAACTACCGACCCCCTTAACACGCGGGGATGGGCGGCTGCCGGTATTTGGTATAACCGTATTGCGCAGGTCAACGGGCAGCTTACTGCTGCTGTGTTTGGTGTTCCAAAAATCGTTGCTTATCCGGCTTTGATGGAAACAGTTGCGGATAAGAAGGCTATGTATGACAGTTTTTCTATGGCGGCAAAACGTTTTGAGCCGGAGGCTTCGGCAATTGGTGATATTGGCCTGCTTCTGGATCAGGCCAGTGGTCTGGAGTTTGCCACTGCCCTTAGTGAAGCTTATGAGGCTTGGGAAAAAGCAGGCGCTGCTCAGAATCAGAATGCTCGCGGTAACCCGATCCTGACATTAATCAGCTATATACTTGGTCTGGATGGTTTGTACAATATGCGTGAGAACTCGTCGAATGCCACGCATCCTCTGGCTCAGCTGTCAGGTGTAGGGCGGTCTCTGGTTGAGAGCTCTATCCGTTCTTTAGGATATGCCGCAGGTGCAGCATTGTTTGGAGGTCTTTTAGGGCCGGTTCCAAAACAGTTGATGTACGTTATTTCAAGCTTCTTTATTACGACGGCAATGCTTGGATTAACAGTTGGCTTTGTGTTGTTCTATATATTACCGTTTTTGCCGTTTATCTATTTCTTCTTTGCCGTAGGGGGGTGGGTAAAAGGCATCTTTGAGGCGATGATCGGAGCGCCGTTATGGGCTTTGGCGCATATTCGGATTGACGGGCATGGTATGCCCGGTAATGCGGCGATGAACGGGTATTTCCTCATCTTTGAAGTCTTTTTAAGGCCTATATTGATCGTGTTTGGAATGCTGGCCAGTATTTCTATTTTTGCGGCGCTGGTTAATGTATTGAACAGCATTTTTGATCTGGTTATAGAAAATGTTGCCGGATATGATGTGAAGTCTCAGGTCGCTGATATTAGCTTTACAGGCGAATATATGCGTTCGTTGATTGACCAATTCTTCTTTACGGTTATTTATACAATTATTGTCTATATGATTGGTGCGTCGTCTTTTAAGCTTATTGACATGATTCCAAACAATATCCTGAGATGGATGGGACAAAGTGTGGCAACATTCGGGGATACACGTGAAGATCCTGCACAAGGCCTGACATCCAGGGCATCTATCGGGTCACAGCAGGTATTAGGTAAGCTTGGTGGCGGTCTTGAAGGTCTTGCCAGAGCGGCTAGTGGGCCAAACTGATAGTATTTATAAGGGAAGCAAGGGTTAGAGTAAAAAAGTAAATGGCTGTAACAACGAGTAAATTAGTGCAATATTCTGTGCTTCCCGGAATCTGGCCGCGGATTAAGGGGCTGTTGGGTTCCGGATTATCTTTTTTATCGGGCATGCTTGCTATTGTGTACTTTAATCTTGGTTTGCTCTCGGCGGGTCACCCTTACGTTGACAGGAATAATTACGGACGTTTTGGTGTACGTCATGTGATCGCGGCTGCGGGCAAGAACCTTACTTTTTCATGGAAAAATATTGATAAGGTCATTTTGTATTTTACGATACTTATCGGCCTGATGATACTGATCTTGCAGCTTGTCCTCGTGGTCATGTCATTGTTTTTTTATGCTCCGGCGTTTGCTGCCGGGACTTTTCTTAATGCTTTTGATTCGACGATTGGTGGGGCCTTTGCAGGCGGTGTAAGGGAAATTGTACGTGTGTTCTTTACCGGCGGCAGTGTCGGAGCAACAGGCTGGATAGTTTTTTCTGAAACGGCGGCAGGGCCATCTCAGGATATTGCTTTTGTCGTTCTGGATCAGGTTTTCGGCGTTTTGCAACAATCCGGCACCGGTGCTACAACGGGATTTTTTGAATCCTGTGTTTCCACGGTTGTTGATTGCACGAACATTCAGGGGGAAATTATTCCAACACCTGCGTTTCCTACGCCTTTGCACCTTGCCATGCATGAGATGCTTGGTTTTTATACAATGGGAATCGCGTTCATATCGCTGATAGTCATATTGTATTATGCCGTCACAATAGTGGGGGAGACAGTTACAACAGGGACTCCATTTGGCCAGCGTTTTAACAAAGCATGGTTTGTGCCCCGCATGATAGTGTTTTTTGCTTTGCTTGCGCCAATCACCTTTTCCGGAAACAATAAAGGCATCAATGTTGCCCAGCTTATTACCTTTTCTGTTGCCAAATTTGGTTCTAATTTCGCGACCAATGCATGGCTGGTCTTTGTTGAAGGAGGGGTGTTTCAGGCCGCAAACAGTTATGTGGACTTTTTTGGTAAAGGGCAGGATATGCTGGCTATACCCAAAGTTCCGGAGCTTGGGGCTTTGTCACAGTATTTGTATGTTGTTCGCATGTGCATGTTTGCCGAGAAAATAGTTCATGGCAGGGAGGTTGTCCCTTATGTTGTCCGTCCGCATTCAGAGGATACTACACCTGCAACCCGGCTTGATGGGTCACAGGTTCCCTATAATGCGCTGGGTGGTACGACTGATGACTATCTGTCATATTATAATCCCGGAACAGCAGTTCCGATTGATTTTGACAGAGCGGTAGAATTTTCCAGATATAGAGATGTTGTTTTGCGTTTCGGGCACCGTAATCCTCCGGGGGGCACGTTTGGTGATCCCAATGATCCTCCGGGTGAATATGAAGAATGGGGAAATGTAGAGCCAACATGTGGGGAGCTCCAATTCGAGATTACATCTCTTGATCCTTTTGTTATAGGAGATGCGGTTGGGGCAGGTTTTGGATCGGAAAGCGTTCAAGGTGGGTATTGGAAGTATCTTGAGGCCTTTTTGTTCTGGGATGAGATATACGAAGAAACAACGTATTGTATGCTGCAATCTACCATCCCTTATGCAAACAATTCTGCATGTGTTGACCAGCCGATTAGCGGGACACCGGGTACTGGCTGGTTTGATATAAACGGTATAGGTTATTCAATCGGTTTCCCACTTTCTGATAACGATACAAAATGGTTGTCATTAGAGGCTGCGCGAGCATCGACAGAGCAGTTCAATGCGGCATCTCGAATGCGTCTTGTTGACCAGAATTCTGACTGGAACTCTGTTTCTGCTCCCGGTGCTGGCGGGGCTTTAGATATTCAGGAAGAGATTATGTTGTTATATGACAACGATATTTATATTTCTTCTCTTGTATTGCCCGATGAGGTTAAAGAGCGAGGATGGGCTGGTGCTGCGTTGTGGTATAATCAACTGGCTCAGCTAAATGGCCTGTATGCTGCGGCTGTTCAAAATGTTCCGCGTCCGTTTAAGTATCCGATGGTGATGGAAGAAATCTCCGCGCAACATCAGGCGCAGGATGAAAACAGTATTTATACTCAACGATTTAACCCGCGCCTGGCGAACGGAAAACTTGCAGAGCTGGATCGTCCGGGAGACCAGTATATTGCTGCGGCGTTATACAATGTTTATCAATTTTGGAACAGCTCTTCTGTGCAGGAAACCGTGTTTACCAGAAAAAGCGGGAATCCTATTATTGATACAATTAATATGATTTTTGGAACACAGGGAATATCTGACATCGTAGAAAACCGCGGTGTTTATCCGCTGGCAATGCTAAGTGGCCTTGGAAAAAGCATGGTTGATGCTGCCTTGCGTAACCTGTGGGTTGGCGTTGTCGGTCAGGGGATTGGTGAGCTTATGGATGACTATATAGGTGGTTTGGCCAGCGTCGGCAGTTCCTTTGTTTTCCGTTTTGGTATGATCGGACTTGGTATTGGTTTTATTTTGTATTACGTGCTGCCAGTACTGCCTTTTGTTTATTTCTTTTTTGCATTTAGCGGATGGATCAAAAGTATTTTTGAAGCGGTTCTGGCGATGCCGTTATGGGCTTTGGCGCATATTAATATTGAGGGTGATGGCTTGCCGGGGCCGTGGGCAAGTAACGGGTATTTCCTGCTTTTTGAGATATTCCTGCGGCCAATTTTGATTATTGGGGGTTTTATTTTCAGTATTTCCCTTTTTGCGGCGCTTGTGAACGCTTTGCATAATTCTTACCACGTCGTCGTTATGGCTGTCTCCGGTTTTGATATTCAAGGGGCTATAAACAATATCAATCCCGGTGCTCTTACTCCATATACTTCGGTAGATACGATGTCTTATATGCGCGGGCCGATTGATGAGATGTTTTACAGCGTTGTTTACGTGATTATGGTTTATATGCTTGGTCTGTCCTGCTTTAAGCTGGTTGATACGATTCCAAATAATATTATGCGCTGGATGGGTGTGACGGTAAGCTCCTTCCAGGAAAAGTCAGGCGACCCCGCAGGACAAATGACAAGCAAGCTTTTCCGTGCGACGCAGATCACGAATATCCAGCTTGTTGGCCTGATGGATAAAGCAAAAGGCTTCTCAAGAGCAGGCGATGATGCATCGACGGCTGCCCTTGCTACGATGTAGTTTTGGTTATTGTATTATTTGCGCAAATGCTCGAGCAGGACGTCGATCTTGCCGCCGCCGCGCTGGATTACCGCGGAGAAGTCCGAGCGTTGCGTCAGAGCCATGGAAACTCCCGAAACGATAATATCAATCACTACGAAATGCCCGTCTTTTTTGCGGACGCGCCAGTCTATAGCGATTGGAGAACCGTTGGCCGGAACAATCTGAGAGGCAACAATAGCATCAGAAGTGCCTTGTGCACGTGAAGACAGTACCTCGAACTTTTCACCGTTATATTCACCAAAACGGCGGGAATAAACATTTACAATCATATTTTCGAACAGAACGAGATATTCTTTTTGTTGATCTTTTGAGGCCTGTCTCCAGTATTTTCCAAGCGCAAAGCGGCCGATTGTCTTCATATCAAAGTTTTCTTCGAGCATTTTGCGGAATTCTTTTTTACGCGTTTCCCCGTTTAACTCCTTGTTTGCCATGAAGCCAATGCCGCGCTCGGCAATGTCTTTGATAAAGGCTTGTGATTCTTCGCTTATACTTGGGGTGTTAACCTGCACTTTTAGTGGTGTGGTGTTTGTCATGCGTTGTGCGCTGTGTTCCGGGTGAAGCAAAGCAGCGTGAGCGGGCATAGAAAAATTTACAGTGCCAAGCGCGGTTATAAGAGCAAAACTACTCGCAGATAAAAGAGGATATTTAATGTTAATCAAGAGGTTCTCCCAATCATTAAAGCGCAAAGAGAAAATTCTTTTATATCAACAGATATACAAGGCCTTGATTATTGTAATGATTTTTCTGTGAAGTACAATATCTGTCAAAAATTAACCCCCGTATAAACAAGGGTTAATCTTGCGCGTATGTGTTCTCGACTCTAGTAGTCATCAAAGTCAGGAATATCAGGAAATTCCTCAAGGTGCGCCTTGTCAGGGCGGTTTGCTGAATCCAGTATGGCTGCTTTTCTGTATTGATAGTATGCACTTCGGAGAGCAGCATAGTAATCAAAAGAGCTGCTTTCCATGTCTTTCATACTGTCATACAAGGAGTCTCTGAGCAGGAGATAGTTTGTACCTGACATAGCATAGTACAGATTTTCCTTATCAACATTATGTGTATACCAGCGCATGGGATCCATCATCGAATCGGCGAATATGCCTGTGTAATCACGAAGGTTCGAGGCGCCGAAGAATGGCATGACAATGTATGGGCCATTGCCCACACCCCATACAGCAAGGGTCTGGCCGAAATCTTCTGATTCGTAAGGAATGCCCTCATAGCCCGCTACATCAAAGATACCGCCGATGCCGATTGTTGTATTAACAGCGGCGCGAACAATAACGTCCCCCGCACCTTGAATATCACCTTGGAATAGCTGGTTTAGCAGGTTAACCGGAGATCTAAGGTTCTTCATAACATTTTGCAGGCCGTTGCGGGCGGGCTCCGGCACTATCGTACGGTACCCTTCTAAAACGGGGTAAACGACAGCATGGTCAACCGTGAGGTTAAAGCTGGTCATTGTCCGGTTGTATTCTTCATAGGGGTCATAGATCAGATTGCCTGAATCGACTATATGGGAACTTTCGGAGCTGGCGCAACCGCTCAAGGGGAATGCCGCAAGTACGCCGAGCGCGTAAATCGTTAAGTACGAAGCGATTGAGCGCTTACCTGTTTTGTTAGGGATTATATTTAACAAAGATAGTTTTTCCATTTTTAAAAATCCTGCCGAGGGTCGTTTGCCATGTCTCGTGTTTGCGCTCTGTTAAAGAGCGTTAAAAAAAAGTGCAAACACAAAAAATGTGAGATTTAGTGCCACTTGTTTATATGAGGGTACGCAGCCAGCTTTTTAGCCTGTATAATTTATAACACAGAGATTACTACTAAATCCTTAACAATAAAATACATGAATATGCAGATTATTAATTTTTTACATTTAAAGGGAGGGAGAGTTAGCCATCTTCCAGATTCATCATCACGGAAAGCCCCAGCAAAAAGGCGATGAGCGCGGGAGACCATGCGGCCAGCAATACAGGTATTTGCTGTGATGCACCTAAAGCCTGCAAGAAGCTGGAGAGGAAAAATACGATAAAACCGATAAAGACGCCGCTGGCTATCATAATAAAGGTTCCGCGTGAGCGGGGCGGACGCATGGAAACGGCAGCCGCCAGCAGAACCATTGAGCAGAACATTAAAGGCTGGGAAAGCAGGTTTTGATAATAAATCTTCAGGCGCGTTGCATCAAATCCGGTTTGTTCCAGTGTACGTATATATCCGGGAAGCTTCCAAAATGACATGCTCTCGGGTGAGGAAAAGCTTTCTTGTATGTCGTTGATTGTGAGCGTTGTGGGCAGGGTGTACTCATCATCAACCTGCATTGGCGTACCTGCCTTGTGAATAGTGGCTTGTTTAAAAAACCAGTATTTTTTCCCCAGTGTTGCTCTTTTTGCATCCACGCGTTGCAGGAATTTATTATCTTTTGTGAAGTAAAAGACGGTTACATTTTTTAAAACCCAGTCAGGCTGTTCGACTTTTTGCGCATGAACAATGACGTAGCCTTCGACAAGCAAAGATGATTGTGTGTTTGTTGGCTCATTTTCTTTTCCTTGTGTACCGATTTGTTGTTCATCATCATCCGTTGAAATTTCTTCGGGAGTAGCATCAATAAGTACAGGCTGGCGAAGCCACAAGCCTTCTTCGAACACCGCTATCTGGTTCTTTTGGAGTTTGAGGTGCACACGCTCCATATCTTCAAACTTGCTGATAAAAACTGCGCCAACGGGATTGATAACTGTCATTTGTAGCGCGCCAAAGAGTATGCTTACTGCGATCAGAGGTAAAAGGAATTGCCATACAGAAAAGCCGGAGGAGCGTACAACAATAAGCTCATACCGCCTTGTGAGTTGCCAGAATGTGTACATGGCGCTGAAGAGTACGGCAAAAGGAAATAGAGTTTGCCCGACCTCAGGCAGCTTTAACAGCCCCATTTGCAGGACGATGGAAATCGGGATGTCGTCGTGCTTGCTGGCGCGGCGGATCAGCTCTACCGTATCGAATAGATAGATAATTGAAAGCAGTCCCGCGAGTAGAATAATCAGGTTGATTGTATAGTGCTTGGCCAGATAATGGCTGAGTGTCAGGGTGATTTTCATGAAGCGTTCCTCCCCATTATCTTGAGGGCTTTATCTCCGATTTGTCTGATTATGTTTTCAGCGAAACTAATGATTTTCTGGCGCGCTTTTTCCGAGCGGCTATTGAGGAAAAACAGCCCAAATACGATGGGGGCAAAAGACAAGACGTACATAAGTACAAGGCCGATATTGCTGTTACGCGAAAGGTTGTACGATGCCAGAAACAGGCCTTGAATAAGAATGACCGTTACTATGGCAATGCCGATGCGCTTGGCCTGACCGCGGCGGTCTACAGAACCAAGTAAAAGCGAGATCAAGGCGATGAGGGGAAAGCCAAAAGCCAGAAGCGGGCTTGTAAAGCGGCGGTGAATTTCAACATTAAAATCTCGTATGCTTTCAAGGTCGCGGGCATTGCGTGTATCGGGGTTTAAAAGCTGTCCTATTGTACGCTCATCAGGTTCTGCCCAACGTTTGCTGACCGCTTTGTTTTCTGGCAAGTCGATGGTGTAACGGTCAAATTCGAGCTTTTGTAGCGTGTTTGAAGCGGGATTGTATTCCTGCCGCGAGCCGTCAAACACAATAACCTGATGTCCATCATGTGTTGAGGAGATCATGCCGCGTTTGGCTAGAACGGTAGATGGTAACTTTGCCGGATCGCGTGTGTCATGGATCATCAGCCCTAAAAGCTCTCCATCATTTTGTTTTTCGCTGATGTAAACGGTTAACCCCTTACCGGCATGGTTAAAGACGCTTTCCTTAAACAGGAAGTTAGAAAACTCGGCTTTGAGATCCTGACGCATCTGTTGCATTTTTGCCAGAGATAACGGCGCTCCCCACATGGTTGTAAACCATAAAAGGATGGTCATGATAACGCCCAGAGTCATGGCGGATTTACCCAGATCAAAGGGTGATTTCCCCATGCCGCGAATGGCGATAAGCTCGGAATCGAGTGTGAGCTTATTATAGACGAACAGAGTGGAAGTCATAAGAGAGATCGGTAAGATCACCTCAAAAAAGCGCGGAAGGGCAAGGCAGGTGAGAATCCAAAAAGTATTTCCTGAAGATCCTGAGTTCATTACAATTTCCAAAAAACGCAAAGACTGGGTCAGAAAAATAATCAGTGTCAGCACCACAGCAATAAAGGCTGTAGAGATTGCAAGGTTTTTGAATAAATAAAGGTCGAATGTCTTCATACTATATTTTGCGTCTAGTCTTTTCGTTTCAGGACATTATACTAGGGTTCTCTTGCATCCAACGCAAATATTATAAAACAGAAATCAGGGATAATATGATGACACTCGATATTTCATTTTCTAAAGCACCTTCTAAAAACGCCGATGCCGCAGTGGTTTGTTTTTATAAAGGCAAAGAGCCAAGCGCTCCGGTGGCCTCGCTGAATTATGAAGTTAAGGGATTTGTTGATCACGTGTTAGGCAAGAATAAAAGCTTTAACGGCGGTTTCGGGCAGGTCGAAATTATGATGCTGCCGGAAGAAGCTCCTTATAGCTATGTGATATTTCTGGGGTGCGGGGACAAGGACAAGGTTGATAATATCAAGAGCGAGCAACTCGGCGGTAAGCTTGTCGCGGCACTCGATGGCAGGAATATCGAAAGCATTGAGTTTTTTGTTGATAATGATCTGGATGGGGCTGCCGTAAAAGCTGTGCAGATTGCATCGGGTGTGGCTTTGCGAGCCTATAAGTTTGAGCGCTATAAATCCGACGATAAGAATAATAAGGAAGATGAGCCGGAGAAAAAGAATCTGGAGAAAGCTCATTTCGTATTGTTCGATACAACGGTAGCTGAAGAGCTTTTCAAAGATAAGGCCAGTGTGCTTGAGGGAGTATTTCTGGCGCGTGATCTGGTGAATGATCCGCCAAATGCGCTTTATCCCGATGCCTACGCCAAGCGGATCAAGGATCAGCTCAAGCCTTTGGGGGTTGATGTGGAAATCCTTGATGAGAAGAAGATGAAAAAGCTGGGTATGGGGGCGCTTCTGGCCGTCGGGCAAGGCTCTGATAATCCGCCAAGAATTGTGATTATGCGCTGGCGCGGGGACAAAACTTCATCCGCTGCGCCACTGGCTTTTGTTGGCAAAGGTGTGACCTTTGACACGGGGGGGATCTCGCTCAAGCCCGGCCTTGGTATGGAAGAGATGAAAATGGATATGGGCGGCTCGGCGGCTGTGGTTGGCTTAATCAAAGCGCTGGCGGGGCGCAAGGCCAAAGCCAATGTTATAGGGGTTGTCGGTCTGGTGGAAAATATGCCTTCTTCCAAGGCATACCGTCCGGCGGATATTATTACATCATACAGCGGTAAAACGATTGAGGTTTTGAACACTGACGCAGAAGGGCGGCTCGTGCTTGCCGATGCGCTTAGCTATGTACAGGATGTCTATAAGCCTAATCTTGTGATTGATCTGGCCACTTTGACGGGCGCTATGGTTATCGCGCTGGGGCATGAGTATTGCGGGACGTTTTCCAGTGATGATGATCTTTGGGCGCAATTGGAACATGCCGGAAAAGATACGGGCGAGGCGCTTTGGCGTATGCCTCTTGATAAAGTCTGGAAAGAGGAAATGGAAGGCACGATTACAGACGTACAGAATATGGCTAAAGGCGGAGCGGCAACGGGCGCCGGAGCATGTACGGCGGCTGGCTTCCTTTGGCAATTTATCGAAGAAGGTACGGTCTGGGCTCATATGGATATCGCAGGTACTGCGTGGATCAAGAAGGACAAAGATGTTGTGCCAAAATATGGTACGGGATTTGGTGTACGTGTTTTGGAGCGTTTTGTTTCTCAAAACTATGAGAGAACCTAGAGCGTACAGCGTTTCCGTTCGGGCTTCGTTACTCATCGCTTACGTATAAGAATACGCTGCGCTCTTCGTGCCTAACCGAACAAAAACGCTGTTTGCTCTAAATAGTATGGAATTTATGAGGGTAAAATTATTAATGACTGAGGTAAGATTTTATCATCTGCAAACGCGTACACAAAACGATGTTTTGCCATCGCTGCTCTCCAAGGCGTACGAGCAGGGCAAGCGCGTCGTTGTGAAGATGCAAGATGAAAAGGAAGTCGCGGCGCTTGACACGCATTTATGGGCGTTTAGTCAAAACAGCTTTCTTCCCCATGGCTCTGCCAAAGATATAAAGGCAGAGGATATAGCAAAGCAGCCAATCTGGCTGACGAGCGCAGATGAAAACCCCAATGAAGCCGATGTACTTATTATTGCTCATGGCGCAGCCAGTGAGATGCATGGTGATTTTGACCTATGTTGCGAGATGCTTGACGGGCATGATAAGCGGGCTGTGGCTGCCGCGCGGGAGCGGTGGAAAGCCTATAAGGAAAAAGGCTTTGAAGTGACGTACTGGCAGCAGGATGAGCAGGGCGTCTGGGCTAAGCGTTGATAACTTATTACTAAGGATTGTTTTTGTATCATAAAAAGCTATTCTTAAAAAAACAGGAGAACCGTGAATGAAACTACAGAAAGTATGCAACTTGATTCCTTATTTGTGTATTGCTTCGCTTTTTAAAAGCAAACAAATTGTCGCTCGTAACTTTGTGGTGCTTTGCACGATTTGCTTTGCGACGCTCGCAGCAATGATAATAACAATACCAGCATATGCGCAAAGTGCCGGAGAGGCTTGTTCACCGACAAAGCTTACGTCTCCGGTATGGGTGTCTACAGGGGTTGGTGGAGCCGGATATTACCTTGTTTGTGATGGCTCGAGCTGGGTTGAGTTGTTTTCTACCAATGCAGGCGGTGCTTTGACCATTGGCCGCGCCGCGGGCGTTACATGTAGCGCTGCTACGGAAGGCGCGATACGTTATAATGCGGTAGATAAGAATGTCGAGGTGTGCGACGGAAGTGAGTGGGCGCTGATCCGGGCAAGCGCCTGTGATAATGCACCTGCTTTTCTGGGTTTTCCAACGCTGACGACGCAAGTAACTTCAACGCTTGTCACCTCTGATATTTTGCAGGTTACAGGGATGGATGCAGGTTGTACGACCAATGTTAGCATAAGTGGTGATGGTTCGCCGAGTTACCGTGTATGTTCTGACGCGGCATGTTCTTCGGTTCTGCAAAACTGGACAGCGGCGAACAATACTCTCAATATTCAGGGTAATTATATCCAGCTTAGCACTACTACAAGCGTAAATACCGATACCAGTTTTACGGTTACGCTTAATACCGGCCCGACATCGCAGGACTGGATCGTTTAACGGGATATTCTGATTGCGGCACAATCGGCAGTGTATGTGCAGATGGTACGGTGTATGCGGGACTGTCCGGTTCGAGTCCGATGTATGTCACAAGATGTGATGCCGGATTGACATGGGGAGGGTCATCTTGTGATGGGGTTAGATTATCGCTTACGTGGAATGATGGGCAAGCCACTATGAAGCAGGTGTTTACTACCGATGCACAGGACGGAAAGAGCAATACGGCCACTTGATTCGAATTATCAACTTGCCGGCACACAGCCCCATATAGCGGCACAATATTGCTATGATCTGGTATTACATGGGAAGAGTGACTGGTATCTGCCTTCTACGAATGAACAGAACACTATGTATGGAACTAAGACTGCTATTGGTAATTTTAATGAAAGCGGAGCTTATTATTGGTCATCTCGTGAGTATAATCAAACTCGTGCATGGAAGATACGTTTCAGTGATGGTACTATAGATAACACCGGTTCAAAGAATGGTGACAGTTATGTGCGTTGTGCGCGGAGATAATTAACAGGTTCTGACTTTAGACATGATTTCGAACTTTTATTTGCATATATCCTTGCTTGATAGTATGTATTTTTGCACTGCAAGATAAGAAATACAAACGATTTACTGGAGCAAGCATGATCTCGCACATATCACACAATTATAAGAAAATAGCTTTTCAGGGCGTACAGGGTGCGTACTCGGATATGGCCTGCCGCGCGGCTTTTCCCGATTTTGAAACAATTTCGTGTGATTCGTTCGATCAGGCTTTTAACAGCGTTTTAGAAGGGAGTGCCGACCTTGCGATGATTCCGGTTGATAACACAATCGCCGGACGTGTGGCAGACGTACACCACTTGATGCCTCAGGGGGATTTGTACATTATCGGCGAGCATTTTGAAGCTATACACCATATGTTGCTTGGCGTTCCGGGAACAAAGGTTGAGGATATCAGACACGTACACTCGCACGTACATGCCATTCCGCAATGTCGGAAATTCTTGAAAAAACTTAATGTCCAATCCCATATTCACGATGACACAGCCGGAGCGGCCAAAGAGGTTTCTCAAGTTAAAAATCCTGCACATGCCGCGATTGCTTCGGAGCTGGCGGCAAAGCTTTATGGCCTTGAAATCATCGAGCGCGGGGTTGAAGACCGCAGTCATAACACGACTCGCTTTTTGGTATTATGCAAGGAGCCTCACTTCCCGCATATTGACGAACCCAACGTCGTAACCAGCCTTTTGTTTGAAATAAGAAATATTCCTGCGGCTTTGTATAAGGCTCTGGGCGGGTTTGCGACTAATGGGCTGAGTTTGACAAAACTTGAATCCTATGTTGACGAGAATTTTCAGGCGGCGCGCTTTTTCTGTGATGTTGAAGGACACCCGGAAAGCGTGGCTTTTAAAAATGCGCTGGAAGAGCTGAGCTTTTTTGCTAAAGATGTTAAGGTGCTCGGCGCATATAAGGCTGCTCCCTTCCGTTTTAAAAACATGACGCAGGGTTAGGCCTGATATGGCGATCCATGTTTCAGGCAAGGGGAGCAATGACAAAGGAAGGCGCAATGAAGAATAGAAAGATACGGCAATCCACAAGGTTTGTTTGCTTAAATTATGAAATTAGGGCTTGCCTAGGCGCGTATGGTATGTGCTAGGGTGTGCTTTAATAATGAATTGTTGTTATTATCAATTCAGAATTTGATTTGGGAAAAAATACTAAAAGGAACACTTTGAAATGCCAACGCATGCCGAACTTGCCAGTAAACTTCTTGCCGATGCCGCGACGTTTTTCCGTACTCTTGCGGAACAAAACGAAGAGATCAAAGATCAAATGAGCGAAAACGCCATTGTATTTGAACAGATGGCCGATTTGATTGTGAACGAGCCACAAGGCCGTCTGGAAGATACTTCTCATTCCGAACTGGCAGGGCGTCTGCTGGCGGATGCAGCCGGTTTCTTCAGGTCACTGGCACAGCAAAATGAGCCAATCAAAGAGCAAATGGAAGAAAACGCCAATGTTTACGAACAAATGGGTAAGCTGGTTGCGGACGATCCTTTAGGAATCCTTGATTAGACCATTATCTTTAAGCTCTTGATTCTAAGAAGAAACAGACAGGCCGCGCATGTATTTTTCTATGGGCGAGGGTTCTTTTTTGTTGTAAACGCGAATTGTCTTGCAGTAGTTAAGGCTCTTATTTTCGAAATAAGAACATTTCTTAACCTCTACTTTTTGGTATTGTTGTTTTTTGTGCAGGAGTTGTGCCTGCTTCATGGCGCGTTTGCCATTGCGGGTAGCGCCGACCTTGCGCCACTGCGCTCCGCTGCTTTTATTTGATTCCGGGTAATAGATATAAACAGCGTATCTGGCCGCTTTTTCTGCGGACTTTATATCAGCACAAGGTAAAGATGGTTGCAGGCCAAACAGTTTTTTAATAAAGCAAAACATAGCGGCTCACCTCCTTAACATTGATACTCAAGCTGTTTTACGCAATGAATTATGACTAAAAGAGTACAATTAAAATTATTAAGAAATGGTTAACGAATCTTAATAAATTCTTTATTTTTTCGATTTTTAAGCAGGATTTGTGCGGGCTGTTATAAATTCCCCACAGAGCATGCAAAGACATGTAAGGTGTTTGTGTTGAGTTTTATGTGTAAAACAGGTTATACTTTCAGTCGAACCTTGTGCCGCAAGCCCTTGCGGGTGCTGGTTTGTGTGCATTTGGTATAATTCTTTGATGCAGACTTTCTGTTTTTAACTTTAAAATTATCCGCAAAATTATCCACAAAGGCTAGGACGTATATGGCTCGCTCGCGTAAAATAAAAAGATCACGCAAATCTAAAACAATCTCTTCTTTTCTGCCCGAAGCGCTGCAAGTGTTTATTGCCCGCAGGCTGGTGGATATTGTTGCGCTCGTTGTACTTGGTCTGGGAGCGGCTCTTTTTGCGGCATTGATAAGTTATGACAAGGCCGACCCGTCATGGAATACGGCTTCGGATGTTGCGGTTGATAATATTCATAATTATGGCGGAGAAGCAGGAGCGCTCGCCGCCGACGTGATGTTGCAGACTTTGGGGCTGGCGGCATTTATTCCGGCGCTTGTTTTGCTGGTGTGGGGCGCGCGAGTGTTCAAGCGCCAGTCTATTCGTCCGATAGCATTACGCATTGCCTCGACGTTGCTTGCGGCTCTGTTTGGGGGGGTGGCGCTTGTCAGTGCACCTGCATGGATGAGTGATATGGGGCTGGCATATGGAGTTGATAGCGCGGCGGGGGCTTTGGTTTTTGGCTTTTTGGAGCCGATGCTTGAAGGCGTGCCTCATGCAGGGATGATTTTACGAACTGCGGGCGGGGTGATTGCTGTTGGATTTCTGGCTTATGGGGCGGCGGTACGCGGTTATGAAATTGCTTCGGTGTGGTTCCGTATTAAGGTAATTGTTTATTCCATCGTTGCGGCTGTTCTTTCCATGATCCATGGTTTTTATAGCTGGGTTAAACGTTATAACTCCGAAGAATATGCGCCGGAGCCGCTGCGCCTTGGTATTGCCGATAAATTGCAGGCGATGAAGGAAGAGCGCGCGCGGGCGGTTGAAGAACGCGAGGAAGCATGGAAAGCCGAGCAAGCCGGTATGGCAAGGACACGTATGGAGCGCCCGAAAGCTATTCGTTTGCCAAGGAAGGTTGCTGATAAGGATGTGAATTCCGGGGAGCCTGCGGGCGCTGATTCCCTTATTCAAAGTGGAAGCATTCCTGTGGTTAAGCCTGCTAATGCTGCGCAGAAAGCCAGGAACGCAAAAGACACGTCGCAACAACGTTTTCCTCTTACGGATGCGGATGGCGAATGGGAGCTGCCTTCTGTTTCCATGATTCAGGAAGTCCCCCCTGAGGTTAAAGGGTTGCAGTTAAATGAGGAGGCGTTGCGCCGTAATGCAGAGCTTTTGCGCAATGTGCTGGAAGATTTCAATATCCGTGGCGAGATTGTAAGCATCCATCCGGGGCCTGTGGTCACGCTGTATGAGCTGGAGCCCGCCCCTGGAATCAAGACAGCGCGGGTTATATCTTTGAGCGATGATATTGCGCGCTCTATGTCTGCTATATCTGTGCGTTGTGCAGTCGTTCCCGGACGCAACGTGATTGGTATTGAATTGCCGAACAAGACGCGCCAGACCGTGTATATGAAGGAAATGCTGGTATCCCGTCTTTATGAGAAGACATCTGCCAAGCTGCCATTGGTTTTAGGGAAGGATATTGGCGGTCAGCCTGTGCTTGCCGATTTGTCAAAAATGCCGCACTTGCTGGTTGCGGGGACTACAGGCTCTGGTAAATCTGTGGCGATTAACACAATGATTATGTCGCTATTATATCGTCTGTCGCCAGAAAAGTGCCGCTTTATCATGATTGATCCGAAAATGCTGGAACTGTCGGTTTATGATGATATTCCGCATCTCCTTTCGCCAGTGGTGACAGAGCCGGGCAAGGCGGTGGTGGCTTTGAAATGGGCAGTGCATGAGATGGAAAACCGCTATCGCAATATGTCCAAGCTCGGTGTGCGTAATATCGAGGGCTATAATCAACGCATTCGCGCCGCCATTAAGAAGGGCGAGAAGATTATGAACAAGGCGCAGACCGGCTTTGATCCCGAAACCGGAAAGCCGACTTTTGAAGATCGTGAAATGGTGTTGGAAGAATTGCCATATATCGTGATTGTAGTCGATGAGTTTGCCGATTTGATGCTGGTGGCCGGTAAAGATGTCGAGAATGCTATTCAGCGGCTTGCCCAGATGGCGCGCGCGGCTGGCTTGCATTTGATTATGGCGACGCAGCGCCCGTCTGTGGATGTGATTACCGGTGTTGTTAAAGCTAACTTTCCAACTCGTATTTCTTTTCAGGTGACCTCCAAGATCGATTCCCGCACTATTTTAGGCGACTCTGGAGCGGAGCAGCTTCTTGGAATGGGGGATATGCTTTATATGGCTCCGGGAGGGCGGATTACGCGTGTTCACGGGCCGTTTATTTCTGATGAGGATGTGAAGAAGGTTGCGGACTTTTTACGCTCTCAAGGCTCTCCTTCCTATCTTGATGATGTGACCAATGAAGATGATGGGTTTGGCGGAAGCGAAGTGATGAACGCAATGTTTGGCGGCGGTAGCGGAAATGGCGGAGATCAGATTGACGAACTCTATGACAAGGCTGTGGCTATTATTACGCGTGAGGGTAAAGTATCCACAAGCTTTATCCAAAGACACCTGCAAATCGGGTATAACCGTGCGGCGCGTATTGTTGAGGAGATGGAGCGTCAAGGCGTTATCTCGCCAGCTAATGGCGCTGGTAAACGCCAGATCCTTGTCAGCGATCACAGCGGTGCATAGGCTTATGGATAAGCTGTCGTTAACTTTGTATATGTTGCGTTTTTCGATACACATAAAATAAACCCGCAACACAAATAGCTGCGGGTTTTAATGTATTGGACCTTAAGAGCTGTGTTATGCGAACTTTTTTAATAGCCCCAAAACATGGTCAATATCGCTTTGCGTGTGGGCGGCGTTGATCTGGAAGCGGATGGTCTCATCGCCTTTTGGAACAACCGGGAATGTTAAGCCGACAACAAGTATTCCGTTATCATAGAGGTATTTAACCAAACGGTGTGTTTTGGCGGTATCTCTAACCATTAAAGGCACAACGGCGTGGGGGCCGGGGATGGATTCCAGTCCAAGACGTTCAAGGCCTTCTCTGAATTGTCTAGCACGGTTTTGGATATTTTCCAGCAATGCTTTTCCTTCATCACTGTCGCAGATATCAATGGCCTGAACAGCAGCAGTGCAGTCGGCAACACTCAGTGGATTGGTGTAGATGTACGTGTCGGCTTTTTGGCGAACCGCTTCGATGAGTGTAGGGCTTCCGGCAATATAGCCGCCATTAACGCCGAAGGCTTTACCAAATGTCCCAATGATTATATCAGGCTGGGCACCACAGTAATCTGGAGTGCCGCGTCCTGTAGTGCCATAGGCGCCAATGCCGTGGGAATCATCAACGACAGTAATTACACCGTCTTTAAATTTACTATCATATTCATTACAGATTTCTATGATTTCACCGATAGGGGCGTGATCGCCACGCATGGAAAATATACCATCGAAAATAACGACTACACGCTCCATTTCCGTAGTTACTTCGTCAAGGCAGCGGCGTAGATCATCCATGTTGTTGTGTTTGAAAATGCCTTTGTTACCGCTAGGGATATTGGCAATCCTCATGCCGCGAATGATGCTGTTGTGGTTAAGCTGGTCTCCGATCCAGTGTGTATTTTTATCAGATATAGATAAAGCTAGGCCACAGTTTGAAGTATAAGCCGAATTAAAGATTTTTGCTGCGGGCTTACCAACGAACGCGGCAATGCGCTTTTCCAGTTGATCGTGATATTTGAAAGTTCCGTCGATGAAGCGCACAGCGCCAGGCCCTACGCCAAATTCATGCGTAGCTTTGTCTGCCGCTTCGATCAGCTTTGGATGGTTGGCTAATGATAGATATGAGTTAGAGTTTAAGCGGATAAATTCCTGATTGCTGCCGCGGAGTTTATAGCGTGGTCCGCGATCTCCTTCCGGCGGAATGTAGGCCTCAATGATGCGCTCGGGAGATTTTGCCCGGCCTTCTTCTTTTAGGCTTTCAATTTCTTTAGCCAATGAACGATCCAGTTTATCAGTACTCATATAGTTTTTCCTTTTCTTTTTTATGCCAGTTCTCATTTTTTAAATCAGAATTGGTGTTGATCCAGAATTATTCCCAATCAAGGATGACCTTACCGCTTTTGCCAGAGCGCATAACGTCGAAGCCTTTTTCGAATTCTGTGTAGTGGAATTTATGCGTAATCAGCGGAGAGATATCCAGTCCGGTCTGGATCATGGCGGTCATTTTATACCATGTTTCATACATTTCCCGGCCATAAATACCCTTGATGGTATACATACCAAACACAACTTTGTTCCAGTCGATTGCTGCGTCTTCCGGCATGATGCCCAAAAGAGCGATCTTGCCGCCCTGGCACATATTATTGAGTATAGAATTTAGTGCAGCAGGATTGCCGGACATTTCCATGGCCACGTCAAAACCCTCTTTCATTCCCAGATCTTTCTGGGCTTGCTCGATTGTTTGCTTGTTTACATCCAAAGCAAGAGTTGCTCCGGCCTTTTTTGCCAGATCAAGCCGGTAAGGGTTAATGTCTGTGATTACTATGTTACGGGCGCCGGCGTGCTTTGCAATGGCCACTGCCATACAGCCGATAGGCCCGGCTCCGGTAATCAGGACATCTTCACCAAGTACGTCAAAAGAAAGGGCTGTGTGAGTGGCGTTGCCGAAGGGGTCAAAACATGCAAGCACATCAAGCGGGATATTCTCATCGCAAGACCAGACATTTTCTTCCGGTATAGCAAGATATTCTGCAAATGCTCCGGGGCGGTTAACACCAACGCCCTTGGTGTTCATACATAAATGGCGACGTCCAGCACGACAGTTTCGGCAGTGGCCGCAGACAAGGTGCCCTTCACCTGAGACCAGATCTCCCGGCTTGTAATCTTTTACATACTCGCCAACTTTTTCAATGCGCCCTACAAATTCATGCCCGATATGCATGGGAACGGGGATAGTCTTTTGGGACCATTTATCCCAGTTGTAGATATGTACATCTGTGCCGCAGATTGCAGTTTTGATAATTTTGATCAAGACTTCATTGTGCTTGATTTCCGGCACTGGGACTTCCTCAAGCCAAAGGCCTTGTTCGGCTTTTGATTTAACAAGAGCTTTCATCGTTTTCATGGTGTATTACCCTCAGTTTTATTAATGAACAGCAATAATGCTGAATAGACTGCCTAGCATAAGTTCATATAAAAAACCATTAGGTTCTGATACTGGACTCATTTACCTTATACTAGCCATCCTATATCGGCGGTGCATAACTACGGGAATGGGCTGTTTATAACTTTGGATAATTTATAAGGGCATGGCGATAAAGAAGGTTTTGTATTATCTTAACCGTATAAGTGATATTTAGGGCTTTGCGTTCGTAAGCGATGGAAAAGGAACATGGTTAGTATGAGAATAAAAAGTATAATAGTTGTTGTTATGTTGGCGTTTGTTGTGATGACAGCCGGTGTACGTATGTCTTATGCGGATATAGAAGTTCGGGAGGCCAGCGTTGAAGACATTGAAAAGGCCGAGCATTATCTGAAAAACCTGAAAACCGCGCAGGCTCGTTTTGTTCAAACAACGCATATCGGGCAACAGCTAGTAGGCACGTTTTACCTGAGCAGGCCGGGAAAGCTGCGTTTTGAGTATGATCCACCAAGCAAGAGCTTTGTTGTGGCCGATGGTTTATTTATTTATTTCTATGATGGAGAGCTTGAGGAGCAGACTAATGCGCCGATTGGTGCGACATTGGCGAATTTTTTCCTGCGGAAGGATTTTTCCCTGAATGATGATTTGATTGTGAAAGATGCTAAATGGGCAAATAATCTGTTGCAGATCAAGGTAGTACAGGCGGAAGAGCCGGATGCAGGGTCGATCACCTTTGCTTTTGACAAGTCACCTTTTACTCTCAAAAAATGGCGTGTTGTAGATGGGCAGGGGATGATTACCGAAGTGGAACTGTTTTATCTTACCTCCGGGATCAAACATAAAGACGGACTGTTCGTCTATAAAGATCCGGCCAGAGCCGACAGAAAGCCAACTTATAATGATTGAGGGTCCGCTAGAGCACGTAATTCGACTTTTTTCCGGTTTGCCGGGGCTGGGGAACCGCTCTGCTCGCCGTATTGCGCTTTATATGCTGGAGCGGCGCGGCAGCGTTATGATGCCTCTGGCGAATGCTTTGGCCGATGCGGCGGAAAATGTGAAGAGCTGTTCTTGCTGTGGCAATCTTGATATGGGAGATCCATGCCATATTTGTATCGATGAACGCCGCGATAAAAGCAAGATTTGTGTTGTCGCACAGGTCAGCGATGTCTGGGCGATAGAGCGTACTGGCGCTTATAAAGGGCAGTATCACGTGCTTGGCGGGTTGCTCAGCGCTCTTGATGGTATAGGGCCGGAAGAGCTGCGTATAGCAAGGCTTGTCGAGCGTGTGAGTGAAGGCACAAAAACGGTTAAGGAAGTTATCCTTGCTTTGAGCGCAACGGTGGATGGGCAGTCTACCGCACATTATATTTCCGATTATATTACATCATCCGGTGTTACTGTTTCACGCCTTGCACACGGCGTACCCGTTGGCGGAGAGCTGGATTATCTTGATGATGGTACAATCGTTACTGCTTTAAATTCTAGGAAGTAATTTATTACTTGGAAATGGAGATTATCGGCAATGGCTAATTTAAAATTTTTTGTATTGTTGTTCTTTTTAGGTGCTACTTTATTCTTTTTTTCTTTCTCGATTCATGCTTCCTCATGGGTGGGATGTAATATTGAAGCACTTGTTATAAAGAAACCTGAAAATGGAGCTCTTGTTATCCGCATTTTAAAAGTTGTAGATCAACAAAGCGGTTTTGGAAGATGCCCATTAGAGAAAAAAGAAGAATCCTTAACAGTCAATCCTTCCTCTATTCCACAGTCCATAAAGATTAAAGCAGGAGACAAGATTAACCTTGAGTATGTGGAAGGGTCAAGCATGACACCAAACGGTGCGTTTTCATACGAAAGATGGGAAATTATTGGTGTTAAGAAGTAAAAAAGAACCAAGTTCTTATTTTCAGACTCCTACTTACTAGTCTAATCACATTGATAAAGGACGTAACGCTTTCTCACAGGGCGGTAGGCGCGTGTCCAAAAGACTGAGAACAGTCCCCAGCCGGAAATCCACAGCGCGGTGGCTGTTTGTGATTGCTCTAAAGACAGGTAGCATATCGCAAGAAGGGAAATTAATGAAATACCGCACAAAGCGCTTATTGCAGCTTTGTTCTTTTGCAATAGCGCATAGATCAAAATAGAGATGCTATATAAGGCGAGCAGGGCAAGCAAAGCGCCTGCTGTTCTGATTTTTGCAAGGGAGGCTTCCGATATGGCTTGCGAAATATGGGCAAGGGAGATGTTTTCTATAGGAGTGTAAAACAGGCTTACGCAAAGCGCCGCGGCGAAAAAAGATACCATAATCTTGAATGCTTTATTGCTGTGGGCGTAGCTTTGCCCGCCCCAAAAAGCAGTGCCAATCATAAATAGTATGCATATTTTTTCCATTAATGTGCCCTGAGAAAGCGATTCTGAGTTTATGTGCAGGTAATATGTGGTGTAACCCAAAGCCAAAGCAAACCATAGAAGAGTTCTTTCGTGCATACAGTAAAGGGCGTGTATTCCCTGCCTTATATTTGCGTTGCCGGTCATGCGGCGCATAAGGTCATGCGCGAGCGCGGAACTTTGCCCGTTATGTTCTTTGGAAATGAGAGTGCTTTGGCGGGTGTATGTGTTGTGATAAGTATCAATTTCATAAAGGCTTAGCGCCCTAAGACCTGTGAAAACGCCCCAAAGAATAGACAAAATACCGATCTGGGCAGAGCTAATATCCATGAACAGAAAAGCGCACAATGTTGCGGTGACCAGAGCAAGGTACAGATATAAACCGGGGTGTTTGGAGGAGTAATAGGACATTTTCTATCTCTCGTAATCAAAAGAAGGCTCTTTATGGTTTGCGCCGTCGATTATAGCGCGGCGTCTGACAGGAGTGTTTTGGGGCTGACCTGAATAGTCGATGGTGGGGTAATGCAAGATATGCTTATTTTGCATATGCCGTTTGAGTGCAGCATGGCGAGAGGAGGCTTCTTCTTTGGCTTTCAGGCGGGCTTTTTCCCTGTATTCATTGAAATACGAGAATGTGCCGCATTGATTATTACAGCTGTTTTTTAGGGAGATGGTTTGAGGCTCATAACCGGAGGCCGGTTCTATGGTATTGAGTGAAGGGGCGCTGTTATAGGATGCGACCTGAATAGAGGTGCGTGAAGGCAAAACGGAATCCTGCCCGTCTCCCGTGAAGAGAAAAAAGCCGAATAAGATTTGCAGGCATGAAAACAGGGCAATTAGAAGAAACGCCCCGCGCCTTGGTGGGTGAGGGTTTGCGAATCGCATGGACGTTATTTTATACGATTTTGCAGCAATATAAAACGGGTTTTATCAGGCGTCATCCTCGCAAACAACCTCGCCATAGCCATATGCGGTGTGTTTTTTGATATCAATATTGCTTAATACAAGGGCTGTGCGGATTTCCGTGAAGTTCAGAAACTGGGATAATCCCTTGTGGATAACATCACGTTTCGTTTTGTTCCAGCCTACTAGATAGAGTAAAAGGTCGGCGTGAGGGCTTAATGCCCGAGCGTCTGCGCTCATAAGGCAAGGCGGCGTATCGATAATAATCAGGTCGTAGGATTTCCTTGTTTCTTGCAATAGTTCGCCCATTTTTTTGGAAGATAACAGATCCAGCACACTGTTGGGAATGCTGCGCCCGTATATGGCGTGAAGTCCGGTTGGGTCTGTCGTATCGGTGACTTTTTCCAAAGATGACTTTCCTGTCAGATATTCAACAAGGGACAAGGTGTTCTTTCCGTGTAAGGCTTTATGCACAGCAGGATCACGAAGGTTTGCATCAATTAACAGTACGCGCTCGCCCGTTTTTGCGGTCATGCGTGCGAGCCATGTACTGAGTGTGGTTTTGCCCTCTCCTGCTTTGGAAGAAGTTACAAGGACAACTTTGTTTTCTTGATTGTTGCTGTGGTTTTTCAGTTTGATGTTCAGGCGCAGGGATCTTACGGCTTCTGCCAGTGTGTCAGAAGGGTTGTTCAGCACATAATCGGCAAGCTCTTTATGTTCAGTAGCTTTAATTTCGGGGATGAGCGCATAGCAGGGTAGCCCGAAGAAGTTCGATAATTGTTGCCCGCAGAGAAATGTTTTGCGGCTTCGCTCAACAATGGTCGGAACCATAATTCCGAAGAATAAAGAAGCAAGTAGCGTTATCCCGAATAGCTGTAATCTGTTTGGGAATATCGGGGTTAAAGGTGTATGTGCGGGCTTTACAAGCTGCACAACGGGGGGGGGAGTGTTTGTCGTTTCTGAGGTTTCTTCCGGCGCGGCGTTGTGTGCTTTTTCTATTGCATCAAAAGTGGTTTTTGCTGTGATGTAGTCATCAATCATACGGCCAAGCAAGGTTTCTCGCTCATGGCGGATTTGTGCGTCAAGTGTCTCAATGATTTTGCGGGCTTCAATGATTTTCGGGTGCTTTTCACCATAGCGCAGTGACAGGGTTTCCAGATCGTAAGCTGCGCTGCGCTTGCGCTCTATAAGGGCGTCAAGAGCTTTTGAACGCAGGCGTTCTTCGGCCTGTTTGTTTCCGTGTAGATTTATAGCACCGTCCTTTGATATAAAGGCAGAAAGCTGTGCTTTGAGAGCAAGATACTTTGCTTTGGCCTGAATATATTGAGGGTCTTCCTCAGGTGAGCTTTTCGGTTTTTCTTCTTTCTCAGAAGAAAGCTGTTTTGCATTAAGCTGCGCAATATATTGCTCAATAAAATGGTTTAGTCTGGGGGCGATATCATAGGGATTGTGGCCATAATAGTGAAGCTCGACAAGGCTTGATCCGGGGATATGCGATACTTGCAAACGATGCGTTGATAAGGGCTTTATGGCAGGGGCTTGTGCGGTCTCTGCGGTTCCTTGTGTATTATTATCCAGCGCAAGGGATTTGAATGACAGCCCCTTGGGGGATTCTTGTTCCCATGACATTGTCAGAGGAGCTATTTTCAAATAGCGGATTTGCGTGTTTATAAAGGTTTCGTCTTGCCCCTTAAAGGAAATCTGCGCGCTGGTTTGATAAAGAGGGCGGATTTGTCCGATTATATAAAGCCCCGCGCCGAGGCACAGCAAAGTTATTCCAACAGCCATGGCTTTGCGGCGGCGTAAAATCGGGAGCAGGTGATTTGTTGTATCTTGCAAAAGGGGCGTGCGTAGTCTGGCAGGCTGATATACTTGAGGCGGAGCAGTAACCGCCCTTGTATTTTCGGGAAGGGATGTTCCGGTATCTTTATCTTTTTTAAAATCTTCAGACATAATTTATTCCCGATCCTAGCGCTGCCCGATAATCACAATATCGCCGTCATGATATTCCAAAGCGCCCGTAAGAGCCTGTTTGCGGTAGTATTTGCCATCAATCAGTCGTACGATCTCAAAATGTTGTGTGTCGGCTTTGTCCGCATAGCCCCCTGCCAAGGCAACAAGGTTCAGAATGTGTCCTGCTTCGGCAGGCAGGGCGTAATATCCCGGATAGCGCACAGCTCCCACGATATAAATTTCTTTCATGGAGGCTTTGTTTTTGTCTTGAGGCGGTGGGGGTTCGTCTGCCTGTACGTGCGTTTCTTTTTCTGTTGGTGTGCTTTGTGCCTTGATTTCGGGCGCTTTATCAGGCGTTGCTTCGTGTTCTCTTATGGAATCTTTAGAGTGCTTTTCAGGGTTTTCTTTAACCATGACATCGGGCTTGAGCAAATATCCGTCTTTTAATTTTGCGATAATCAGGGATTTAGCTTCATGCGTCGTTTTTCCTGCTACCAGAATGTCGCCGATCAGCGGCAGGTTAATCATTCCGGCTTTGTTTATTGTGTAAAAACCGGAAAGATCCTCTTCGCCTTCGACAAAGATGTTGATCTTGTCTCCAACTTTTAGCAGGCTGTTTTGCGGAGCTTCAGAAGCGGGCTGCGCCGCTTTAGCTACAGTAACGGCTGCCAGTCCGGTTATTGCCAGACAAAAGACTGCAAAGATAATTTTTATGTGTTTTGTTTTTATAGACATGGTTTTCCCTCCAAGCCACTTGATTTGACCAGCACGCGCCAAGCCAAAGGAAACGTTAGGCTATAACGTTCGTGTTGCTGTGTTTAATACTCAAGAAAATATGCAGTGATTATCAACAAGCATAAAAGCTTGGCGGCGGGCAAGCAAGCATAAGCTTGCGGAAAACACAAAGTCATCCTCAGGAAAAATACCCGGTATTTTCTGAAACAGGGCGCGGCCAAAGGGTTTTGGTAGTTTTTATGCTTTTGTTAAAGAATGCTCTATAATCTGTGAACCGATCGGTAAATCAATGAGCTTAACGTAGAATTCCGGTTCTATACCGTCTTTTGCAAACAGATCTTTATAGCCGCCAATGCTTTCCGCAAAACGATTCGCTGCTTCTTTTGGTTCGGTCTCATACATGGGGCGCTGAAGAAGAAGCGCGTATTCGTGGCTTTCTGTCTGGGCGATAATGTCAGATTGGCGGCGCAGGCGTACCAGATATTGAGACAGCTTGGCAGAAAGAATATTTGCTTCAGGGGCGCCTTCGCTTTCATGGATAATGTGATGATTTTTGATACCAATGAAGACGATGTAGGACTGTTCTCCGTAACGGTCTGCTCTGTCAATAGCGGAAAGGAATAGCTGGTTAAAGGCCGATTTTGATATAATGCCTCCGGCGCTTGGGAAATCACTGCGGTTATCGCCGATTCTTTCAATCTGTTTAACAAGATAACGTGCATTTTCTAATGTTTTATCCAGATTTTCGCTGCTAACAGGTTTGCTCAATGCTTCGTTGGCGCCGCATTTAATAGCTTCAATCAGAGAAACAGATTCTCCCATCTGGGCGACATAGACGTATTTTCCAGCCTTATGGCGTAAATTCATAATGATCGGTCGAGAGCTTGTAAGAGGCGCCGGGTCAATAAAGATCAGATCAAATTTTTCTTGCCCTGCGCGGTCAATCGCGGCGTTTTTAACAGGTTCGTGCACAATTGTGTGTCCCAAAGGCTCTAGGCGGTTTGCCATTAACTGTGCTGTTACTTCTTCTCTGTCAATGATGAGAATTTTCATTTCTGCTGCCTTTATCTATTTGAGTGGCGTGACTGACATAACTTTGGTCAGTATAGTTGAGTTATTATAGTTTTATATTTAATACAAATCCATACGCAGATAAGCGTCCTTGTTTTACCTGTTGATAATGGCAAAAAAAACTTAAAAAAAACACTAATAAATGAGGGGGGAATGGCTTATGTTGATAAATTGCCAAGAGGTTCTTTGAGCAAAAGCATAAATATTTGAACATTCGCAAGTTTAAGGATTAGTGAAAAATGAGTGTTGTACTACATAAAAATGATTTACCGGATGATCTGGATTTAGGGAAGATAGTTGCTATTGATACGGAGACAATGGGGCTGAAGTGTCATAGAGACCGCTTGTGTCTGGTTCAGTTGTCCAGCGGTGACGGTACGGCGCATCTGGTTCAAATGACGGATAGTTCCTATAAAGCTCCGAATTTGAAAAATCTTATCAGTAACTCGAAAGTAAAAAAGATATTTCATTTTGCGCGGTTTGATGTTGCTGTATTGACTTATGCGCTTGGTGTTCAATGCCCTAATATTTATTGCACAAAAATTGCGTCAAGGCTGGTGCGTACCTATACGGACAAGCATGGTCTGCGTGCCTTATGCAATGAGTTGCTTGGCGTGGATTTGAACAAGCAGCAGCAATCATCCGACTGGGGCGCGGCGGAGCTTAGCTCCGAACAAATGAATTACGCGGCCAACGATGTTTATTATCTTCACAAAATAAAGGCGCGTCTTGATACAATGCTGGAGCGCGAAGGCAGAAGAGAAATTGCACAAAGTTGTTTTGATTTTATTGAAACGCGTGCGGCTTTAGATGTTTTGGGTGATTACAGCGATATATTCGAGCATTAAATAAAGATTTTTTAAAGGAACAGGTATTTGGAAGTTATGACACAAGAAAGTGATCTGGATATTAAGCGCGCGGTGCATGTGCTGACCACGGAAGGGGAAGCTCTTAAAATGCTGGCCGGTATGATCGATGGCGATTTCTCCAAAGCGGTGGAGACGATTAATAAAATGAAGTCCGAAGCCCACATGGCTGGCCGCCTTATCGTGGCCGGAATTGGCAAGAGTGGGCATGTGGCGCGCAAGATTGCCGCGACTATGGCTTCTACGGGTACTCCGTCTTATTTTGTGCATCCGGGCGAAGCCAGCCATGGCGATATGGGTATGATTACCGATAGTGACGTGGTTTTGATGCTGTCCAATTCCGGAGAGAATTCCGAGCTGTCCGACCTTATTCACTATACGCGGCGTTATGGCATTCCCTTGATTGCCATGACCGGCAATGCTGAATCTACTTTGGCCAAACACAGCGATATGTGTTTGCTTTTGCCTTCGGTGGGTGAGGTCTGCCCGAACGGGCTGGCTCCGACAACATCCACGACAATGATGATTGCGCTGGGGGATGCTCTGGCCGTGGCTTTGTTGGAGCGTATGGGCTTAACGCCGGAGCAGTACAAAGTCTTTCATCCCGGCGGTAAGCTGGGGCAAAAGCTGATGAGCGTGGCCGATGTTATGGTCTCCGGCGATGATTTGCCGATTGTGGATGTGAATGCCCGTATGGATGAAGCCCTACTTACTTTGACAGGGAAAAATCTTGGCTGTACGCTTGTATTTGACGGCGATAAACTTGCGGGAATTGTGACAGATGGCGACTTGAAGCGCCATATGTCGCCCGATCTTTTACAAAAGCCGGTGCGTGAGATCATGAGTACGCAGCCTAAATCTATCGGTAAGGAAGATCTGGCCGTACGTGCTGTCGATATCATGACTAAAATACCGGGGCAGTATGTAACCAGTTTGATCGTTTGTGATAATGATGGTAAAGCCTGTGGCCTTATTCGTTTGCAGGATTGTCTGCAGGCCGGTATTGCGTAGGTTCTATTATTTTTAGCGACGGGTATGTGGATCTATTCCGTATTATCTGGTGTTTAAAGGAACAAGCTATTGGATGATTCGCAAGCGCAAATGTCGGAAAAGGAAAAATCTGCCCGTATGGAGCGGCTTTCCCGGCGTGCGCGAAACAATCATTACTCCATTCAGGTTTATAGCAAGTTTGTTAAGTTGATGCGGCTGGCTTTGCCTTTGTCCGCGCTGGCCATTGTTGTGATATTGTATTTGCGCTCCGGCCTTGAAGAGCAGGTAATCAAGCCGATGGAAGAGTTTACAAAAGCGCCAGCTCTGGAGGAGAGGTCAATAGCTAGAAATGAGCTGCTTAACCCCAGATTTGAGAATATAAGCGCGCAAAATCTTCCCTATCAGATTACCGCAGATCGCGCTGTGCAAGGAGAGATAAACGAAAATCTGATTATGCTGGATCGCCCCATCGGCAAAATAACTATGGAAGATGGGGAGTTTGTTACCTTGCAATCCAATGCGGGTGCGTATAGGCAGGATACAGGGCGTTTCTTTTTAGAAGGAGATGTTTATCTGGAGCATAACGGGGGTTTTACCTTGCAGATGCAAGAAGCGCATATCGATCTGAAGCAGGGCTTTGCGTGGTCGGAAAAAAGTCTTGAGGGCGCCGGGCCTGACATGAATATTGCTGCAAGCGGTGTGCGTGCAAATAACAACACGGGAGAAGTTGTTTTTTCGGGGCCAGCGACATTGACACTTGAAGGGGGAATAAGCGGTATATGATAAAAAAATTTAATAAAAACAAAGCTATATTGATGGCGGGGTGTGCTCTTGTGATGAGCGTTCCCTTGTCGGCTTTTGCACAAAATCCAGTTAATCCCGACCGCAACAAACCGCTGGAGATTACGGCGGAAGAAAGTCTGGAATGGCACCGCAGCGAGCTGTTTTTTCAGGCCAAAAAAGACGTTAAGGCTGTGCAGGGAGCAACCACGCTTTATTGCGATGATATGGTTGCTAAATACCGGGACAGCAAGAAGAGCAACATTGATATCTATAGCATAGAAGCATCTGGCAAGGTGCGCATCGTTTCTGCCGATAGTAAGGCCTATGGTGATTATGCGGTTTATAATATGGATAAGGGCTATGCGGAGATGACGGGAAAGAATTTACGCCTTGTCTCTGAAGACCAGAATGTGAGTGCTCGCGACAAGTTTGTTTACTGGGTAACACAAGGACGTCTGGAAGCTTTGGGCAAGGCGGTCGCTGTGCGTGATGGCGATAAAATAGAGGCTGATAAGCTGATAGCAACATTCACCGATAGCGCGGATGGGAAACGTTCGCTTAAAACTCTGGAAGGGGTGGGCAATGTTATAATTACAACGCCTACGGAAACTCTAACAGGGGCAAGCGCTTATTACAGCGTGGAGACAGGGCTGGCGGAGTTGAAGGACAATGTACGTATTATGCGCGGAGACAGCTTTTTAGAAGGGGAACGCGCGCAGGTAGATCTTAATACCAATATCAGCAAAATATTCGGAGCCGCTCCAGAGGCGGTCGTAAGCAGTGATGATGGTACAGGAGAGGCAGGCGATACGGGCGCAGATGATTCTGTTGAGCAGGAGGATGGCGAAGCGGCAACAAACGGGCGTGTACGTGCTGTGTTTTATCCTAAAAATATGGAAGCTCTACAGTAAAAATTATGGGTCACGCAAAAGTTACATTGAAAATTACTTAGGGTCAGGACCTATTAATTATGTACAATTCTGTTCCAT
>JAGYOK010000011.1 GCA_018399685.1 Alphaproteobacteria bacterium | reverse complement strand
TAATCACATAGATCTTTGTAAATCACACTTTATGCAGAGGTCTCATAGTATTAACAAAACATATCCATTTTTAAATTTTATAAAAAAGAATACACAGTATTTGTATGCATAAAGGAGTTTAGAATTAGGGTAAGAGCCCAAAAATGGCGGAGACGATAGAAGCTTAGAAGGGAGTACCCCCCTATCAATGATATCAACCATTTATACCTGTAGTATATTGAGTTTCCATCACTTTTTCAATCTTTAGTGTCTTATTTTGTTGATTTTCGTTTTAAATATTCTTATTGTGGTTGGTGGATAAATGGGGGGTAGGTATCCCCGTAACAATAAGAGGTTGTCATGCCAAAAATCGCAAAAAAATTATCGAGGAGTGATATTGAAGAGCTAAGACATTCCGGCAAAGGATCGAGTCCTGAAAGACATGCTGTAGGAAATGTTCCCGGTTTAATGATTCAAGTTACACCTAATAATGCCAAGTCATGGATATTGCGTGCCAGCATAGGCGGAAAAAGGCGTGAAATTGGTTTAGGGTCATATCAGGTTACCAGCTTTGAAGAGGCGCGAAAAAAAGCTGCTGAAATGCAGTTAGAAATATTGGCCGGAAACGATCCGTTAAAGAAGCGCAATACTAAGAAGGAAGATCAACAGAAGATAACCTTTAAACAGGCGATGGAAGAATATCTCGATCACAAGCTAACAGAATTTAAGAACGATAAACATAAAAAACAATGGCGCTCTACCTTAGAAAATTATGCGTTGCATGTAATCGGTAAGAAACACGTTGATGATATTGATGTTCACGATGTGCTCGATGTTTTAAAGCCGATATGGTCAGAAAAAACAGAGACGGCTTCGAGGTTGCGCGGGCGTATTGAGAAGATATTGGCATACAGCACTGTGATGAAGCACCGTAAAGGCGATAATCCGGCGCGGTGGGAAGGGAATCTATCCGAGGCATTGCCTGCGCCGGGTAGGATCAGATCTGTTAAGCACCGTCCCGCAGTGAACTGGATTGATGCGCCGATATGGTATAGCAAACTATCGCAAAGATCGGGCATGTCAGTCAAGGCGCTGCAATTTTTAGCCCTTACCGCTTGCCGATCCGGTGAGGTGAGAGGCGCACGCTGGGATGAAATAGATTTTGCTACTTTCACATGGAATATACCCGGTTCACGCATGAAAATGGGTAAAGATTATGTCGTGCCGTTATCCCCGCAAGCGTTTGGGGTTCTGCCTTCATACAGTGAGAGCAACTCGTATATATTCCCCTCAGCCACAGGTGTGGCATTGTCGGACATGGCCTTAAGTGAGATGATGCGTGATATCCATGCGGCTGAGTTGAAGGCCGGACGTGAGGCCTTTATAGATAGGTTAAGCAAAAAACAGGGGGTACCGCACGGATTACGCAGTACCTTTAGAGACTGGTGTTATGAAAATACTAACTTTCAACGCGACATAGTTGAAGCATGCTTGGCGCATACGGTTGGTAAGGTTGAAGCCGCTTACAGGCGGGGAAGTGCAATAGACAAGCGCCGTGTGGTAATCAATGCCTGGGGTGCGTTTCTAACGGGGGGCAAGTGATTATGGATTTTTCAAAAATTGACGCAGGTTATGCTTTAGAAGCTGCAAAACACGGTGATTTGCAACCGCTTATTCAAAGCTTGAAAAACCGTGAAGAGCTTAACGATGAGTCCATTCAATGGATATGTGACCGTCTAGAAGGTAAGAAAACCGCAAACATAAAAACAGGTGGTAAGCCTTGGCGCTTCCAGAAGGATGCCGATAAGAGACAAAAGGGTTTTGAAGAGAGTTGCAGCAATTATGAAATGTTTGTGTGTTTCAAATGGCTTACGGCTGTTGAAAAAATGAAAAATAACGCTGCTTACATTCTGTTAAGTGAAATATTTTGTGGAAAGCCTGAGAGCATTCGCAAAACTATTGATAAAATGCAGGATGAACCACCGTTTTATATTATGAGAGCAGCTATCCTATTTGATATTGATGAAGGTAAATTTCTTGAAACCAAGGACAACAAATACAGACCGAAAGCCTTAAGGGAATATTATCTCAAAAAACCTTGGTAAGCATTTTTCGAAAAAGTCATACCAACTTATCTTGCTGCAATTTGTCAGCACATGTGAATAATAAGTATCACCAAAATAAACTAACAAGGTGATATAAAATGCAAAATCAACAAATTTTACTTAATGCCAAGCAAGCGGCGCAACTGCTTGATGTCAGCCGTGACACTTTCTGGAGATGGCGAAAAAATCCTGAATTTCCGGCGCCTGTAAGTATAGGCCGCGCCCGCCGCTGGAATCGAGAGCAGCTTTTACGCTTCGCTCAGCAACCGACTCAACTTCAATAATAAAAAATTGCCCTGCAAACTGGAGGACATGCAGGGCATAAAGGATGAATATTATGAATAACTTAACACCCCATGCCGAATTGGGCAACGGCTTTAATTTGCCTATTAAATTTACATATTTTGAAAATAGAACAACAGCTACGGGAACGCTTCATGAGTTGGATTGGTCAGAATTTTGTAAATGGCTAGAGAGCCATAAAATATCTGAGAACAAGGAATTGCTTCCCCTCATAAAAGTTGCAACTTTTAAAAATAATCATCGAAAAGACGCGAATGTTGAAGAAATTTATGCAATCGAAGGCGATTATGACGCGGGCGAAATGCAGCCGTCTGAGGCGGCAGACTTGCTTCAGGCATATGGGATCGCGGCTTTGATATACACCACGTCAAGACACATACATGATGCGCCGCGCTGGAGGGTGGTATGTCCGTTATCCCATCCCATCACGCCTGAGCAACATGCCGATTACGTGGCTAAATTGAACGGTGTCCTAGTCGGCGTTTTAGGGGTGGAGTCCTTCACGCTCTCGCAAGCCTATCATGTTGGAAACGTGAACGCTCAATTCTATCATTCTAAAGGTGTTCCGATTGATGCAGCGCAATGTTTACCGCCTGCCATAAGCAAAACGTCCAACGCTTCCAGTGGTAAGCGGAACGGTAGTGAACGCGCACCGAATTATCAAATGGCGTTGGATGCTTTACAGAGCATCGATCCTAGTGATTTGACCCGCAATGAATGGCTTATGGTGTCGGGCGCATTTTATACTGCAGCTCTGGGTTTGGTCGAACCCGGAAAGACGAAAGCGGATTGGCTGGAGTGGAATCGGCAATATCAGCAATATTCGCCCGAAACTTATAATGAATCCAGCGATGAAAGGACGTGGAGCGGCTTTTCCAGTAGTGGTACGGATGGTGATTTTGTAACTCTTGCGATGATGTCGAATGATGTGAACGCGAAAGGCTGGGCGTTGTTTAAGGGGGTGGAGCATAATATTCCAGTTGTGCAGACAGAAAGAGGTGGGTTGTTTGTAACTCTTGATAAGCTATTACAAAACCGTACGGCACGAGGTTGGCTGATAAAAGATTTAATTCGCCCTCGTACCACTGGAGTCCTCTTTGCACCGCCGAACATGGGTAAGAGTTTTTTTGCAATCAATATCGCCTTCAGCATTGCGAATGGTGAGCCTTTTAATAGAAAACCTGTAAAAAAACACGGCCATGTTTTTTATATCGCCGGTGAAGGATTTGAGGGTGTCTCTGATCGTTTCGAAGCGTTATATCAGGAAACAGGTTTAAAGACAGGCGCAAACCGCATTCACATATCAAAACGCGCACTGTCTTTTGTTTCTGGCGATGATTTTTCTCATATAAAACAAGAAATAGACACGCTACCAGAACCGCCGGTATTTATCGTGATAGACACGTTATTTCGAGCAACGGCAGGTGCAGACGTGAACGAAAACGCGGCGATGACAGGTTTCTGGAACAAGGCTGATGAACTGAAAGACCGATACGGCGCAACTGTACTGGTTGTACACCATACAGGCCGCGCAGAAACCGAACGCTCTTTCGGCTCAGTCGTTTTGCTTGCCAATGCTGATTTTGAAATGGGTATCAGTAAAGACGGCGATATTTTAAAGGTTAAAAACACCAAAGAAAAAGACGATGCGAAGAGAGCGCCGGATGCGTTCAAATTACGACCCGTAAACTTACCACCATTACGTGATGCAGATGGTGAAATGGAAGTCCGGTCTAGTTGCGTTATCGAATTTTTGAATGAGTTACCTCCGAAATTGACCCCGCAAGCGCAAAAGGCATGGGATTTATTGCAACCTTTGAAAGGTCAAATAAGTGTCAACGATTTTTTAACAATGTTGATCAATGAAAAATTATTTGATACTGAAAAACCTGATAGCCAAAAGCGAAGTTTTGAACGAATTTTGCAACAATTTTCGGACAAGATGGGTTTATCCGAGAGTGATCTGTTTTTACCATGACGGACAAGCTGGACAAGGCGCGGACAAAGGCAGACAGCGGCGAACAAGGGATCGGAGCAAAGTGCTTTTAACGGACAGACAGAGACTGCCTCTTAGAGGCAGTCTCTTGTCCAAAAGGATGGGAGTTTGTTATTCAACAAACTCAATGTTTGTAATTTTCGCAGATACTTTGCCTTTTGCCCATTCATCAGGAACGCTTTTTGCTGTGTAAAACCTTCCTCTTTCTTGTTGCCATATGTAATTAGACTTTAAAGGCTTTGTTCTCTGTGATGGAAAGCCGCTTGTAATGACAGGGTAATAGATTTCTTCAGCTATTATTTTATCTTCGGCATTTTTGAAGTATACAGTAACTTCAATTTCTCCTAGAGTTTTATCACCCTTGTTTTCTATCTTAAACTCAACTCCGGGGATGTTTTCCTCCAAATAAGTTGAATAATAGTCTGCTTTAAGATCGTACAATCGAACATTTTCTATGTACTCTTGCTTAGCATCAAAATTTTCAATTTCTTTTTCAGTTTCTTTTAATGCGGTTTTTGCTTCGACAAGTTCGCTGTCTAATTCCAAGATTTGAGAATACTTTTCAGCGGCACCATGATAATTTTTTTCTTTTTTTAACTGCTCAGCTTCTTTTACTAAATCAGCAATTTTTTCTTTGTCACCCCAATTCATGAAAATCTTCCATGCGGAAGCTTCTTTCACTAATTTATACTCTTGTTGAGTAGTTGTTGTGGGAAGCTCTTTATTCTTTAGCTTTTCAGATAGTTCTTTTTGCGCGTCTCCACCAGACAAAGCCGCAGCCATTGCATCACCTATAAGTGATCGAGGATCAGGAAGTGTAGTCTCAACACGAACAACAGCTGTATCCTCCCTCTCCTCAGCACTAACAATTTTATATGAAAATGAGTCTTTTAATGTTTGTCTTAAAGGTGTGTCATTATCATCTTTTTTTGAAGCTTCAAATTCTTCGTAATTTTTTGCAGACTTATCTTTTTCAGAATGAAGTTCGTAGGCTTCTCTAAATTTTTCTTGCATTAAGGAGTCTAAATATTTTGTTACAACGTCGGAAGGCGAGATTATCAATAAATCGCAAGATGCTATTAAAGGTAACGTACAAATGATTAGTAGTAATTTTTTCATCGAGAAAATCCTTAAGCCCTGTTCAATTCAAGGTATAAAAGCATAAAACTTTTTTTATCACAACTTTTTTGACATCTTTCCGAATATTTAGGCGCATAAAAACCTACCAAAGTGTAAAGTAAGTTATTGATTTAATTATATAATTTGACTCTATCCCTATTTTGTGTAAAAATGGTTCCGTAAAACAAAGGAACCAAACAAATGACATTTATCACTTTTTCACGACTACCAAACAATGACCGCGTAGATAGTTTTACTGTGACTCACGCCAGCCGCAATTTAAAAGGAGCGGTGCATATCCCGCGCACACTGGACGGTAATCAACACATAAGCACAACCGCGTTGTCTAAGGCGCTGGGTGATTTTACAGACAAAGCGCTCGTTATATTGCAGCCCCATAGCGAGAGCGGCTGGAAGGATGCTGCACCCGAAAGGCTTAAACTGATCATGAAGGAAACAAAGGCTTTGCAGAAAAGCGCTATTGCCCGCGCAAAAGAACTCGATAAGCGCAAGGCCGAATATCTCAAAAGCGATATGAACCCCTCGCATGCTGCGGAATTAAGAGCTTGGCTTCGAACAAAAAAGCCAGGTGATGTTATCCAAAAGACGGTAAAGGACGGCGCAGCGGCTTTGGCGGTGCTAGAAAATCCCGTTGGAATCCCCGGACTGGATGATCCGCAGTTACTCAAAGAAGTTGAACGCGCAGCGATGCTTTACAATATGGGTAGGCTTTATAATGCTGAAAGCTATGACACGCACCGCAAGCCTTCACTTGATGCCCCTCTCGCATATGGCACTGATCCTGCCCGCCTTAATAGTATAGCAAAAGAGGGACTTACCAATTTTGAAACGTCCCTGAGTGATGTTGATGCCGTTCGTGGTGTTATAACGCAAGCAGTCAATTACATTGCTGTAGCCGCTGATATGTCCGGACATGACGCATTTCAGGCGATAGGGCTAGACAAGTAATGACCCCGTGGCGTTTTCCTAATCCTGTATTGTTGCCCGATGCCCCTGTGATCCATTGCGTGCGGCTGGCTATCGCCCTTGGTCAACCCTCGCGCCAGCTTGTGCATTCGTGGAAGCGACGCAAGGCTTTTCCGGCTTCATACAAAGATGGAAACACGGTGTTTTATATGACTGCCGATATTGAAAAATGGCTCAAAAATCAGGACGTAAACGTAAACATAAACAGATTTTGACATAATGACCGATAATAAACAGGGCATAACGGAATACAAAGATAGTAAGGGGCGGTTCACGTCCGGCAATCCTGGGCGGCCTTTAGGCTCAAAGAACAAGACTCCCCGCGCTGTGCTTAATCAGATAAGGGCTATGGATGAAATGGCGCTCAAACAACTCTGGGCGGCGGTTTGTTTGCAAGAGAAATGGGCGATTGAATACGTCCTGAATAAGATACTGCCCGCCAGCCGGACTATTGAACTGGAAGGCTTTACACCGGATGATTTGAGGGCGGCAATCACTGAAGGAAATATATCACCCGATGAAGGCAAGAGCCTTGCAGCAATCCTGAAAAACTTAAGCGAAATCGAATCACTTGATGAAATTAAAGAGCGGCTGGACGATTTAGAAGAAGCTGCAAAGGAACGGTTATGAGCTTTCGCGGTGAAATTATGCGTAGACGACTGGATCGCTGCGAAGAAAGTCTTAGGCCGCCGGGATCTTTTGCAGCGCGATTGCATGCACTACATCCCGAACACAAGCGAATCTATGAGGCGTGGAAGACCAAACGTGCTGCGTATTGGTCACTATGGAAAGGTGAAGAACCTTACCGTGTTTTAATAGGTGATATTTGTTCGCTAACGCCTGAGCCAGTTTTACCATCCTATGTGAGCAATCTGTTACACCCGCAACCCGATCCAAGATTATCGCCGCAAGAACAATATGAATTATTATTAGAGAGTATGTAATGAATAATCAGCAAACAAGAACTTTAAAGTTTTCTCAAAGCAGAACGTCGAAGCTAAGAAAGGAAGATTTCATAACCCTTTATACATTCTCAAAGATGATTTACCAAAAAACACCCGAACCGTCGATCAACAGGGAATTTATAGAAGCCGCTAAAATAACCATGCAGAAATGTTGCAGGCACAAAGATGAAATCACGTGTTTTTATGATATGGTTTATATAGCTCAGGAATTTATCAATCACTGGGATGAATTATATAAATATCGCCACGGATACTCGAATCTAAGCATGGATTAAAGGTGCTTTTGGGTATAGGTTGGCTGATTTAATTTACCATTACTTTATAAACCATTGATAAGTAACAATAATTTATAAAGTAATGGCGGAGACGATAGGATTCGAACCTACGAAGAGTTGCCCCTTACACGCTTTCCAAGCGTGCGCCTTAAACCACTCGGCCACGTCTCCATTTATAAGTTATACCCATGACAGATATAACTGAATTGGCGCACATTAGACATTCTTAGGTAAAAACACAAGTCTTCGCTTTGAGAATTATGTGTTCGTTGCTAAAATGCTAAAAAATGTAATAATGACATACCCATATTTAAGGATAAACTCAATGCGTAATTTCATCTTTTTTCTACTCCTTATCCCTGTATTAGCCAGTCTGGGGCATGATGCCTACATGTACTATCAAGAGCCGGAAAAGGGCATAAGGCTAAGCGCTCTGGGCTCCTTATGGGACAAATATCACAAAGAAAGCCACGATCAATGGAAATCAAAAGTAATAGAAGTTAACCAAAGCGTTGATGAACTTATTCCTGAGAGAATTATCCCGAAGAATATAACTGAAGATATTACAAAGAACATAGAAAGCCTGAAAGGCATGCTTCCCGAGGAGCTTACACCTAAAAAAGATACACAACCTCCAGAGCAACCTGCAACAGAAGAATCCGTAGAAATAGTTGACGAAGAAGCAGTAAAGGAACCCCCTCCCCCCCCTGCAAATGATTTTTCCGAAGGTTTCACACAAAGCATTTCCCGCGATGGAAAAACGGAAGTTAAAGAATACGTACCGGAAAACAATAAAGATAAACTTGCGGGCAGAACCAAAGCAATAATAACTGCAATCGGCTTTCTGCTAGAGCAAAAAGCTGTACTTGTATTGGGTGCACTTCCTGTAATTTTCTGGCTTCTAAGCGCTCTTTTTGGAGCTATATTTAAAGAAAAAGAAGAAATGGACACAATTCGCAGCCTAAAGAAAAAGAAAAGAAAAGGCGGCGGATATCAATATAACCGCAAATAACTTCATTAATTCCCCCGGACTTGCTCCGGGGTTTTTATCTCTTTCAAAGCCCGGGTTAAAAACCTAAATCATTTTTGATATCTGCTCATCGAGCAAGGCCAGATTATCCGGTTGCGACAGGCTGTGATCGCCATCTTCTATGAAAATAACCTTGGTACACGGCCCATCAAAAGCTTTTTCAATACGCAACGCCTTTTCCCAATGAACAGAATTATCCTTCTTCCCCTGCAACAACGTCAGCATAGCCCGCGTTTTGTAAGGCTCTTCAGGGTCTAGCAGGCTTTGCCTCTTTCCATCATCAAACAAGCTCTTCGTAAAGATATAGGGATCATCGCCATATTCATTGGCCTGCTCCACGCGGCCATTATTTTTAAGCTGTACATAATCTTCCGGCGAGAACTGCTCCATAATATCCTTAGTAAAATCAGGAGCAGCGGCAATACCGATAACGCCCTTAATACGAAAATTCCCTTCCGGCGGATCAATAAGCAAGCGCAGAGCCAGCCAGCCGCCCATAGATGAGCCAACCACTATAATTTCGGGAGCCTCAATCACAGAGCCGAGTATCTCACGCGTATCTTGCAGCCACCCCCCGATTGTACCCTCTTCAAAAGCACCTTCGGATTGCCCGTGCCCGGAATAATCAAAGCGCAAATATTCCTGCCCTGCTCTGATACAACGCTCCTCAAGAAACAGGGCTTTTGTTCCGTTCATATCCGATTTAAAGCCGCAAAGAAAAACCACCGCTGGCAAATCTTTCTCTTGCCCACCGGCCTTGCTGTGCACAAAAGCAAGCTTTAGCCCCTTGCTGTTGGTAAAGTAAGAAATATTCATATATAACCTTTCAAAACCGCCTTTAAAAAATAAGCATTATTTATACATATACAATTACGAAAACACTTTCCAGATAGCTAAAACCCTATTATTTTTAATCCATGAATAAATCAGACAAAGACCTCGTCATTATGCAAATCATTCCTGAACTCGGCGCCGGCGGCGCTGAGCAGGGATGTATTGATACTGCTGCTGCCATTGTTGAAGCTGGCGCAGAATCAATGGTTGTCTCTCATGGTGGATACCGTATCGGAGATCTGGAGCGCATCGGCGCTCAGCACATAAACATGCCGGTACACAGTAAAAATCCACTGGTTATCCTTGCAAATATATCTCGCCTAAAGCGCCTGATTAAAAAGCACAATATCGATATTATTCATGTAAGGAGCCGCGCTCCGGCTTGGAGCGCTTATTACGCCTGCAAAAACACCGATTGCCATTACATGACTACGTGCCACGCCCCCTATAACATCACTAGCAAGGCAAAACGCTATTACAACAGCGTTATCGCGCGCGGTGAACGCGTTATTGCAATATCTGATTTTGTTGCACAATATTTAATAAATAACTATGAGATAGATACTTCCCGCATCCGCACAATTCACCGCGGCATCCCTGTTGAGCGCTTTCACCCAAGCGCTGTCTCGCCAGAGCGAATGATTGATCTTGCTGCACAATGGCGCGTTCCTGATGGCTCTTACGTTATTCTTTTGCCCGGACGCATAACACGCTGGAAAGGGCATCACGTTATGATAGATGCTATGGCAAAAGTTGGTCGTGATGATATTTTCTGCGTTATGATTGGCTCTGACCAAGGGCGCACGGACTATCGCAAAGAATTGGAAGACGCTATTAACGAGAAAAAATTAGGCACAAAAATACGTATTGTAGACCAATGCACCGACATGCCCGCCGCCTATATGCTCTCTACGATCGTAGTTTCTGCATCCATTGAACCAGAAGGCTTTGGCCGCGTTCCAGTTGAAGCCCAAGCCATGGGCAAGCCCGTTATTGCAACAAATCATGGCGGCGCAAAAGAAACAGTTATACCCGGCGTAACCGGATGGCTTATCCCCCACTCAGACCCGGATGCATTGGCCGGAGCCATTAAGGAAGTCTTATCAATCGGCTCAACGCAGCACGCTATATTGGCCGCGCGCTCTATGGGACATGTTTCCCAAAATTTTACAAAGCATGCGATGACGGAAAAAACACTGGATGTTTATGCTGATATTTTGCGGAATAAAGCAACGCAAAACGCCGATTAAACTGTGGTAAGCGAAATGACTCTTACTAAAAAACATATTCTTGTTATCAAGCTCGGAGCTCTCGGAGATTTCGTCCAGTCCCTTGGACCTATGGCCGCAATTAGAAAGCACCATAAAGACGCTCATATTACCCTGCTGACAACCGAACCTTTCGTGAATTTTGCACAAAAAAGCAATTACTTTGATGAGATATGGGTTGATAAAAAACCCAAAGTGCTGGATTTATACGGCTGGATAAACTTGCGAAAACGCTTGATAAACGGGAATTTTTCACGTGTGTATGACCTGCAAAATAACGACCGCACCTCTATTTACCTGCGCCTTTTCCCAAAAAGCAAGCACCCTGAATGGGTCGGAGCGGCGCGCGGCGCCTCCCACAGAAACGCATCGCCTGAGCGCACAAAAGGAAAATCCTTCGATGGGCATAAACAAACCTTGGCTCTTGCCGGAATTAAAAACGTCATCATTGACGATATGAGATGGATAAAAGAAGACTTCAGTGCCTTTGATCTCCATCCTCCTTTCGTGCTATTTGTCCCCGGCTGCTCGCCACAACACCCGCAAAAAAGGTGGCCAGCGCAGCATTATGCGACAATCGCACATAATCTCGTAGATAAAGGTTATCAGGTCGTATTGCTCGGCACCGAAGCCGAAAAGGAAATCACGGGTAAAATTAAAGAGGTATGCCCCAAAGCTCTTGATTTAACTGGAAAAACAACCTTATTTCAGATTGTAACATTAGGGCATCAGGCCTTCGCCGCTATCGGCAATGACACAGGCCCCATGCATATTATAGGAGCAACAAACTGCCCTTCGATTACATTGTTCTCTTCTTTTAGTAACCCTGAAAAACATGCCCCGAACGGAGATAAAGTATATACACTACAACAAGAAAATTTAAAAGAACTGCACCCCGAACGTGTGCTCGATCAATTCTGCAAAATCGAACAGGCAACGACGCCCCAAAGCAAATCACACTAAATCCTTAACAGCAGGCTGTCCTTAATCCTGACAGTAAAGTTCATACAACGCTTTCAATATTACAGCTACCGCATCATCAAGAATTGAATAATATATTGTTTGAGCCTCGCGCCGTGTTGAAACGATCTTCTCACGGCGAAGTCTTGCAAGATGTTGCGATAAAGCAGACTGACTCAAACCAACTATTTCTTCCAATTCACCGACACTCTTCTCTCCTTCGTACAATGTACAAATAATCAGCAATCTTTTTTCGTTTGACAATGACTTCAGAAGCTTCGCAGCTAGGGAAACGTTGCGCTCTATTTCTTTGATATTCATATATTAATCTCACACAATCTAAATATTCCCAAGTGAACTCGGAGGTTTAAAATCCCAGAACACACTATAATAAAATAACAATATACTGTAATTATAGAACATATTTTTGACTTGCCTGCAATTGTATTTTTAAATCATTGATTGTTTTTTATGCTTGCGGCGCACAAAAACAGACACGGCAACATATACCAAAGTATATGTCAAAGCATTTAAATTTAATGAATATTATAGTTGCAAAATATACACACAGGAACATTTTGTGATTTTCGGCGCAAAGGTATTTTGTCATATCATTTTTTAATTGCGCCAAAGCCGCACAACGTTTAGGTTACTGAAAACCTGATTATAACTGAAAGCTTTTTACTGGAGATAATCTTTGAACACAATTAAACGACGCGGTTTAATGTATGTTATATCTTCCCCTTCCGGTGCGGGAAAAACGACGATAACCCGCGCTTTATTAAAAAATAACAAAAATCTGGTCAATTCAGTTTCTGCCACAACCCGCAAAAGGCGCGCTGGCGAAGTTCACACTCAGGACTATTTATTCGTCGATACAGCGGAATTTGGCCGAATGGTCGAAAACGGGGAAATGCTGGAGCATGCCAAAGTTTTCGGCAATTATTATGGCACTCCGCGCAAACCCGTTGAAAATGCTCTGGCGGAAGGAAAAGATGTAATCTTTGATATTGACTGGCAGGGCACACAACAAATATCTGAAATAGCGCGTGAGGATTTAGTTACAGTATTCCTCCTTCCCCCATCGCAATCTGCTTTGGAAAAGCGCCTGCATGGACGCGCCAAAGACACTCTGGAATCAGAAAAAGACATCCGCGGCAGAATGTCGAAAGCTGCCGACGAGCTATCCCACTATACCGAATATGATTACGTAATAATAAACAAGGACGTAAAAAGCGCCGTAGACAAAGCTCAAACCATACTGGATGCAGAGCGTATCAGGCGCCAACGCCTGATCGGACTTTCGGATTTCGTGCGCGGCCTTAAAAGCGGGCTATAAAAATCAGGATAGAAAATCAGTATAATAACCTAAACCAAGGGATGTTATAACTTATCAGTTTGCGTGGCTTTTGCGATAGATAAAAACTCTTCCACACTAAGGTTTTCCGCTCGTTTAGCAGGGTCTATTCCTATGGTTTCTATCGTATTCATATAAGCCTTCAGGCTAGAACGAATCATCTTCCGCCGCTGGTTAAAAGCACTTGCCGTGATTCGCTCAACAGCCTGAAAAGAAGGCGCATCTTCCGCTATTGGCTTAGGCTTAAAATAAACAACTGTGCTATCAACTTTTGGCGGTGGAGTAAAAGCATTTGAAGGCAAATCATACATTCGCTCGGTATGGCATAGCCACTGAGTAATAACGGCTAAACGCCCGTAATGCTTAGTGTTCGGTGCAGCAAATATGCGCTGCGCGACCTCCTTTTGGAACATCAGGCTCATAGATTTATAAGCCTGCGTATCTTCTTTGATATCCTTCAACCAGCCAATCAAAAGCGGTGTGGCGATATTATAAGGCAAATTTGCTACGATAACCCGCGGAGCCTCCCCCAAATCCGTTATACGGGTTTTTAGAGCGTCCCCTTCAATCAAAGTCAAATCTCCGCCAGATGCATCAAAAAGAGAGCCGAGCGCCCTTACCGCACGCGAATCGAATTCTATCGCTGTAATTTTTTGTGCATCGGATTTTAAAATCGCCCTCGTAAGCCCCCCCGGCCCCGGCCCTATTTCAAAAGCATGCACACCTGCCCACGAGCCACCATCCCGCGCCATTGCCTCACGAACTATCTTGTCCGTAATATTCATATCGAGCAAAAAATTTTGCCCCAAGGCTTTTTCAGCGCGCAATCCGTAAGCAGAGATCACCTCACGCAAGGGCGGCAAAGCTTCAACAGCGCTTGCCCTGCCCTTCGGTGATTTTATATTTTCTGATAAATCGGTCATTGCTATATGCGAATATCAATATAGGAAGCCAAACGCAGATCCATCAACCGCTGGCGCTGAAGCTTTTCCATTCGCTCTGTCCCAATCGTATATTCGATTTGATCGCGTGAAGGGATTGTATCCTCGCTCAGCGTGCGTTTATCGCGCAGCAACAATATATAATATCCGCTCATTGTTTTAATCGGGTTTGTCACCTGATTCTTCTTGGCGTCTTTTAAGGCCTGTAACAGCTCTTCCGGCAGTTGAGCTTCATTAACCCAGCCTTTATTACCACCGCTAGCCGCACCGGCAGCTTGGGAAAATTGCTGCGCCAGTTTAAAAAAGCTTGCCTTCCCGGCTCTTATTTCCTGAACCAGCCCATGCGCAAGTTTTTCAACCTGCGCCTCTTTTGATGTTTCATCAACCGGCAAATATATTTCCGCAGCAAGATACTCGGTTGTGCCAACCTTTGCCCTGATACGCTCCAACACATCGTCGATATCACGCTCTGAAATAACCACTCGCGAACGCAAACGGGCTTGAACCACTTTACCCCACGCAATCTGAGCCTCTATCTGGCGTTTAATCGAAGAGGCGTCACCATCTATACGTTTTATCATCTCCATAAAGTGGTCTGCGCTCATATTATTTTGCACAGCTATCTGATCAAATCCGTTATCAATCTCCTCCTGAGCAACCTCAATCCCGTACTTTTGGGCCTCCTGAAACATAATCTCTTCATTTATAAGGTTTCCCAAAACCTGCACAGCAAGCTTTTGGCGTATTTCCTTTGTATCCGGCAATCCGGAAGAAGCCAGAACCAGACGGATACGTTTATCAAGATCGTTATTGGTAATCACATCATCATTAACAACCGCAGCAATTCCATACGTCCTTGCCAAAGCCGCGCTTGAGAAAGAGGCCAGAGTTATTGCTCCGGCAAATACATAAAACCCTGTCAGCGCAACAAAAAGCACAAACAAGCGAATATTTACCTGACCCTTCCACAATGCTGAAATATTTTTTACCATTACATCTCCTGTTACTTAAAAAATTATCCTGTACTTGTTATTCTTGCCCTTGATAGCGCGCCACCTTCATAAAAACGCTCAAGATATCCCGGAACAACCAGATGAGCGGACTTTGGTATAATATCAAAAAAACGAAACCCCGGCGAGCCTTCAAGCACAACACTATCAGTTTTCAAACTATTAACCTGATCGCGCGTTAATATCGGCCTTGGTGCAAACTCCATAAACCATGCAAGATACTTGGCCAGCTTAAAAGACACATTAAAAAGCTTGCGCTCACGCATGGTATATTTTTCAATGAAAGCATAAACCTCTTTAAAACTCATAACTTCCGGCCCGCCCAACTGATAAATATTCCCCCTGTATTTATCTGGCGCGGAGTCAAACACCTTTACCACAGCCGCCGCAACATTGCCCACAAAGACCGGTTGCAGCCTTGTTTTACCACCACCTATTAGTGGCAAAAAAGGGACACAGCGAGCTACCTCGGCAAACATATTAAAGAAATTATCATCAGCCCCGAACATTACACCCGGGCGGATAATCGTTGCTTTAGGGTAGCTGGATATAACAACCTTCTCTCCTTCAAGCTTGCTTCTGGCATAACGCGATATACCTGCACTACACCCCAAAGCAGAAATATGCACAAAACGTTTTATACCCTCTTGCGCGCAAGCTTTCGCTAGTAACGCTGGCAGCTCTACATGAACTTTCTGGAAGGTCTGCTTTTTGCCTTTCTCGAACAATATTCCTACGCAATTCACAACCATGTCAGATCCGTGAATAGCTGCCAAGACGCTTTCTTCATCGGTATAATCACATGCCACCGGCACAATCTGCGAGATTTTTCCGCTTACTTTAAGCTTGTAAACTTTTTCTGGAACGCGCGTAGCCACCTTAACAAGCGCACCAGAAGACGCCAGCTTTGCCACTACATGCCGCCCCAAAAAGCCGGTTCCGCCAAGTATTGTTACAATCTTATCTGACTGTTTTTGCATATAGTTTTCCAATTTTAATTCCCGTCAAAGATACAGCATGGTTATGCTCAAAACCAGAGCAAATAGTTTTCAGGCTTTCTCCACAAAACTATCCATCACGCGCTTGGTAGAGCTTTTCTCAAAATCAATATCCAGCTTATGCCCGTCAATATTAATAATCCTGCCATAGCCGAATTTACTGTGAAACACCCGATCCCCCCTGGAAAGCGTCTCCCCGCTTTCGCTTTTGACCTTTCGATCATAAGCATCCGCCGGTTTTGCTTTTACTTTCGCCTTATACCCACTCGAATCCCAATGCCGCGAACGCCCGGCCTGCACCATTCCGCTCTGGCTCATCAAATCAACTAAATCATCGGGCAACTCATCAATAAACCGCGAGGGTATAGCATTATTCCAGCTCCCATACATATTGCGGCTAGTAGCATAGGAAATAAACACGCCCCTCCGCGCTCGCGTCATCCCGACATAGGCAAGGCGCCGTTCTTCTTCCAGCCCTTTAACGCCACTTTCATCCATTGTACGTTGTGAAGGGAACAATCCTTCTTCCCATCCCGGCAAAAACACATAATCAAACTCCAGACCTTTAGCACCGTGCAAAGTCATCAAGCTGACATACTCACCATCGCTGGATTCCTGATTTTCCAGAACCAGCGCAACATGCTCCAAAAATTCCTCAAGCGAGTCATATTCTCCCATACCGGAGATTAGCTCCCTCAAATTCTCGACTCGCCCCGGAGCTTCCGGCGTTTTATCCACCTTCCACATATCCAGATAACCGGATTCCTCCAGTATCAGATTTGCCACTTCATTATGTTTTATTGTATCAAGCGCGGCTCTCCAACGCTCAAAATCATCCATCAGCTTCATGAGAGTAGCGCGCATTTTTGGGCGCAGCTCATCAGTTTGTGTTAAATCAATAATCGCTTTATATAAGCTTATCCCGTGAGTGCGTGCATGTGCATAGAGCGTCTTGATTGTAGTATTGCCAATCCCTCGACGAGGAGTATTAATAATGCGCTCAAGTGCAAGATCATCATTTTGCTGCATCGTCACGCGCAAATAAGCCAGCATATCGCGAATTTCCATACGCTCGTAAAAGCGCGCCCCGCCAATCACCCGATAAGGCAAACCCAGCTTGATAAATCGTTCTTCAAATTCCCGGGTCTGAAATCCCGTTCGAACAAGAACAGCCACCTCATTAAGAGTAACCTTCTTACTTTCCGCTGCGCCGCGCTGAAGCTGTTCTATTTCCTCACCAACCCAGCGCGCCTCGGCCTGCCCATCCCAAAGGCCGCAAAGCTTGATTTTCTCGCCATCTCCTTGCTTAGACCATAAATCCTTACCCAACCGTGCACCATTATTCTTAATCAGCTTACCCGAAGCTTTCAAAATCGTGTTAGTAGAACGGTAATTCTGCTCCAGCCTGACAATGTTTGCGTCTTCAAAATCTTCCTCAAACTTGAGAATGTTCCCGACCTCTGCCCCGCGCCAGCCATAGATCGACTGATCGTCGTCGCCTACGCAACATATATTGCCCGATCCCTGCGCCAGCAATCGCAGCCACAAATATTGCGCAACATTTGTGTCCTGATACTCATCCACCATGATATAACGGAAACGTCTGTGATACTCTTCCAGAACAGATTTATGCTGCGGATTTTTTAAAATAGTAATCATATGTAACAGGAGATCGCCAAAATCACAGGCATTCACCGCGCGCAAGCACTCTTGATAAAGCTTGTAAAGCACCGGCATTTTGCCATCCACCACATCCCCACCCATCTCGCTGCTGACCTGATCCGGCAGCAAAGCCCGGTCTTTCCATCGATCAATAAATGATATGCACATCTTAGGTGCCCATTTCTTTGTATCGACGCCATTAACTTCCATAATCTGCTTTAAAAGCCGCACCTGATCGTCTGTATCAAGGATAGTATAATTACTCGAAAGCCCCACTAGATCAGCATGGCGCCGCAGCATACGCGCTGCCAATGAGTGAAATGTTCCAAGCCACCACCCCTCAACCGGAGCGCCGCCCATCATCGCACTAATACGCTCTTTCATCTCCAGCGCCGCTTTATTCGTAAAAGTCACCGCAAGAATCTGTGATGGATAGGCTTTGCCGGTATTCACAAGATGCGCCAGCCTTGTAGTAAGCACCCGCGTCTTGCCTGTCCCCGCTCCCGCCAGGACAAGCCACGCGCCATCCATTCCTTCTACAGCCGCGCGTTGCCCCGCATTTAACGGCTCAAGATAAGAAAACTGTGCGCCATTGCCATGAGGAACGTCCGAATCGTCTATTTCGTAAATGTTTCGCATCCCTAATAGATGGAGGGAATCCGCACAAAGTGCAAGGGCGGAGCTCAATACATTGTAAAATAATGGGGATAGCCTGTGAAAAAAATATAATATTCAGGGGAAATATAGATTTAGGGGCAAGATCTAGCCCACAGTGCGCGAAAAAACAATACGGTTGCGACCTTCATTCTTGGCAGTATATAAAGCCCTATCCACCCTCTCGATCAACTCTGCAACCGACTCACCTTTTCGGTACTCTGCCACGCCTGCTGATAATGTAATTTTGGCAATTTTCTTGCCTGTGGAGCGATTGATCACTTCCTTATTTTCAACTTCCTGACGAAGCAATTCCGCCACCTTTGAACCACCAATAATATTAGTTTCAGGCAAAAGAATAGCAAACTCCTCCCCGCCATAACGCGCAGTCGTATCGCGCCCTTTTACTCCCTGCTTTAACGTCCTTGATACAAGCTTTAAAACCTGATCGCCCACCTGATGGCCAAACGTATCATTGAACGTTTTAAAATAATCAATATCCATCAAAACCATGGAAAAGCTGTAATCATCAGCATCATTAGCCAGCGCGACAAGCCTGTATATCTCATGATCAAAGGCTTTCCTGTTTGCCAGATTTGTTAAAGGATCTGTCAAAGCTTCTTTGCGAGCAACCTCCAGATCCCTTTTCATATCCTGCATCACTCGCGAAGATTTTTCCAAAATCTCTTCAAGTTCAGAATTACGCTTAATCATTTCACGCGTATCTTCCATCATGTCGGCAAGAATAATAGTAATTTCCTCTTTATTCTTTCCCTCGCTAAGTCCAAGATTGGCGCGCTCCAAAGTCTCGTTATATTCATGAACATTAGCTTTAGTCGAAGAAACAACAACATTCACATCCTGAATAGTCTTCTGTATGGCATCTCCAGCTTGCATAACCCGCTTTTCTTCACGGTGCCCACTTAAAAATTCTTGATAAATCTCATAGCAAGCTTCATCACCGATAACGCCGTCATTTTCATCAAGAGCATCATTAATCGCTTTATTAAGATCGGGGTCTGTATCAGAAAAATAAACAAACCATAATTCATAGGTTTCCGGCGTTGGTGCCAAGCCAAATTCTGTTATACGCTCCATAGTGCGTACAGAAAATGTTTTGGTTCTTTCACTTGAATGGAAATGTGCCACGAATCAAATCTTACAGTTATTTCTAAGCTATCGTCTTATTTAGTAGTAAAAAATTGGTGCAAAAGCAACCACAAACCGGCTTTAAAACACAATCAAAGTAACTTATGTGCAAAAAATATCCGACAAAATAAAATTACAGTAATATGCAGCCGTTACACTCGCATACTTATACCGGGATCAAGCTGCTGACGCGCGGCCTCAGTATCAAGTTTATTCCACTCCATAAACGTTTGAACAGCCGAAGAATCAAATTCAGGACTCGATGCAACCGCTCCTACTCCTTTGACCCCCTCACCTGCCAGATAAACATCACCCGCATCGATTGAAGGAGCTACCTCAGCATCTGCAAGAATTTTTGCCATAGCACCGTTTGACTCCGCCGAAGCCACCATTTTATCAGCGGTAATGCTGTCCGCATAATGCTCTTGAACATAATCATGATTGTGCTGCACAGCTTCCATTTCATGCTGGGCAATTATAAGCTCTTCCATCTCAGGCTGATCTGCTCCCTCAGGGTCGGCTTTAAGAAGCTCTGCGAGGTCTTCCATTTTCATATCTTCCCAGGCAACTTCACTTTGCTTGAGATTTTGATTGTTTTCAGAACTCCCAAGATCAACTTTTCTGCTGGAAGAAGCGTCTTCTCTGGTATCAACCGGTTTTCTGGATTCCTGAAGACGTTTAAGAGTATCAGTAAGAATTGCCTCTTGCTCTTTAGGAGACAACTGCTTTTCCCTCTGGCTAAGCTCCTGCTTAATGCTGCCTGCCGCAACAGCCGCCGTTACAAATGATCCGGCACCTGCTGCCAGACCGGCACCTGCAAGCATACCAAGATTACTTCGCTCTCCTTTGGCAACCATCTGATCCATAGCCTCTGAAGGATCAACACCCTGTTCCTTTGCCGCTTCTGCCAACATCTGTGTGGCCTCGGCTTTAGCCTGTGTAAAATCTTGCTTAAAAGAGTGTTGCTGTTGTTTAACAGCTTCCATACCACCAGCGGCCTTCTGAGCAATATTCCTGCCATCCGTAATCGCTTTGTTTGGATCCCGCATCAAACTCTTTGCATCAGTATTCGGAGCTTTATAATTCCTGTCCTTATACATAGTCTCCATCAAGGTTCCCTTACGGTCATTCCTTGATATCAGATTATCCATATAAGTATCGCCAGGCTCTGTCTCGAAAACCGGGTTGGGTATATTTTGTCCACTCTGGAAAGCAACAGAAGAAGCCGGAGAGCTTTCTGTCATGCCATAACGCATCATAACGTCGCTCGCAGAAACCTCTGCTTTTCTAAACCCTGCGTCGTTAAATGCTCCTGTTAATCTCGCCATCTCCACTCACCCTTATGCTTTTTATTTTTTCTTAAAATGCATTTAAGTTTTTCTTCAAACTCAACAACCCGATCTACCACATAATATATGTAAGTATTATATCCCATAATAAGCTAAGAACACAAATTTATAGTTATCTTAAAGTGATCCTACCCCTAGTTCAGGGTCATGCGACGATAACTAAGCGCCTCGGCAATATCTGACCTGCCCAGCTCTTCCGCCCCACCCCTGAGATCAGCTATCGTGCGGGCAACCCTTAAAATCCGGTAATATCCGCGAGCTGAGAGCTTCGCCCCTGCAACCGAGCGCATGAGCATTTCGCGCGCGTTATCTTCCATTTGGATCACAGATTCCAGAACCTTGCCGTTAAGCCGGGCATTTATGAAGCCGCTGGCCGATTCTTTATCTTTTTGCGAATCACTTTTAGAGTTTATGGAAGTTATGGATTCATATCTCTGGCGCTGGATTTCACGAGCCTTTTTGATACGCTTTGCCACAGTTTCCGAGCTTTCCGAAGCTCCTGCCTCACTTTGCAGATCATTAATACTCACCGGCGGCACATCGACATGAATATCAATTCGATCCATCAGCGGCCCTGATATCTTGGATTGATAGTCAACAGCGCAACGAGGCGCGCGGCTGCAAGCCCGCTCGGCATCACCAAGATGCCCGCACCGGCAAGGATTCATAGCCGCTATAAGCTGGAATTGCGATGGATAGCTAATATGCGCATTCGCCCGCGCCACAAGCGTTTCTCCGCTCTCCATAGGCTGGCGCAGAGACTCCAGCGTAGCCCTCGAAAATTCCGGCAATTCATCAAGAAAAAGCACCCCGTGATGCGCCAGAGATATTTCCCCCGGTCTAGCCTTTTGTCCACCGCCTATCAAAGCTGGCTGGGACGCGCTGTGATGCGGGCTTCTAAAGGGACGCGTACGCACCAATCCACCTTCAGGCAAAATTCCGGCGATCGAGTGAATCATCGATAGCTCGAGCGCCTCTTTCGGCGTAAGTGGCGGTAAAATCCCCGGAACGCAAGATGCCAGCATAGATTTTCCACTCCCCGGCGGACCAACCATAAGCATGTTATGCCCACCCGCTGCGGCAATCTCCAAAGCGCGTTTAGCTGTTTCCTGCCCCTTTACATGCGCTATATCCGGCAATCCTGTCGGGGCATTATCGTTAGCCATACAAACTTTGGGCGCGCTTAATATTTGTGACCCCTTGATATGGTTAATCAACTGCAAAAGATCCGCAGGCGCTAAAATACCAATATCACCCGCCCATGCCGCTTCCGCGCCGCAATCTCTTGGACATATTAAACTATGATTTACACTAGCGGCATGCATCGCCGCAGGGAGCACGCCGGAAACCGCACGTATCCCCGCATCCAGCGATAATTCTCCCAGCACCACATATTCTTCCAGCTCTTCTTTTGGCAAAACCCCCATAGCGCCAAGTACACCCAAAGCTATCGGCAAATCAAAGTGGCTCCCCTCCTTGGAAAGATCGGCAGGAGCCATATTCACAACTAATCGCTTTGGTGGCAACGATAAGCCCAAAGAATGAAGAGCAGCTCTCACCCGCTCCCTGCTTTCTGCTACCGCCTTATCGGGAAGCCCCACAATATGAAATGCCGGAAGACCGTTAGAAATCTGCACCTGCACATCCACAGGCCGCACCTCGATGCCTTGAAACGCAACTGTATTAACCCGCGCGACCACGCTCACTCCCTTTTGTCATACAATAACAACCATAGGCCTTTATGGCACAGCATCTTTCAAAAGAAAAACGAAATTTGTTAATACTTTCTTTAACTTTACCCATTAATAAGGGAGTTAGAACGGCTGTACACACTTTACAGTAAATATCTTCCACCAGCCGAAAAATGGAGAAACGAAAATGTCTCAGAGCGATAAACAACTGGCACTCCTTAAAAACAGACTGCAAATGCCTTTGATCGTGCGCGATCTTTTGACCACCGGTAAAATGCCAAGTTGTGAAGAAATCTATGCCCTTCACGACATGTTATCTGAATTCACGATGGAAGATTCCCTTCTTTGCGGAGCCTTCGTTATGAAGGAAATCGCCGATCTCGGCAACGTCTGCCCTGAGGATATGGCTTTCATGCACATGGAATGCGAACGCCTGATAGAGCGTTATTCCGCCCGCGATGATCTGGCCGCCGAAAACCCGGAACTATGGGGAGAGACGCAAATCAATATGCTAGATGGCATCGCCGAAGATCTGGAATGTTTTCTCGACCTTATGGCTCTGTGCAGGCTTTCATACGAAATTACCTCACCTTGCGTAAGCTGTGTTCTTGAGATTCTTGATGCACAATTACAAAGCCAGCTTCTCATTGCTGATGAAGTAATTGCCATGCATCAGGCAAAGGCTCTGGGAGAGCGTATGAAGGCTCCTGCCGTTACAACAAGCGACGTCATTGCTGCACAATTTGGTGCTGGCGGAGACAACATTCTCCTCTTCCCTGTTGGCGCAAAAAACCAAAAACGTGAGCACCGCCAAATACACTAAATTTAACCGGCAACCATTCTTCCAACTGGTGCGCCGCCTAGTATATGCATGTGAAAATGCGGCACTTCCTGCCCGCCGTCAGCGCCTGTATTGGCAATGCAGCGAAATCCTGTTTCGGCGATTCCTTTTTGCTCAACTATTTTTGCTATTGCTGCAAAAAAAGCCTGAGTTTCTTCCAGGCTGGCATTAGTTCCAAAATCATCAATCGATACATATGCGCCTTTCGGAATTACCAGAATATGCACAGGCTTTAAAGGTGCAATATCATTAAATGCCAGAACATAATCATCCTCATAGACTTTATCGCAAGGGATCTCCCCTTTTAATATTTTTGCAAAAATATTGTTTTCATCATATTCAGCCATAGCTCTATCCTTTTGATTATGTGTAAATTCTTATCCAGATATATCCTTGCCTCACCGGAAATTAATCTTTATAAGGCGAATTACACATTAGAAAATAAAAGAAGTAAAGCCATGAATCTTACAATGCTCAAGTGCAAACTCCACCGCGCGACGGTTACAGAAGCCGACCTTGATTATGAAGGCTCTATTACAATAGATCGGGATTTGATGGAGCAAGCCGGGCTACTTTTAAACGAGCAAGTGGATGTACTTGATATTACCAATGGCAATCGCCTGACGACCTACGTCATCGAGGGAGAGCGCCATTCAGGGCAAATCTGCATAAATGGTGCCGCCGCTCATCTCGTCAAAAAAGGTGATATGGTTATCATTTGCGCCTACGCCAGTATGGATGAAAACGAGGCCAAAGCATTTAAGCCAAACACCTTGCTTCTGGACGAAGCAAACAAAGTTAAACGCAAAATTTATGCGTGACCACTAAGCCTTTTTGTAAAGCCAATATATATGCAGGTAAACAGGAATCCTCTTGACTATTAAGCTCCGATCTCCATAGTGAGGTTTAGTAACAGTAGTGTAGGTATAAATAAAAAGGAAAACTCGATGTCTATTGAAGCCGTTAATGATACAAATTTTGAACAAGAAGTTATTAATGCAGACGGTCCTGTTTTGGTTGATTTTTGGGCAGAATGGTGCGGCCCTTGCCGCTCATTATTGCCAGTTGTCGAAGAAATCGCCGGAGAGATGACCGGAAAAGTCAAGATCGTTAAGATCAATATTGACGAAGCTCCTGAAACTCCCGGTAAATTCGGTCTTCGTGGCGTTCCAACTTTGATGATTTTCAAGGAAGGCAAAGTCATTGATACACGCGTTGGCGGCTTGCCAAAAGCCCAGCTAATCTCATGGATCGAAGGAAATCTGTAATAATTACTTGAGCCTTCAAGGTATTTTAAATTAGGCCGCTTTTCTTAAGCGGTCTTTTTTATTTTGCATATCCTTGGAATTAAACAATTAGGATCAGAACACTAAAGCTCAACCGTCATCAGCCGCGGCACATCCGTCCAAAGAAGTGCGCAATGAATTGTGTGCTTGGGATAAATTTTCTGTATGACATCGCGATAGGCCTTCAACTGGTCGCTATAGACTTTCGGCACCCCCCCTGCTTCTTCAGGAGAAGGGCGGTTAGTCTTATAATCAACAATCCAAATATCCTCCTCACATATTACAAGACGGTCTATCTGCCCACTAATCACCTTATTATCAGGCATAAGCGCGGTTACAGAAACTTCTGCCATAGAGCCAGGGAGGAAAAAATTCCGATATTCTGGATGGGAGAGAATTGCGCAAACCTCTTTAACAATATTATCACGAATCTGCTGTGATAAATCCCCCGCATTCTTGTCCATAAACCGGGCGGCAATCTCCTTGTGCTTACTCAAAGGATACTCCGGCAAGAACTCTAAAAGCTTGTGCATCACGTTACCACGTAAAAAACGCCGGTTATCTGCGGTTTTAAGTGGGGATAAGCCGCGATCTTGCTCTTCTTCATCTCTTGAAGGAGTAGAAGGAACAAGGGGTTTCGGCGGTGATGGCTCAGTGGCTGGTATATCAAAAACCCAGGAAGGCGGCGGACTTGACAGCATTTCACCATAGCTTTCATCCTTAACTTTGTCCGGCTCGGCAATTTGTTTATTTTCAATGCGAAGCACTTCGCCCTGCACAGTCTCTATTCGCTGCACCGACTCATCATCCAGCATCGCAGATTTTATTTTATCATACCATCCACCCTCTTGTGCTTTCTGCGCTCCCGTAAATCCAGTTACATATAATCGATCTGCTGCTCTTGTCATAGCAACATAAAGCAGTCTTTGCTGCTCCTCTTCCTCGCTGCGCATTTTTTGGTTTTTGTAAGACACGTACAGCGGTGGCATCATGTTTTTATTTGCTGCGTATAACGGGACGTCCAATCCCGTTTTTGCAGGCCAGAGCATTTTATCATTATCCCTTTGCTGCTTTTTTCTCATCGTGTCCGGTAAAATCACGATCGGAGACTGCAACCCTTTCGATCCGTGAATAGTCATAATCCGTACTTTATTTCCAGCCTCTTCCATCTCTCGTTTTATTTCTTTGCGAACTCTTTCTTGTTCATCCAGAAACTTTTGCAAGTGATCGGCATGGTCATATGTAAATTCTAAGGCCATGTTTAATAGCTCTTCAATAGGATCAAATACCTCTTCGCCGAGCCTTTTACACATTGCCCGCATTCCTGAATAAGCATCTGCCGGACATGATTCATTTAAAATAATAGAGAAAAATTCATAGCTATTAAGCGTACGCGCGCGCCCTGTCATTTTCGATAAATAGAGCTGTACGCTCTTAATTTTATCTTCATCCGGTATTTTTATTTTTCCAGAGAATACATCTAAACGCCCCCAATCAGTGTTACATAATTCCTGCCAAAGAGTTCCTTTTCTACCGTATGAAAGGGCAAATAAATCATCATCATCCCAACCAATAAGGGGAGATTTCAGAACCTCTGCAAGCGTCAGATCGTCCTCAGGAAGAAGACAAAAACGTGCCACAGCAACCAGATCCTGAACCGCCAGTTGATCCCTTACCACCATGCGATCAGCACCACTGACAGGAACCTTATTTGCCTTCAAGGCGCGTATAAGGCGCTCTACGATACCTGTTCTCGACCTCACCAGGATCATAATATCACCCGGTTGTATCGGGCGCCCACGGCTTTTTAGCAATTCTTTACGAGACACCCAGTTTTTGATTTTATCTGCGATGAACCGGGCCATATCTTCTGCACCTGAAAGCTGCTCTCGCACCTGAACCACTGGCGCCCAAGGTTCAGCCTTTTCTGACTTTAGGGTCTCAAAGATGGGCCACAGCTCAACCACCCCTTCCTGCCCCTTCCTGTGGGCGCGGTGGTGTAATTTTTTCTCACCCAGAGCCGCTTGCGAATCTTCGTCTCTAAAAACATTATCAACAACTCTTAGAACGCTCTCGGTCGAACGAAATGATATATCAAGCGGAACGATATTATTCACCTGGCCGGCCTGTCTTATCTTCCGATCAAAAATATCTTCCATACGTTTAAACTCGTCAGGTGCCGCTCTTTGAAATCCATAAATAGATTGTTTAATATCCCCGACTGTAAAATACGTACGCACGATATCCTCACGAGCGCCCTGCCCGCTAAAAAAATCATCGCTGAGAGTTTCAATTATTTTCCACTGCTCTGGGTTAGTATCCTGAGCCTCATCAATCAGGACATGGTCGATCCCCTGATCGAGTTTATAAAGCACCCATGGCAATGCTTGTGTACGTGTCTTGGCGTCCAGTTTTCGAAACGTTTCCGTTTCTCCACTCAAAAGCTCCATTGTGCGGCTAATTAAATCATCATAGTCAAGATAGCCTTGCGCACATTTTATATGCTCATAGTTTTCGAGTACATCTTGCGCAACATAAAAAATATCTCTGGTCATCCGTGCACTGTGTACGCATTTAATTTTATCTATAGCGGCAAGAACACGCTCAGCCTCCTTGTGCAAAATATCAACGGCCTGCGGAAACTTCTTACCTAATGCCTTGGGAGGGAATGCCTGCTGATGAATTGTCTCATTCTGCGTAAGAAAAGCGCGCTGATACGTTCTGAACAGTCTTATGCGCTCCTCTTGCGAAGCCTCCAACCACTCAGCCATATACCCGGCTCTTTCCACAGCCTTCTTTCCTTTATCCTGCAAAAGCAGCTCGACAACCTGTCTTAACCCATCCCTGTCAAACTGCCCTTCCCTGCAAAACTCGCTTATCAGCTCATTTTCGCTGTCATTGGGTGAGATATCATATAATACACATAGACGAGCATATATCCCGCCAGCACCGTTATATTTTTCCAACAAGGCAGAAATCTGGCTCTTTTCCTTGCTCATACCCTCTAATTGTGCAGAAAAACTATCAGGACTAAGCCCCACGCTCAGGTTAAAAAACGCCTGAGCCAAGGGTGATCCAGCATTTTCTTCCCTCTGCGCCTTATTTATCATCCTTGCCTGAGCAAGCCCCATAAGCTCTCGCCCACGCTCATCATCCATAATTTTAAAGTCCGGTGGAACCCCCGCTTCTATTGGAAACCGGCCTAATATAGACTGGCAAAAAGCATGGATGGTCATAATCTGCAAACCGCCGGGGGTGTCGACCACTTCGGCAAATAATCTTTTAGCAGCGTCAATATGCTTTTGCGTCGGCGCATAACCCAAAAGTTTTTCTAAAATTTGATAAAGCGAATTATCCCCTTCAACATCCATAACCGCCCACGAGCCAAGCGTTTTAGTAATACGTACAGCCATCTCATTGGCCGCAGCTCTGGTAAAAGTCAAACACACCAGCCGCCGTGCCGGAGTTCCATCCCGCCCATTTTCTCTGGGAAGAAGCAGGCGCAGCACACGATCTGTCAGAACTTTCGTTTTTCCGGTTCCTGCCGAGGCGCTCACCCACGCACTATGCTCTGGATTAGAGGCAATATTTTGCGCTTCATCTGCCGTTAAAAATTCAAATATTTTCTTCTGCTCTTGCTTGTTATAGCCCATATCAATCCTCGACTTCCTGTGATGCTGCGCTATTTTCCTGATCGTCAACGACGCTCCATTCTTTAAGCCTTGATATAAGCTCATAATCATAATAGCGCGGCAAACGGCTTGTATCCGGCAAACAATAATAAGGAACCGTTTCGTCACGATATGTACGTACAAGCTCTTCAAGCCCCGCTTTTGCGGTTTCGACAGTCTCGGAAATATCCCCCTTTATACAAATAATCTCGCCTGCATCCTGCGCTCCGCTTATCTTCCAATAGCCAAGATAACTAACGCTTCCATCAGAAACACCAATCGCTTTATTGTCATTTTGTTCAGCCCTTCCAAAGCCCCGCCCGTCAAAACCGCCATTCTCAAGAATAAGCGCCTCCAGTGGCAACTGCGATAAATCCGCAGCTGCCAGCTTTTTTGCAGAAAAATAACCGCCGGATTTATAATCAATAATAGCGTACCTCCCATCACTCATGCGGTCTATCCGGTCTGCTATACCATGAAGATTAAACGGCTGCCCATCAACTTCCAGATCTATATTTCCTCTAACCTCACTTGCAACAAAGCGTGCATTTTCACGCCATGATGTTTCGTTATCTATTACCCATTTCGCAATGCGTGTAAGCCTCGGCCACCAAGCCTGAACAAAATCATTGCTTACACCCCGCTCCCCCATAACGGTTCTGACAAACCCAAGAAAATCATCTTGCGCATTTTCCGGTAAAGCTGCGGGATAGTACTGCGTAAACAAATCCAGTACCGCATGGAGCAGCGTACCTTTTAAAACCGCATCATTGTCCTGACGCAACGGATAAAGCTTGCGCAATCTTAGCACATAATGCAAATAAATCGAATATGGATCCCTAAGCCAGCCATCCACCTTTGTTACAGATATACTGGTTGGCCGTACAGCAAGCGGCGGGCAAGGCCTTGGGCGCTCACAAGGAACCGCTTGAGCACGATCCAGCATATTAAACCAGGCCAGATACGGCCTTTTAGACAATCCTTCCAAACCCATATCCCCGGCCTGCAATATTGCATCCAGTCTGTTCAGCCAGCGGGACGGCAAGGTTGGCGCTCCTGCCACCTTTTGTGCTCTGGTCATTACAACGCGAGCGCTACAAAAGCCCTGCACAAAGTCATGCGCGGCAAACCCGATCATCTGGCCTTGTGCAGGCAGCCCGAATTCCTTGCGCATAGGCCGCGACATCCATGGGTCATGCCCGGCTTCCGGCGGCCATACACCTTCATTCAAGCCGCCCAGTATCACAACATCCGCCTTGGTCAATCGTGCCTCCAACTGCCCCAAAATCAGCAACCGCGGGTGCAATCCATAAGCAACGCGTAAAGTAACATCGCGCAATAATGCTGCGAGAATATTAATGTAATCTTCAAAAGAACCATCTTGAAGAAGATGAGCATTTTCAAGCAACTGGGCAAAGAACCGTGCCATTTGACGACCGGCATCCCCCGCCCAAAAAGCGCTGTTTTCCTCGTCTTTTTCGTCTTCACCTCTGGCGAGCGCCTCTAACACGGCGATATGGGCTTTCAAAATATGCTCAATATTTATAAATTGACCGGATTGTATAATTTCTATTAAGGGGTTAATTGCCTCATAGAAATCTGTAACAAATCCTTTGATATCCTCCGGTAACCTCTCGTCTTTTTGCACAATATCAATAAACAAAGCGTGGTTTGTAATGACTTTCCCCTGCCGAAGCAGCTCTTTTTCTATAACATTTGTAAAGTGACGTACATCTTCTTTCCGGTATCCAAAGCGACATAGAGAGCTTTTCAATACGCTAAGTAATGCAACGGGATCAAATTTTTGGCAGATTGCTTCCAGACATAAAATAACCAGCTTCCCTTGCGGTGTTTCCGCCAGATTAATCCCCGCAGAGTCATCAACTTCAATATTCCAGCGTTTGCAAAAAGCCTTCACCCGCCGAGCCAATCCGCGATCTGGCGTTACCAGAGCGCAAATGCGCGTTTCCTCCTCCAGAGCCTCCCGCATAATCATAGCGATCAAGCCGGCCTCCTCGCTTTGGGTTGCACATTCGTAATACTCCAGCCCGCTTGTCATCGCCTCGAGATCATTATCGCGTGCAAATCTCTGCCATTGCCTTGTAGTTTGTGCAGGCAACATCATCGCCGAAGCCAGCTTATGCCGCAGATCGCCTCCCTTATCTTCCTCCATCTCGTTCAGCTTTTGCACTGCCGGACGCTCCACACCAATACGCTGTAAGAGCTGTTTTATACTGTGTTGTGGGTGCGTTTCACTTATATAACCCCAAGATTTTTCATCCATATTCTGATCCAGTCCTGGCAATATAACCATACCATTTTCCAGACCACTGATCGTGCGCAACAATTCCGCCGCCGCCGGTATAGAACCACTGGATCCTGCCGCAATAATATGTTGCTTGGGCGGGTTTTCCTGCCAGTGCTGCGAAAGCGAGTGAAGCATCAAGTTGCGGTGCGCAGCCGCATCAATAACGTTATTCTCTTTCAGAATTTCGGGCCACGCCTCGCTTATAATGCGCAAAAAATCCAAAGTAATCTGCCAGTGCTCAGAAAATTCCTCTGGTACGATTTTGTGCAGCTCGGAAAATTCCAGATCCTCAACGATTACCTGATCGATAAAACGGCTTAAAGCCCTCGCCAGCCTTAATGCATGCTCCATCCCTTGTGCAAAATCAGGCATGGCTAAAATCAAACGAGCCAGCATAATCTGGCGTTTTAGTGGTGAAATAGAAGCAGGAACATCAAGAAAAGCGCCACTTTCACCAAATACCATCAACGATAGCTCTTCCTCATCCACATCGCCAAGAGCGCTCATTTGCGGCAAGAGGAGCGCATTCCCTTCAGTAAGCGCAAGGAATGTCTCTCGCATCACACGACATGTCCGGCGCGTCGGCAATAACAGGCGATAGCGCGTCAAAAGCTCCGGCTTACCTTGAGTTTCACGCAACAAATAAGCCGCAAGGGTTTTGGCAAAAGGCTGCCATGCGGGAATAGTATAAACATTTTTTCCGGCTTCTTGCGTCATTCCTTACCCTTTTTTGCATCTTCCAGCGCAGCAATATGCACATTCACGGCCATCAAATCTTCTGGCGTTGAAACATGATGCCACTGTCCTGCATGCTCAAGGGCATAAAGGCGCCCTTTTTCTTCCGCCTTATCCATCAGCTCAAGAAAAGAAAACGCTTCTTTATCAATACCTTGGTAGATATGAGGGTGGTTCAATCGAATATTCGTCCACATATACGTGCCGGTTTTATCAAAACTCCGCCGCACGCGCCCACCATCCAGTAAATCATAATCGCCAACCCCTTTGCTCAACATCATTGCCGATACAGGACACATAAGAGTAAAAACATCCATTTTCCGCGAATCCCAACCCATAGCAAGCCGCTCCAGAGCACTGCTGTACGTGTGGATATCTCCTCTGGTTTGATTACACTCTTCTTCATCAAGCCACAGATTATCGCCAGCTATCACAAAAAACGGTTCATCCTCATCAAAAAAATCCAAAGCATGCAAAACCCCGCCGCCAGTATCCAAAATACCTTCTTCAATAGAGACGTAAACCCGCATATCCGGTCGCTCGCGCATGTAAGATTGCATATGCGCATCAATCAAGTCTGATAAATAATGAGCATTAACAACTACTTCGCGCGTACCATATGCACGGAGCTTGTCAAGCGTACGCCACAAAAGGCTCTTCCCGTTCACCTCCAGCATAGGCTTGGGAAGAAGATTGGTAATCGGACGCATGCGTGTACCAAAGCCAGCCGCCAGAATAAACGCTTTATAGGGGGGATTTTTCACTTCTTTCATGGTCTCTTTCATGACCTTACAACCTCTATCAAACGGGATTCAGGATTCGAAGGGACAGCCGATATAGAAACATTAACCGCGCTTTCAGGCAATAAATACTCCAGACGCTCCGGCCATTCTACCAAAGCCACGCCATTTCCTTCGCCCAAAGCTTCCTCCCAGCCAATCTCATATACCTCGGAAGGATCACATAAGCGATACAAATCAAAGTGCCATATCATACCAAAATCGCTGTCATAGGCCTGCGCCAGCGTAAATGTAGGACTTGGCACTTCCATATCCAAATCGTTGCATAAGCACCGGATAAGCGCACGCGCAAGCACAGTTTTCCCCATACCAAGAGCACCGCGTAAAAGCAGAATATCTCCGGCCTTGATCTCTTTAGCCAGTTTACCAGCAAAAGAGATTGTCTCTTCCTCGCTTTGGCTCTGAAATTTATATAAAATCTTTCTCATCCCTTTGACTTATAGCGGAGAAGAGACGTTGTGAAAAGAACTGTAGAGTGGTAAAATTAAGGCATGAGGCTTTTTATTATTGGCTTACTTTCTGTTTTGTTCATTCCCTGCACCGCCATTGCGCAGGAAATCACTGCTGAACCTATATGTTTTACGATCCGAAATGAAGCCGATCAAACAATTTTTGGCAGCGTCGTAACTGATTACGTGACAAGGCCGGATGGGCAAAAAATCCATTACGACGGCACATTTCGTCTGGAACCAATGGGAACGGTTGATCCTGAAACTGGCTATGGTAAGGACTTTTCCGAGTTTTGTTCCAGAGGGCCGTTCTTCCCCGGACGCCAGCTAGAGATAACCTTACGCACCCTCATTCCGGTTTTCTCATGCAAGACCAGCGTTGAAGCCGGTGAAGTCACCGTTCATTCAAAAAAGGTCATGAGAAACGGTATAGAAACCAATAAAATCTGGGCAACCTGCTATTAAGAATTATTTGTGATTGCGGGGGAGATAAATACTCACCGTTGTTCCTTTGCCAAGCTCGGAATCCAGCGCAAAATCTCCGTTGTGCAAAGAAACAATATTCCTTACCAAAGTCAGACCTAAGCCAGCCCCTCGGCCTTTTTGCTGCACAGATTCAATGCGCTCGAAAGGCAGCATAATACGCTCTTGATCCTTTTTGTCGATACCGATGCCCTCGTCCTTGACGACGATATTTATACCATCATCGCCCTTACGGGAGGCTTTAAGCTCTATACGGCCCCCCTTATCAGTATGAGAAATCGCGTTACGTACCAGATTAATGATGATCTGCTTAATGCGCATCTCGTCCATTTCAACTTCACCGATATTTGCCGGACATTTAACAACAATCTCGGCCTCGTGTTTTCTGGCCCATTCTTCAACAAGACCGCGAATTCCCTCCATCATTTCCTTAACAGGAGTGCTTTCAAAGCTCATCTCCATTTGCCCGGCCTCAATGGTTGAAAGATCAAGAATATCGTTAATCAACCTCAAAAGCCCTTCACTAGCGCCGCGTATGTCGCTCGTATACTCTTTTTGCTTGTCATTAAGCGTGCCAAAAAACTCCTGATCGAGCATATCATTAAAGCCCATAATGGCATTCAAAGGCGTACGCAGTTGATAGGAAACATTAGCAAGGAAATCAAGTTTAAGCTTTTCCGCGTCTTCCAGAGCTTTATTCTTCTCCCACAGCGCCTTTTCCACACGTACAGTGTCGGTCACATCGCTATAAGTAATCAACACCCCGCCATCCGGCAAAGGCACCGTTGCATAATCGACCAACACTTCATCTTTCCGAACAAACCGTCCTTTATTCATATCACGCTCAAGCGCGATATTTATCATACGCTCGCGGGTTTTTGCCCTCTCTTTTTGCGCAAAAAGCCCCTCTATTTTGTCAGTAATACGCGTAATATGCGGCTCTCCGTCCAGAGTTTCAGGGTCAAACACCCACATACGGGCAAAAGAAGGGTTCCAGAGCTTCAAGCGCCCATCGCCACCATACACGGCCACCGCCTCTTCCAGATTATCCAATGTCTCTTTTTGCACAGCAATCAAGGTGTTATAAGATGATTCCAACTCCAGACGGCTGGTGACATCTTCAAACGTCATCATCAGACCACCGGATTTGCGCGGCACAACAAGCATACGAAATGCCGCACCGTCCGGTAAATAAAGCATATCTTCCGCTGGATCAATCAAGCTCGTAAACATCTCCAGCCAGCTTTTTTTATAGGATTTAAAATCCGCCTGCTCTGGCAAACGCCTCGTCTCACGGAGCTTTTCCATGATATCGCCCAGCCTTGGCTTGATATTTAGCCACCCCTCTTCCAGACCCCATAATTGTGCATAAGAAGAGTTATAAAACTCCAGCAAATGATCTTCATTAAAAATACCAATAGCCGAGCGCATCTGCTCTAAAAGAGCGCGCATTGCCATTTCGTTGCTTTCGCTGTGCTTTTGGATCTGCTCGCGCTCTGTAATATCCTGCAACATACCCAAAGTCATTTTACTTGAAAGTATCGGCGTTTCCGTAACCCTTACAAGCAAGCGTTTTCCACCGATCACCTCATGAATTTCTACGCTTTGAGCACTGCTTTTCTCAAGAGCCAGCTTCGCAAGATCGCTACCAAAGACAATATCCTTCTCCTTTGGCTTACGCTTGCGCGTCATCGAGATAATCTCTTTTTGTTGCGCAATAATTTCGCTCGGCATTGTCTGCGTAATTTTTGCGTATGGAATATTACACCACGTTATGCGCTGGTTTTTGTCACGCAGCCAGACCGGATGCGGCAAAGCATCCAAAGATTCCTGAAAGCGCTCCATTTCGACGCGCATATATTCTTGCTCTTCCTGCATAACCTTGCTGGCTGTATTCTGGTCTGTAACATCCTCCAGCCAGAGTACATAAAACATATCTTCGCCGGATAAATCCCTTCCGCTCGTTCCCGATAGTTTAAGGATTTTCTTGCAACTACGATCCTGCACATTAATGTTAAATGGAACTCCATCGTTCTTCAGGCGGGTATACATACCCTCGGCAACCGCAGAATCATCAGGAGAAAGGCAATTTTGAATATCGGCAAAACGCTCTATCCTGCCTACCCCGAGCGCGTCACAAAAACCCTTGGAATAAGCCACACTGCCATCAATCGACCAGCCGCAATACTCGCCCGGCACAGCGGACAAAAACGCCTCAAGCCGCGCTTTTTCAGCGCGCAGCCGTGAAGGTGACTCTAAATTATTCTTCAGAACCCCCAAAAATCCGATCTTTTGTTTCTTTATTGCAGACATATCTAAGAGTGATTCTTGCTTTAAACGTTACAAAAAACAAGGGACAAAATAAAACAGCCCCCCTTAAACAAAGGGGAGCTGTCTTGTAAATCTTATAATTTAAAGAACAAACAGATATTAGTACCTGTAATTATCGCCTTTAAAAGGCCCTTCAACGGTAACACCGATATAATCGGCCTGCTTTTCGCTCAGAGTACTGAGTTTAGCGCCCACCTTGCCCAAATGAAGCATTGCCACTTTCTCATCCAGATGCTTGGGCAAAACATAGACCTTGTTCTCGTATTTATCAGGATTATTGAAAAGCTCGATTTGCGCCAAAGTCTGATTCGTGAAAGACGCGCTCATTACAAATGATGGGTGACCGGTCGCACATCCCAGATTAACCAAACGCCCTTCAGCCAGCAAAATAACACGTTTGCCGCTTGGGAATTCAACCTCATCAACCTGTGGCTTGATATTCGTCCATTTCATATTGCGCATGGGAGCCACCTGTATCTCGTGGTCAAAATGGCCGATATTACAAACAACCGCGCGATCTTTCATCTCACGCATATGATCCACAGTAATAACGTCGCAATTCCCTGTAGCTGTCACAAAAATGTCGGCTCTCGGCGCCGCATCTTCCATTGTGGTAACTTCATAACCATCCATAGCCGCCTGCAAGGCACAGATCGGGTCGACCTCACTTACCATCACACGTACACCTTGAGAAGCCAAAGACTGCGCAGAGCCTTTACCAACATCACCATAACCACACACCATAGCAACTTTGCCAGCAAGCATCAGATCAGTAGCGCGGCGAATAGCATCCACAAGTGATTCGCGGCAGCCATATTTATTGTCGAATTTAGATTTTGTAACCGAATCATTCACATTAAATGCCGGAGCCATTAAAGTGCCCTTTTCCTCCATTTTGTGAAGAAAAAGCACACCTGTTGTGGTTTCTTCAGAAATCCCTTTCACATCCTTCATCATTTCAGGATATTCCTTGTGCATAATTCCTGTAAGGTCGCCGCCATCATCCAAAATCATGTTCGGAGTCCAGCCATCCGGGCCTTTAATAGTCTGATGAACGCACCACTCATATTCCTCTTCCGTCTCGCCTTTCCATGCAAATACCGGAATACCTGCCGCTGCGATAGCCGCTGCCGCCTCATCTTGTGTAGAAAATATGTTACAAGAACTCCAACGCACGCTCGCGCCCAACTCTATCAAAGTTTCAATCAAGACCGCTGTTTGCACGGTCATGTGCAAACATCCGACGATACGCGCGCCTTTCAAAGGTTGCTCATCCCTATATTCATCCCTGATTGCCATCAAGCCCGGCATCTCATCTTGCGCAAGATCGATCTGCATGCGTCCGGCCGCGGCCAGCCCTATATCTTTAACTTTATAATCCTGCTCCACAGCTTTTGGTTCGGCGGACATGTATTTCTCCTTAAATTCAAGTATTGTTAATTTGCTTTGCAGCCCGGAAAGTATTATCTATTGTCAGACTGTGAAGTCTATAAAACATTTTTTTTTCTAAAAACCAATGCTAATGTGTACAAATGGAAATTAATTTTAACGATATTAGCAAAGATACGCGCAAAAAAAGCAAGGGGAGCGACCACATTACAAACGGGGATGCTCTTCAAAAAGCTATTCGCACGGGTGAGCGCACGCGCTTTGTTTCCAAAGCCAATCCAATGGTGGAGCGTGATTACCAGATCTTTGAATATGACTATAAAAAAGGTGAGTATAAACTCGTCGGAGACTACGTGCTGGTTAACACCAAAGAACCGCGGAATATCACAGAAAAGAAGGTTCACAACCTGATTAATATCCTCAATAAAAAAGAGGATTTAATTGATCTGACAAATTTGACAAAAACAAGGGTTTTATATACTATTGTACCTGAGGCACAGGCTAGCGACCAGACAAAGATAATCTTTAAAGATTACGACGGCTCCGGTGTCTCCAAGGATAATGCAATATTTACAATAAGAAAGGGTGTTTTATATGACAAATTTGGCGCATGATTTTGAAAAGGCGATAAGTCCTTTAGACAGCTTCGTGATGTCCATGCAGGATGCGGGATCCAGATGCGCTGAATTGGCGAGCGCGACTTTTAATCCTTCAATGGACAACAAATTGGCTGCTTTTCAGGCTTTCGAACATAACTAACAGCCTGTTATTTAAGAATTTTGTTAAGAAGGCGGGTCTTCCCGCCTTTTGTTTGCGCCTTCGGGTTTTTATGCCCTTGACTGCGAGGAGCGCGGCATATCGCGGTGATCGGCAAAAGCACGTACGCCTTGATCTTCCATCCATTTACACAAAGTATCAACGACAAAAACAGAGCGGTGCTTACCGCCCGTACACCCCACAGCGATGGTGAGGTAGCTCTTCCCTTCGGCGCGATAACGAGGAAAAAGCGGCTTTAAAAGTGTTTTAAAATTCTCTATAAACGGCTCGAAATCTTCGTCTTCACGAATGTACTCCCCAACCTCATCTTCAAGACCTGTCAGGAGCTTTAATGCCGGATCCCAATGAGGATTCCTCAAGAAACGTACATCCATAACTATATCTGCGTCTCGCGGTACACCGTTACGAAAACCAAACGAAACCAAAGAAATACTTAGAGCCCCATCGGATTTAAAGGAAAAAAAGCTCTCAAGCATGTGACGCAAATCATGGATGGATTTATCGGAAGTATCAATCACGATGTCTGCATTATCTTTAAGCTTGCTAAGTATTTTCTTTTCTTTTTCAATACCATAAGAGACTGTACGTTCGGCTGCCAGCGGGTGGCGGCGGCGGGTTTCGGTAAAGCGTTTATAAAGAACCGAATCATCGCAAGTTATAAATACCAGCTTTGCCCCGATATCTTTAAGGGTATCCAGAACACGCCCCGCGCTAAACCCGCGTGTACGTGTATCAACACCGATTGCCAATCCTGTTTTAGAAGATTTTTCATGCCTTTTGGAAATATCTTTTGTCTGGCTGCACAGCTCCGAGATTAAAGAAAGCGGAAAATTATCAAACACTTCATAGCCCCGGTCCTCCAGCGCCTTTAAGGCAGAGGATATCCCTGCGCCTGACATTCCGGTAACGACAATAATTTTAAATTCTTCTTTTTTATTATTACTCATAAGACGTACATCTTTTATTTTAAAGTCTTAAAAACGGCTGTTACCAAACTCAGTTCCTAAACACTGTTAAGGATCACCACAAAACGCGCGCCGGATGTTTCTCCGCTACTATCCCTCCGGTTTTCAGCAAAAATAACGCCGTTATGTGCCGTAACTATTTGCTTGCAAATAGACAGACCAAGACCGGAATGCTGGCCGTACTTCTCATGTTCCGGTCGTTCGGAGTAAAAGCGCTCGAATACATTTTTGAACTGGTTATCGGGGATACCAGGCCCCTCGTCTTCAATAGCAACCGTAACGCGTTTATTATCATTTATTTTAAGTAAAATACGTACAGCTCCCCCTTTAGGTGAGAAAGACAAAGCATTGGCAACGATGTTCTGGAACACCTGAATAAGTCGCCCTTCGCTGCCCCGCACGAAAACATCAGAGTTCTCAGGCGCAGATAGCTTAATACGTACACCATCCTTTACCGCCTCATCATTAGAGACATTAGCCCCATAATTCCGATCCAGCGGGCTTTTGTACGCATCAACAAGATTGTGTAATAGTTTTTTCAAATCAACCTCATCGAAGCGCTCACGCGAAAGCTCGGCATCCAGCCGTGAGGCATGGGATATGTCCGTAATCAGGCGATCCAGACGCTCGGTATCTTCTTTGATAATCTCTAGAAGCTTGTTAAGGTTTTTCTTGTTTTTTACGACTATAGCCGTTTCCACCGCACTTTTCAGCGATGTCAGCGGGTTTTTAATTTCATGGGCAACGTCAGCGGCAAAAGCTTCAATAGTGTCCATCCGTTCCCACAAAGCATGGGTCATATCGCGCAAAACAAGGGACAGCTCCCCTATTTCATCGTTCCGATCCCCCATATCAGGGATCTCTGTGTACTTCATTTTTCCTTTGCGTACGTTTTCTGCCGCGCTCGCGAGCTTACGCAATGGACGCGCAATCACACCGGATAGATAAATGGAAAGCAAAATTGTAATAAACAGCGTAACAAAAAAGATCTTAACAATATCAAACCATGCATCGCCTATAGATTCACGAATATTATTATCATCGTTAACCATCATAACAACACCCTCGACGCCGGAAAGCCCCAAAATAGGCATCGCTGCTGTTAAGACCAAACGTTTCTCATCTTCGGAAGATCTCCAGGCTGACATACTAAGGTTTCTGCCAAGGGCATCGAAAGCGTCATAGTAATCCGAAGCATTTTCTGATTCAATGCCGTGAAATAACGGCAACATATTATGTTTTGGGAACAAAGAAACGATCCATGCCGCCATATCCTTGAGTAGTTCAATACTCTCCAGACGAGACGGCTTTTCCTTCATCACCACAAAAACAGGTTTAATATCACGACTACGAATATACTTTTCTGAATCCACAATCATCTTGCCGAATTTGTCAAAAACCAGAATTCGTTTACCAAGCGTAGCCCCCAAACGTCCGGAAATTCGCGCTGCTACTTCAGGAAAAAGCCGTGACTTTTGTAGCTCTCCCTCGCCCTCTTCCAGCGCTCCGTCAGAAAGGGCAGCCGCAACAATCATAATTTCGGTTTCGAAATGCTCCAGCTTGGCCTCAACGAGCCTCGTATGATACTGGCTTAAATAAACCACACCAAAGATAAGGGCGATAACAGCCATGAGGTTAACGCCCATGATCTTTAAAGTCAGAGCCGTTATGCGGCGTTCTTTACCTCCCCAATACAGGTCAAATAGTCGATCTATCTCGCCTCGGTGGCGCTCTGCCCTGAACCATCGATTTGTCGTTAAGCTCATCGCCACAACTTCCATTTTAATGTATTTGAGCAAAGAGTAGCAGATTTAGTACAAAAATCTAATCCTCTTTATAGCGATATCCCACGCCATAAAGAGTTTCAATCTTGTCAAAATTTGTATCAACCCTCTTAAATTTGCGGCGAATTCGTTTTATGTGTGAATCAATCGTACGGTCATCAACATAAATATTCTCGCCATAAGCCATATCGATCAACTGGTCACGGTTGCGCACATACCCCGGTCGCAAAGCCAGAGCTTTAACAATTAAATACTCTGTCACTGTCAAGTTCATCTGCTCATTTTTCCACGAGCACAAATGTCTGGAATCATCCAGCACCAGATCACCATATTGTACCTTGTCTGTTTGAACTCCATGCCCGTTAGTTTCCGAGTTCATCAGATCACGGCGACGAAGCAGCGCTTTGATACGCTCCAGCAACAAACGCTGCGAAAACGGCTTGGTGATATAATCATCCGCGCCCATGCGCAGCCCAATCACTTGATCGACTTCATCATCTTTAGAGGTCAGGAAAATCACAGGAACATTGCTTTCATCACGCAATCTGGTCAAAACCGCAATCCCGTCCATACGCGGCATCTTCACATCAAGAATAACCAGATCGGGCTTTTTCTTTAATATTGCCTTCAGGCCGCTTTCTCCGTCATTAAAGGTTTCAACGGCAAACCCTTCACCCTCAAGCGTCATCGACACCGAGAGCAATATGTTACGATCATCATCAACCAGAAAAATTTTATTCTTCATTTTTTATCCAAGTTTTGTTCCACTAAATAAACAGCCTAAATAAATAGTCTAGCGCGATTCGCTCGCCGCAACAAACTGCAAAACTTCTCCAGCCAGATAGATCGATCCTGCAATAAGAACACGCACAGGAATTTTCGCGGTGTCCATAATCTCCTGAATAGCAACAACAAAACTCTCCTGCTGCTTTATTCGTGCGCCGTCCCCTAAAGCCTTTTGGAACTGTTCTATGGTCTGCGAAGTAGCATCATTTGAAACTGGCACAACATACGTTTCAAAAATATGGCTCTGCAAAGGTTCTATAAATCCCTTACTATCTTTGGAGCCGAGCATCCCCACAACCAGAAAAGTCGGCCGCTCCTCAGCCTTATTCCAGCGCTCTATTTGCACAGCCAGAGCTTCTCCGGCACTATCATTATGCCCGCAATCCAGCCATATTTCATGATTTTTCGCCCCGCCCGGCCATAAATCACTTATGCGCTGCAGCCTCCCCGGCCACTGGCAGGACTGTAATCCCTTGGGTATAGCCTCATCGGAAATATCCAGCCCCTTCGCCTGACGCAAAGCCGCGATCACAGATCCGGCATTTTGAATCTGGTGCTCTCCAAGCAACGACGGCAAAGGGTAAACATGCTCGCCGCCGTCACATCCATCCTTAAATATCATTTGCCTGTCATTTTGCTGATTTGTTGAAACAGAAAAATCCTGCCCGTAAATTATTAAAGGAGTCCCCGTTTGCTGCGCATGTTGCTGCATAACCTCAATAACCGCTTTTCCCTGCTCTCCGGCGCCTTGCCCGCCTATTATACAAGGGACACCCTTCTTCATAATTCCTGCTTTTTGTGCAGCAATTTCCTCGATCGTCTGACCCAAAAACTGCATATGATCCATAGAAACGCGGCTTATGATGCTTACCAAAGGGGCAGTAATAATGTTCGTACAATCCAGCCTTCCGCCCATACCAGCTTCAAGTAACAAAATATCCGCGGGGGTTTCAGAAAAAGCCTTAAAAGCAACCGCACTGATAACTTCAAAGAATGAGAGCGGCCTGTCACCGATATAATCCATCGCCTCATCAATAAGCGCTTCAAGCCGATCATCATCTATTTGCCGACCAGCCAGAAAGATGCGCTCATTCACATGAATAAGATGCGGGGAGGTATAGGCGTGAACGCGCATCCCTGCCGCCTCGCAAATAGCACGCAGCATCGCAACAATCGAGCCTTTTCCGTTGGTTCCGGCTACATGTATCACAGGAGGGAGGCGCTTATGCGGATTGCCGAAATGCTGCAACAAATCCAGAAAATTTTCCTGATCCCAGTTTACAGCACTCTTCGTACGCCTGAGCAGAAATATCTTTTCCAGCTTTTCCTGCAAAGCCGGATTTGAGTGATAAAGATCAGCTTTGTGCATATCTGACCCTGACTGACTTTAACGACTGGAGGATGCGGCTTTTTTAGAGCTTTGCATAACCTCACCCTTGACGCTTTGCGCATCTTTTCTGGTGATATCCTCTTTTGCCTTGGATTGAGCAGCGCGCGCCTGCGAGGATGCCTTCGTGTATTTGGGCTTCACAGCGGCTTTTGCCTTTAATTCCGCTTCAGTGCTTGTCGCTACCGCTGATCGTTTGCCTTTTTTACGGCTTTTTTTGTATTTTTTTCTTCCAGCCTTGCTCCCGGCCTTTTTATCATAAGCTGTGCTTTCAATATCTTTGCGCTTGGTATCCTCAGGATCCGGCTCATAAGTCGCTTTTTGCCCGGTCAGAATGCTGATTAGCTTAACCAGCGTTTTCTTGATATCACTGCGAGGAACAACCATATCGACCATTCCGTGCTCAAGCAGGTATTCTGCTGTCTGAAAGTCTTCCGGCAGCGTCTCTCGCACCGTTTCCTCGATCACACGCCGCCCGGCAAAGCCAATCATAGCGCCGGGTTCAGCGATATGAATATCACCAACCATAGCAAAAGAAGCGCTCACACCTCCGGTAGTCGGGTCAGTCAATATCACGATATAAGGCAGCATCGCCTCCTTAACCATCTCAACAGCCGCAATCGTGCGCGGCATCTGAATAAGGGATAGCATTCCCTCTTGCATCCGCGCGCCGCCTGAGGCCGGAATAGTGATGAAAGCGGCTTTCTTTTCAATAGCCATCTCCGCGGCGCAAACAATCGATTCGCCAACTGCTGCCCCCATAGAGCCACCCATATAATTAAAATTAAACACCGCCACCACAACAGGCAAACCGCCCATAGTGCCCGAAACAACCGTTATCGCCTCTTTTAGGCCGGATTTACTCTGAGCTTCTTTAATACGGGTGACATAAGGCTTGCGATCTTTGAATTTCAAAGGGTCATACGCCACTTGCGGCAATGGCATTTCTTCATACTTGCCTTCATCAAACATAAGCCCCAGCCGCTCTTTCACGCCCAAACGCAAATGGTGGCCGCAATGGTAACAAACGTTATGGCTTTCCGCCAGATCACGATGGAACAACATGGCCTCACAGCCCGGACATTTCTGCCACAGATTATCCGGCACTTCTTTTTGTTCACTGACAAATGAACGAATACGCGGCGGAATCAGATTTGATAGCCAATTCATATATTACACACCCTGTTACCTTGTTATTCCAATAATCCCTTTTAAAAGAAAAGGGAGACTACACAAAATACGTGCAGAAAGTCAACATAAGGAAGACCCACACTTAATTAATCAAGAAAATCAGCCCTTTAGCGCCTTAGATAAAGACCGGACCAACTCCACCACATCTCGTTTATTCTCGCCATTATTACCGATATCTTTGATCTTATCAACTATCGCCGAGCCAACAACGACACCATCTCCGATTTTTCCCATTATTCCGGCATCTTCCGGCGTTTTTATTCCGAAGCCGATCGCAACCGGCAGATCGCTCACCGCCTTAATCATCTAAAATCTTTGTTCAACTCTGCTCATTTAATAACCGGTTATTCTTCTTCAAGTCCAATAATATCAACCCCGACAGCAATCATCGCTTCATGCAGTCCATCTTTAAATGCCTCCGGGCTATATACTTCAAAATCAGTCTTATAGCTGCGCTCCAGATCGCTTTGCCATATGGAACTCCACGCCTCCACCAAAGCATCGGGCTGCTTGCCGCGAGTACTCACCAGACCGTAATCGCCTTCCTGAACTTCCACGCTGTGCAGCCCTTCCGGCACTTCCTTGTTCATATCTTCAAATATTTTATAGCCAATGGTCAGGCGGAAAGGCTTTGTGTGGTCGCCCTCATAATCCGAGTAAACCGCATAGATTACCTCATCTTCGCGCATATCGATCTTGGAACCTACATTTTGCTTAAAAAACTCTTCCCACAAAGCGTTGATATCCTCAACGGCATTAATCACAGAAGATATCCCTACAACCTCAAAATTGGGAATACGATCCAGCCCAGCCCACACCTGATATTCATCAGACATATCACCACAACTACAACCGCATGATCCGCAACCACTATCACTACATCCACTCATAAAAAATCTCCTGCAATATCTTGCTTAATTACCCTTCCACCATCATTGCGGCTCCGGACTTAATCCAAAAGAAGCTCTACACTTATACAAGTAATAAGGGCGTTTATACCCTTTTCGCAGCTGCAATAAAAGCCTTGATTTTAGCCTCGTCTTTTTGCCCGCGAACGCTTTCCACTCCCGAAGAAACATCCACCGCGTCCGGCGATAAAACCAACAGCGCCTCGCCCACATTTTCCGGTGTTAAGCCCCCGGATAGCATCCACGGCTTATCAAATTCTTCCAAAGCCAGCAGCGCCCAGTCGAATTTCTCCCCCGTCCCGCCGGGAGCCGTAAAGCCCTCCGGCGCTTTAGCATCAAACACGTACCAGTCCGCCAAATTGGTGTACGCGTACGCACGAACAACATCCGCCGATGTACTCACCCCAAAAGCCTTTATAATCGGCAGTTTAAAGCGCTTTTTAATCTCACGTACACGCGCTGGAGTTTCCTTACCATGCAACTGTAGCATATCAAGCTGTACGTGTTTTAGCACCGCCTCCAGCTCTTCATCGCTTGGATTAACGAACAGCCCAACGCGCTGCACTCCCGCGGGAACCATCAGGCACAATTCTTTGGCTATATCAATTTCGATGTTCCGCGGTGAGGTCTCAAAAAACACAAAGCCGATAAACGCAGCCCCGCCTTCGATCGCCGCCTCCAGCGCTTCGATCGTCTTAATCCCACAAATTTTAACATGAACAGCCATAGGAGATAGCTCCTCCTGATCTTTTTTATAGCCCCGCCAAACTCTCCGCCGCCGCGCGCGCAGGGTCGCTCGCGCCGGTAATCGGGCGGCCAATAACAAGGTGAGTAGCCCCAGCGCCCAAAGCATCTTCAGGACTCATCACACGCTTTTGATCTCCTTGAGCAGAGCCTTTCGGCCTGATCCCCGGCACCATCAGCACAAACTCACCCCCGCATCTAGCACGCAGCGCTGCAATCTCATGCGCCGAGCACACCACACCATCAAGCCTCGCTTTTTGCGCCAAACAGGCAAGCTGCTCAACCCGCTCCGCCAGCCCCGCGCGATACCCGACCTCTTCAATCGCCTGCTCGTCCAGCGAAGTAAGCAACGTTACCGCCAAAAGCTTTGTCCGCGCGCCGCAGGCCGCCTTGGCCGCCTCCATCATCGCCAGCCCGCCAGCCGCATGCACATTCAAATAGGCTGGTGCAAAATTCTCGCAACAAGAGCGCACAGCCCCCGCCACCGTATTGGGAATATCGTGGTATTTCATATCCAGAAATAATTGCGCATCCGGCGCCGCTTCCATCACGCGCTCAACCCCACCCAGACCAAAAGCATTAAAAAACTCCAACCCCAGCTTAATCCCGCCGGTAACCGGAGCTATCGCCCTTGATAACTCGCAAGCATGATCAAGATCGGCAGTATCAATCGCACAAAATATTTTAAGATTTTGAGTCATTATCGTTTTTAGTCTTTCTTAATTTATTGATTTTATTGATTATTTAAGATCAGGAACGACAGAAGCTTTTTCGATCTCCGCCGCCGTTACAGCGCTTTCCTCATCGCCCGCGATTTTTTGCAAACGCGATAGCTCTTTTTCCAGATATTTAACCCGCTTATTAAGAGAGCGCCGTTCCTTGCGCTTGGGAGCACCGTTCAGCCATGCCGAAAAAGCACCGAAAAGAAAGCCCAAAAATGCGGCCACAAGCGCAATAGCATACAATGGAAGGTCAATAGAATCATGAAACGGGCTGTACGTCACCGCGACATCCTGAATGTTCAAGCCACAGAAAACAGCGACAGGAACGGTAACAATAAGTCCAAGAATTGTACGAAAAATTGCTACCATAATCCCTTTTTCCTGCTTTTAAACATCCCTCTTAATAGCAAAGAGCGTTTTTGTTTGAATAGGCGCTAGGGTCAGAACCTATTAATCATTAAGTTTTTCACGCAGCGCCTTGCCCGTTTTAAAGAACGGCAAATGCTTGGCTTCTACATGAACGGTTTCACCCGTGCGTGGATTACGCCCTGTGCGCGCGTCGCGGTGCTTCACAGAGAAAGCCCCAAAGCCCCGCAGTTCAACACGATCCCCGCGTGCCAGTGCACTGGAAATCTCATCAAATACAGTTTCCACGATTTTTTCGACATCGCGTAAATACAAATGTGGGTTCATCTCCGCAAGCCGCTGTATCAATTCGGACTTTGTCATATCAAAACATCCTTCTTCCGTTTAGCAAAAGAACTGCAATCTTTTTTCTTGAGTCCCTCCTACACTGCCCGATAAAAAAGCGAACGTCAAGATAAACCCTTTGATTTTAATGGATTATTTTTTCAAAAAACAACCCTGTTTACCAACAACGAAGAGCCTGTAATCTGCCTCCCACAACCGACAAGCAAATACACCATGTTTTCAGGCAAGCGGATAGGTGGATTACACGGATAAACCGTGTAATGACGAGGGGGGCAGGTGGATAGGTGGATTGCTTCGCTACACTCAGAGAAGGGGCAATGACGGGATCCCTTATATTAGACAGTAAAAAGCCGCCCAAAAGAGCGGCTTTTCAAAATTCTTTAAGTAAGCAAGACTATTTCTCGTCTTTATCTTTACTCTCGGCTTTCTTGTCGGCTTTCTTATCGGCCTTGCCGTCTTCTTTACCATCGGCTTTTTTCTCCTGCAACGCTGCACCAAGGATATCTCCCAAGGATGCACCGCTTTCAGTAGAGCCAAAGTCTTTCATAGCCTGCTTGTCTTCGTCGATTTCGCGGGCTTTGATAGACAGTGAAAGCTTGCGGGTCTTCTTATCAACCGAAAGAATTTTCGCATCAACTTTCTCACCAACGGCAAAGCGATCCGGGCGTTGCTCGGAACGTTCACGGGAAAGATCGGCTTTTTTGATTGTGCCTGTCACATTGTCATTTACCGAAACCTCAACAAATGTTGATCCGATTTCAGTAACCGTACAAGTAACAACGGCACCTTTAGCCATTCCCTTCGTCGCACCTTCATAAGGATCGTCAGAAAGCTGCTTGATGCCCAAAGCAATACGCTCACGCTCAGGATCCATTTCAAGGATCTTGGCTTTAACCATATCGCCCTTGTTAAAGGCTTTCAAAGTCTCTTCGCTCTGGTCGTCCCATGAAATATCAGACAAGTGAACCATGCCGTCAATCTCTTCTGTAAGACCAACAAACAAGCCAAACTCGGTGACATTGCGAACTTCGCCTTCGATCTCCTGACCGGGTTTGAAATCTTTAGAGAATTTCTCCCACGGATTGTCCTGACACTGTTTCAGGCCAAGAGATATACGGCGTTTTTCAAGATCGACTTCCAGAACCTCGACTTCAACTTCCTGAGAAGTAGAAACGATTTTGCCCGGATGTACGTTTTTCTTGGTCCATGACATTTCAGAAATGTGCACAAGACCTTCGATACCGTCTTCGAGCTCAACAAAAGCACCGTAATCAGCGATGTTGCTGATGCGGCCTTTAAAGCGTACACCGGCAACATATTTATCGCCAACGCTTTCCCAAGGATCAGTTTCAAGCTGCTTCATACCCAAAGAAATACGCTGTGTTTCTTCGTTATAACGAACAACCTGAACTTTCACGCTCTGACCAATGCTAAGAACCTCTGTTGGATGATTAACGCGTTTCCATGAAATATCGGTAACGTGCAATAATCCATCAACTCCGCCAAGATCAACGAACGCACCGTAATCAGTGATGTTCTTGACAATACCTTCAAGAACCTGACCTTCGGCGAGATTATCGAGCAGTTCTCCGCGTGCTTCCTGACGTGATTCTTCCAAAATAGAGCGACGGGAAACAACGATGTTTCCGCGGCTCCTGTCCATTTTCAGAACATGGAAAGGCTGCGGTGTATTCATCAGCGGGTCGATATCACGCACTGGACGGATATCAACCTGAGAGCCGGGCAGAAACGCCACAGCGCCGCCAAGATCAACTGTAAATCCACCTTTAACACGACCAAAGATCGTGCCGGTAACGCGCTCTCCGGCTTCATGAGATTTCTCAAGGTCAATCCAGACCTCCTCACGACGAGCTTTTTCACGGGAAAGAACTGACATACCATCACGGTTTTCCATGCGTTCAACATAGACCTCGACAGTATCTCCTGTTTTAATCTCCGGGTCTTCTCCGGGTCTGGAGAATTCGTGCTTTGAAACACGCCCTTCTGATTTAAGACCAACATCCACAAGGACGTAATCGTCTCCTATTCCGATGACAACGCCTTTAACAACGTTTCCCTCGAATTTTTCATTTAACCCGATGGTTTCTCCTAGCAGAGCTGCAAACTCCTCGGAACCATCTCTATCTTTTATATTTGCGGCAATATGTGCCATATTCAGTACTTCCTTTCGAATTTTAATCGTCTTTGCCGATGAGCCTTTGTTTTTGCATTTTGCTCCATAAATTAAATGAGGGCAGGCGCAACCGGCAAAGCCGCGTCTTAATAGGATATATATCGCTAATGCATAATGATGCTTATGATAAAAGAAACGCTTTTTTTGCGTATTCGAGAGCAGTTTCAAGCACTTGGTCTGCATTCAATTCACTCGTATCAATCACGATTGCATCTTCTGCCGCCCTAAGTGGAGCCGCTGCCCTAGCCTTATCACGCGCATCACGCGCACGCATATCCTCTAAAACAGCGCCCTTTGTAACGAGTTTTCCTTTTAATTGCAACTCTTTCATACGTCTTTCCGCCCGAATTTCGAGCGAAGCAGTAATATATAGCTTCAAAGGCGCATTCGGACACACTATCGTCCCCACATCCCGACCGTCTAAAACCGCGCCTTTATAGCCCTCACCGGGGTTGGCAGCGAAATCCCGCTGAATATCCAGCAAGGCATCGCGCACACTTTGGATCGCGGCAACTTTCGAAGCCGCATCTCCGCACTCCTCACTGCGCAATTCCGGGTTGGCCAGCGCCAGTGTGCCGATTGCTCCGCCCAGTTTAGCCGCCAGAGCCACGCATCCCGCCAAAGCATCCGCCTCGTTTTCAGGATCGCGGCCTGCTGCTTGCAATACCTCAAAGCCCACAGCACGATACAAAGCTCCCGTATCCATATACGCATAACCCAAGGCTTTAGCCAGCCTTCTGGCCAAAGTCCCCTTGCCGCTCGCCGCCGGCCCATCTATTGCTATTATGTTAGTCATTTTAAGTTCCACAATGAAAGTCGCTGAAAATTCCAAACTTCACGCATTTTATTTAGCGTTTCTCTATCAGAATCTAGAGTCTTGTTTAACTTCTGTTCTGCTTTTTTTATAGAATCTTCATAGCTAGTTAAAAAATCTTCTACTGCGGACGCTTTTTCAATGTCCAAGCTTGAGTCCCACACAGTCCAACCACGATTCATCAACCCCAATATCTCTAACGCAATATCATCATCCTTTTCAATATGATGGTCTTCTGTCGTACAATCAATCACTCCATCTCGCCATGTGACAGATTCTACTTTTTCTTTGAAAGTAATACCATCTGTATCGCTATCATCTCTTGAACGAAGTGCAGGAATTTCTGTGTAATATTGCACAAACATACCAATATGGGGAACAAAAGGTAGATATAAAATATTAGTAAATTCAATGTCACAACTAGAAAGGGGCTCTAGTCCTGCAGCAAATGGAGGAAAGTCCATGTTTCTATGGTGCGGTCAAGGCACTTTTTTTGTAAAGATACATTTGTACGTTGGTTCTTTAAAAAATAGGTTCTTAAACATACTTACTCTCCCTCACAAATATCCGCCCCAAGATCATTCATCAAATCGATAAAATTCGGAAAGCTCGTAGCAATCGGCGCGCCATCATCAATTTCCACAGGCTCATCACTAGCACAGCCCAGCACAAGAAAGCTCATCGCAATGCGGTGATCCAGCGCCGTTTCTATCCTGGCCCCACCTTTAGGAGGCTTGCCCGTGCCGTGAATAGTCAGGCTATCCTCGCCCATCTCCAGATCAACCCCGCACGCCTTCAACCCCTCCGCCATCATTAGCAAACGATCACTTTCCTTGACCCGCAGCTCGGCCAAGCCCGTCATACGCGTAGTCCCTTGCGCGCAAGACGCTGCCACCGCCAAAATCGGGAACTCATCAATCATAGAAGGCACGCGAGCCTCCGGCACATCAACGCCCTTCATGACATTATTGCCCGTAACTTTAATACTCGCCACCTTCTCGCCCGCTTCGATGCGCTGATTCTCATAGCGGATATCCGCGCCCATTTCCTTCAAGGTCACAAACAGCCCGTCACGCCGCGAATTCACGCCAATATTACTCATGGTAATTTCCGACCCTTCCACAATTAGCGCCGCCACCGCCGCAAAAGCAGCAGAGCTAGGGTCACGCGGCACATCCACAGCGCATCCCCGCAATTCTTGATGACCATTCAGGCTGATAGCAAACGCGCCGCCCTCCAGCTCTTCTGTTTCCACCTGAACCCCAAAATGCCGCAGCATATTTTCCGTACAATCGCGCGTTGGCCTGTCTTCGATCACCGTCGTTTTCCCCGCAGCATTAAGCCCCGCGAGCATCACCGCAGATTTAACCTGCGCCGAAGCAACCGGCAAATGATATTCAATGCCTAAAGCCTCGCGCGCTCCCTTAACCGTAAGCGGCAAACGATCACCGGAGCGGCACATAAAGCGCGCTCCCATCATCTCCAGCGGCGTAACCACGCGCTTCATCGGGCGCTTGCGCAAAGACGCATCGCCGGTAAATGTTGCGGTAATATCGCACCCTCCGACCAGCCCCAGCAACAGGCGCGTAGACGTTCCGCTATTGCCCATATCCAAAACGCAATCCGGCTCATGCAAGCCGCCAACACCCACGCCGTGAATACGCCATAGCCCGTCATCACCCTGCGTGACTTTTGCTCCCATCGCGCGCATAGCCATAGCGGTGCACAAAACATCCTCGCCTTCCAGCAAGCCGCTGACAATCGTCTCGCCAATAGCCAGAGCGCCCAGCATTATCGAGCGGTGCGATATCGATTTATCACCGGGTATAAGCGGATAGCCGTTTAAGGCTTTGCTTTTGCGGGAAACAATCGGTTGAGAAATCGGTCGGGAAATAAGAGTGTCGGTCATAATAATTTTTGGCCTTTTGGTTTATGTCTGCTGATAAATCCGGAATTTTCCAAAAAGTACACCATCAAAACCCAAACATAAACAATAAATTATAATGCCTTGATTATAACCCCCGCCCAAAGCCCCTTCCTCCAGTCACCCCTCCCCCTTGAGGGGAACTCCTCTAAATCCCTCCCCCTTGAGGGGGAGGAATTATAAGCCCCAAGGGGCGGAGAATTAGACCCGAAAGAGATTATGAAAAGAATAAGGTACAACGAACGTACGCAATGACTAAATGACTAACCCGCCTTTGCTAAAGCCAAGCCTCGTTAATTATCTCCGCGCACAACGCACATAATTGCCGACATTCTTCGCGGTGGTGTTATCTATAGTACCATCACTGAAACGTATCCTCCATGCACGAGTCTGACTGGCCTCACGAGACGACCAATAATAAGCTCCGCTTACATTTAAATTACCAATAGCAGTCTTACTTCCATACATAGTGTTCTGCTCACTCGTAGAAGGCAGATACCAGTCACTCTTCCCATGTAATACCAGATCATAGCAATATTGCGCCGCCACGTGGGGCTGTGTGCCGGCAGTTTGATAATCCGAATCAAGTGTCACCAGGCTGGCCGTATTGCTCTTTCCATCCTGCGAATCAGTAATGCCCGTCGTTTTAGGGGTAGCTGTCCCATCAGTCCACGTAAGCGATAATCTTGCACCATCACAAGATGACCCTCCCCATGTCAGCCCGGCATCACATCTTGTGACATACATTGGATTCGAACCGGACAGTCCCGCATACACCGTACCATCTGCACATACACTGCCGATTGTGCCGCATTCTGATAAGCCCGTTGAAACCATCCAGTCCTGCGATGTCGGGCCGGTATTAAGCGTTACTGTAAAACTGGTGTCCGTACTGGCACTCGTGGTCGTGCGAAGCTGGATATAATTACCCTGAATATCGAGCGTATTGTTCGCCGCCGTCCAGGCTTGCAGAACCGAAGAACATGCCGCGTCAGAACAAGTGCGGTAATTCGGCAAGCCGTCACCGCTCACCCCCACGCTGGTTGTACACCCTGCATCCATTCCTGTAACCTGCAAAATATCAGAGGTAACTAATGTTGATGTCCCTTGAGCTGTCAACGTTGGAAATGCCAAAAAAGCCGGAGCATTATCACAGGCACTTGCCCGTACC
>JAGYOK010000108.1 GCA_018399685.1 Alphaproteobacteria bacterium | reverse complement strand
CCAAAAACATTGATGCTTGTTTCGGTTTTTTGTTTTTTTCTAGACATTTTTGTAAGTTATCCGCTTTATAAGTAAGAAACAATTGTTCATTGTTAAAGAAGTAATATCTTCTTAAATTGATAATGAGTTTAGTTATATAACAGAATATAAATCATTGTGCATTTTTCTTAATTTCTAATATTGAGAGCCTAACATTTTAATCATATTTTATCGTGACATGAATTAAGTCATAATGAGTTTGAGTATTATGCCTAAAAAAAATGTAATTAAGTTTAAAAGAAAAACAAGGCGGGGCAGGGGTTTTCGTTCACTAAAAATTCCGGCTTTAAGTACTAATTAAAGCTCCCGCAGGGGCTTTAATTATATAAGCTTTGAAGAAACATAGCGGTTAAGGCTTGTTCCTTCTTCCGCGGCTTTAATAGCAAGGTTTCTGTGCTGTTCTGGAGGAACGCGCACTTGAAACTTACCGCTATAAGTTTTTGCTGCAATGGGTTCTGGTACTGGTTCGCCGTTTTCTATCATATCGACAACAACGCTACCAACCAGCTTTACCAATCCTTGTAAAGCGTTTGTAGGTTTTTTCGCGAGGTAAGACAGGCTAGGAAACTCTGCACAAAGTGCAACGTGTTCCCCGTCCTCTTCTGACCATGTAACGCGGTAAGTATAGTGCTGATGGTCTACCATTGGTCCTGCTCCTTTAGTTTTTTAAGTGCCGCCAAAACCTGTCTTACTTGGTAAGCTTTGGCCTTCCCGTCTTTCCCTTTTTGGATATTTACGCGAGGGTCGCCAAGCCATGGCGTTTTATAGACATGGTGGCTTGTGCCTTTATTGCGAGCTTCACCAAAAAAGTGAGAACACACCTTTGCAAGGTTAGAAAAATGCACATTTTGCGGTGCTTTTTCCATCTCTTTTAGTGTTTTCTCTATTCTGCTCATGGTAGTATTATAGTATTAATAGTGATACTATTCAAGCACAAAGGTGATTTTTCGAAAAGAAAAACACTCTTATATTATTTATACTTTATTTTAGGACG
>JAGYOK010000107.1 GCA_018399685.1 Alphaproteobacteria bacterium | reverse complement strand
CCCAGGCTACATAATTGCGCACCAATTGTCTGTAAAAATCCAGGATAATGCCTTCCTTCGATTCGCCGAACACGGTACACACGTAAGCCTCACTGGCCAAATCAATGCCGTTGTACAACCACAGGCGTTTGCCCTTAGCGTACTCGAATGGCGGCTGACGGTCGTCGATACTGATGATACTGTTGGATTTGAAGGGCTGTATGAGCTTGTGCGGGGTCTTGAATTGCCCCATGAGCTTCTGGCGGTCGGCATTGCGCAGGGTAACGTTAGCCACACGGTTTTGCCACGCGTTCAGGTAGCCGTAAATTGTGCCCGACGATACCTTCTCGAACTCTTTAGGATCGTAAAGCTCACCGGTTTCGGCATTGATCACTTCTACATATCCCGAAAGGAAACCTTCGTACTGCCTGCTGATGTCTGCAAAGCTTGGCTTTTGTTCCTGATGTGCGAACATCGAGTTAAAGAGTGCCTCCATACGCTCGTCCACTACGCGGCTGTTTTGATTCCCATGCTTCTTACTTATCAGACATTCGTAGCTTTCTTTCAAAAACTGATTGTACTTCTGTCTGAATCGCACAGGATTATCAGGCAATGTGTGCGAAACACCATACTTGCGCGGCATCACCTTGTTGAAGTTGCGCACGTCGGTGGCTATTGATGTCATAATTCCGGCAATAGATCCGCCCGGCTTACTCATTCGCTCATGGATGCGCGCTGCTTTAAGCAAAATGGCAGCTTTAAGCACACTGGCATTGATGATGTAGCGTTCCTGCACATCTTCGGTAATGTAGCTCCCGTCGGCAAAGCGGTACTTGCTGAAAAAATCAACGGCCAGCGGATCTATTTTGTAAAACCGCTCCATAATGCTGTCAACCCGTCGCGGATCGTGCAGCTTCGCCTGGATGTTGTTTGGGAGTGAATCATAATCAACCAGCAACTGCCGGCCATTGCCGCCCTTTTGCACCCTGCGCATACCGTAACCGCGTTTTTCGTGCCTTGTTACTACATTTTTCAACGAATCAATCGTTTTGTAGTAATCAGGCACCAGCTCATCGGCGGTAACTACACAGGTTGTATTATCTATCCAGAGATGGGGCACTTTAGTTAGTTTGTTTGGTGTTTTGTGTTTGGTGTTGGTTGG
>JAGYOK010000106.1 GCA_018399685.1 Alphaproteobacteria bacterium | reverse complement strand
GCTTTGAGTTTGCGTTTCCAAGTGATTCGTTTAATTTCTTCTGGGTACTGGTGGTGTTGCATGTTACACCTCCTCAATCTCCACTGGATATAAAGTCTCCACCTGCTTTTTATTTCGGATATAATCTTTTGTCCGGTGCCCTTTAACATCGACAAACCGGACATTGCCGCTGGACTCGAAAAGAACAAAGTCCACCCGGTATTTAATGTTTCCGGGCAGATCAAAAGGCACTTGCCGTAAAAAAAACACAATATCGCCTGCCTGCTGCCGCAGCTTCAACTCACGGTAAAACGCGGCTTCTTTTTTGGAATCAAACTTGATGCCGTCTGTTTCCGTTCTTTGTGCTCTAAACTTATGTTGCAGTTTATTCATTTATTTGCCTTTCAGCCGGTCTAATTAAACAATTCCATCTGCCTGTCTTCTTCGGCAAATTTCCGGTCAAAATCATGCACAGATTTATACCCCATAAATCCTCGGTTGTGTCCAGGGATAGCCGCATCCCATTCAAGCATTTGATTCCACTGGTCCGGGAAATGCCGCCGCAATGTCCGCAATTCGCCAAGCCGCTGTAATGGGCAACAAAAACACGAAACCCGCCTAAAATATCTATAAAGCCCGCCCCAATCAAAGCCTTGCTGGTAACAGTATTCAAGCGCATCTGCTTCTGAAATGTCGTATTCGATTAGCGGGAAGCGCATTGTTCGGTTTGCTTTTTCGGTTATTGCCGTACGCTTGGCTTCATCTGCCGCATAGCCAATACATTCCACCGGCGCATCAATCGTTTTTTGATACCGCTGGATAGCCTGCACCTTTTTTGTCGTACACCATCGTCGCATCGGAGACGGCCACCCGTTGCCCGTCCTATGGATTTCACCCTTGCCTTTTCCGTTCTGTTTTTTTATTGGTCGCTCAAACATCCAATATGTAAACGGCTTTGGAGGATACAGCCGTACAAACTCAAAGCCTACATACTTCTCCAACTTGTCGATATGGTCCAGCATTTGCGGAAACTCCCAGCCCGTGTCGAAGAACACGGCCGAATGAATTGGCTCATTGCGCTCAAGCATCATAAGCAACATTGCCGTAGAGTCTTTGCCGCCGGATAGTGATATTATATTATTCATAGCTTCTCGCTTCGTCATTTCGCCACAGATCGACGCAAATGGTTTTAGGTATGCTACCCTACG
>JAGYOK010000105.1 GCA_018399685.1 Alphaproteobacteria bacterium | reverse complement strand
AAGCGTGATCTTAGTTTGGAAATGTTTAGAGACATCTGGTTGGGGGAGCTTCACAAGCGATTGGCAAAAATATATATTGTGAAAGTGGCATTGAGATACGGGATAGCAGAAATTAAGCCGTTTTCGGGGAAATTCTATTTTGAGGAAGGAGAATGAAATGCAGATAATTAACGACCATTTCCAAAATTATAAACCTTATCAAATCCCGAAGGCGCAGCTTGTTATTGCTGACATTCCATATAATATTGGCAAAAATGCTTATGGCTCGAATCCTTCGTGGTATGTTGGTGGTGACAACAAAAACGGCGAATCGGAGTTGGCGGGGAAAGAATTTTTTGACACGGATAAAGATTTTCGACCTGCTGAGTTTATGCACTTCTGCAGCAAAATGATGGTAAAAGAACCGAAAGAATCGGGGAAAGCTCCTGCAATGATAATATTTTGCAGCTTTGAGCAACAGATGTATTTGATAGAACTTGCCAAGCGTTATGAGATAAAGAATTATATTAATCTTGTATTTCGGAAGACGTTTAGCGCTCAGGTATTAAAGGCTAATATGCGTGTTGTGGGCAATGCCGAATATGGGCTTATCTTGTATCGTGACAAATTGCCAAAATTCAATAATAACGGGAAGATGATATTCAATGTGATGGATTGGGTAGATGATAGCAGTACAGATTGGTATTATCGTAAAATCCATCCTACACAAAAGCCAGTGAAATTGCTTGAGCGATTAATTAGTATTTTTACAGATGAGGGGGATGTTGTGATTGACCCTGTTGCCGGGAGCGGGAGCACTCTTGTTGCAGCGCATTTAATGAATCGGCGTGGGTATGGATTTGAGATAAAGAAAGATTTTTACAAAAAGGCTCAGGATTGGATAGAGTTTGTTAGTGGTCAACAAATATTATTCCCGCATCAAAAGAAGCGATATGAACAAGCTAAACTATTATAAAATAATTAAAATATTTTTAAAAAAACTCTTGACATTGACCTAATATATGTCTATATTACTCATGAGATGGAAAAAGAGACAAACAAAAAAGGAGAGACAATGAAAACAAAAGTGAATTTCAACTATGAAGATGGCATCATCACCGTCACCGGTGAACGGCTTCAGCAGGAAGTCTATGACTATAGCACAGAACTCGCAGCATTTCTTGCCAAAAACAATCTGGTGTATCCTGGTGA
>JAGYOK010000104.1 GCA_018399685.1 Alphaproteobacteria bacterium | reverse complement strand
TCGTCTATGTTGGTCTGGTACTTGGACATTTACGCCTCGTTGCAACAGTATTCACCAAACATGGCCGCTGATGCTCTTGTGTATGCATTAACAGCATCTTCCATAGTTTCAAAATATCCCAAATGCTTTAATTTATTGTTTTTGCCTATTAAAGCTTGCCACTTGTTGCGATTTCGATGCCACGATACACCCTTATACCCTGATGTGTTGTCATTCCGTTTGCTTCTGTTCATGGAGTTTTGTGAACCAGTAGCCAACCTAAGATTTTCAATCCTGTTATCACCTTTAATTCTATTTATATGGTCCAGTTCTCCATTGGGCCATTCCCCGTGTTCAAGCAGCCAAGCTATTCTATGTAGACGAAAATCTTTGTTTTTTAGCCCTAAAACACGATAGCCCTGCTTATTACACCACCCTGCCGTCTCTCCTGCCTTTACACCTTTTGCGGGCGGTTTCTTCCAAGTAAACTCACCAGTTTCCCTGTCATAATCCAGCCACTCTTCAAAATAATCTTTGTCAGTGCAGTGTTTCATTAGTCACCCGTTACCTCATAGCCCGCAGCCCTTAAAAGCTCCCCTGCCTCCAGCTTGGATGCCGGCGCTTTTTCAAGGCCAAGCTCTTTTTTTACCTTTGCCCGATTGGTAAACCATGATCCGGATAAGTCGAATTGCTTGGATTCAGCAGGTTTCGCCGGCTCGATTTCGCCTTGGCTTGGTTTAACCTTTTCGCCCAATTTCAGCCAGCCGGCCGCCCTATACGAGTCTATTTTGCGAGTAACAACATCATGGACTTCATAGACGCCTTTGCGGTTTGGTATCGGCGATTGCATCTTGATCATGGTCTCTGCTCCTTTTTAGAAAAACTTGTGGCTCTTTCCACACTCCATTTCCGTTCTTGTATGCGCTTCCTCAGCAACTTAATACTTATCCCAGTTTTCTCTGATATCTCCTTAATGGTAAGATATTCACCATTCATTTGATATCTTTTAGCATTAGAAGGAGACTTGTTTTTCTGATACTTAGAGATGGAAAGAGCTTCTTCTACCGTCCACCCATGGCGGAGTCGATACAAAAAAGTAGGTACAGGAATACCGTATGCTCGCGCCCAAGCAGAGGCAGGCTTAGTCTCGCCGTTCCAGGTTATCAAATTGCTTTTAGAATTGATGGGCTGTGATAGAGCATCTTCAATGCTCCATCCTCTATAAATCCTATCGTGTAAGGTGCCGTAATTGATGCCTTTTTCTGTGGCCCATTCCTGAATAGACTTAGTCTTACCATCAAAGGTTATAAGTTTTGTGCTTGATCTATTATTGCAATTTTCTTTCTTGGTTGACCATTGTACGTTGCCAGGCTCATAGTTTCCGTCATTATCAATGCGGTCTATC
>JAGYOK010000103.1 GCA_018399685.1 Alphaproteobacteria bacterium | reverse complement strand
GCCCGACGCGCAAAGCGTCCAGGCGGGCCATCATATCGCCCGTCGCTTCAAGCGGTATCTCCTGCGGGTATTTGTCCGCTGGGTCCGTGATGACAAGCAGGCGTTTCTGAAAGCCCTTTTGCCCCACGGTTTCAATCTCTCCGATGTGCTTAATCTGTCCAGTGATTTCAAATTTCAGGTTCATACTTCATCCTTTTTGTTTTCTTGTTCATACTCGAAAATTGTCGAGGTCGGGTACTCGATTTCCGCGCCGCAATCCTTGTAATCCGCGCAATAAATGCAATCGTTATCCCATCCGCCGCCATGAATCCATCGCATATCACCGCCGCAAATGTCGCACTTCAGCGGACCGTCTTTGATTGCCTTTTGAAACATGTTCATCAAACCACCTCCCACTTCCACCGCGGCTCATACGTCTTGCGAACCATACCCGCGTCCTCCATGGCGTGCATAAGCTCCCAAGCGGATTGAAAGCCGATGCTCATTTTGCGGCCCAGGTAATCCAGCGAGAAATTCTTGCGCCCGCCTTCCTTCAAAAGCCGCAAAGCCTCGTTCATGTCGTTTTGTGTGATTTGCATTATTCACCCCTCCTTACATCCAAGCGTTTTGTAAACTTCCGCCCGCGCCTTGGATTGTTCGGACAAGAAATAGTGTTGGCAGTCCTTGAAGTCAAAGCAAAACTTTTCGAGACCATCGCCGTGATTCCTACAGACGCGCCCAATTCTCTGTTCCGTTCTCCCGGCAGCACGTCCCCCACAAGCCATGACAAGAACCGAGAGAATCGCTAGGTCAAGACCCTGATCAGCAATCGAAGTCGCCACCGCGCAAAGGATCTCCCCCCTACGCAACGCCTCAATCGTCTCCTCGCGCTTTTTCATCCCGCTGTGGACCATGACAGCCCCCTCGCCAATCATGCCCACAATCTCGTTTCCTTGCGCTTTCTCTATCACCAAAACAAGCACACTCCTACCCGCGTCCATCGCCCGCCGCGCAACTTCTGCGGCCTTTTGATTCCGCGCCTTGTTCTCGACAATGCCGATCCTTTTTGCGAGACGGTAGATTATGCGGTTGCGCTGTTCGTAATTCATCCATCCGCGAATCTCCTTTGCCGCCTCCTTGTTCACTTCCTCCGCAATCGTGCCGGGTACGTCAAGCCACCGCACCGACGCGGAAACAATGCGCCCGGTTGCCATGACATCGGCGCGGGAAACCGTGTGGAAGATTGGCCCGATCTCCTTTTGTATATCCAGCCCATCCGGTCTGTCAGGCGTTGCGGTCACTCCTAAAACCCAACAATGCGGATCCGCCGTCGCAATGATCTTGCGGATACTCTCACACGCGGCCCCGTGTGCTTCGTCAATGATGAGCATGTCATACCCAGCAGCGGACGGCATGCCTTGAAAGCA
>JAGYOK010000102.1 GCA_018399685.1 Alphaproteobacteria bacterium | reverse complement strand
GTAAAATACCTTTCAATAATATTTTAACAATTTCTATGACCATTTACACAGTTTATTTCACACCCTCGATGTTGATCCTAAATTCCGCAGTTGGTCTATCATAAAAGGCTTGTTTTTTGTGTAAGTATCTTTATTATAGCACATTATATTATTAATCCGCTATAAAAGGAGCTTCACCCAATGAGTGAATACAATTTGCCGTTTGAAACCTATTGTGGCAAGGTTAAAGTAGAGCCGACAGATGAGCCTCTAACACCTTTTGGAGGACTCGTTCCCTTTGTTGCTTTTCTCAAAAAGTCAGGCATCATCGAGCGTCTTGCGCAAAGTTGCCCTGTGGTTCGCACATCTCCCAACGCCCTTGAAGTGCGTGATATTATCATCAGTTATATGCTAACAACTCTCTTTGATGGCAAACATTTCAGCGATGTAAACTATCTTCGCAACGATGCTGTAATTCCGGAATTATTTAAGATCAAGCGTATTGCAGGAGATGATACTATACGCCGTTTTTTCAAGAGTTTGGATGTTCAGCGAGCGAGTGAATGGATAAATCAAGCCAGTAAAAATATGTACAATGTTTTGCCGGAGCAATACATTCTTGACTGGGATAGTACAGTAATAACTCGTTACGGCAATCAGGAATTAGCAGAGGTTGGTTACAACCCTGCCAAGCGTGGCCGTAAAAGTCATCATCCACTGCTTGCAATCGTTGCCGATACAAGGCTATGTTTCCATTATACTCTTAGAGCCGGCAATACTGTATCAAGCAGTGATGCTGTAAAATGCATGGAACAGGCGCTTGGTTTGGTCGGCAAAGATAAACAGCCATGGCTTAATCGTGGTGATATAGGGTTCGGCACAGATAAAATAATGAAATGGCACGAAAGCTCTTCAGAACGCCCATATTACCTTTTTAAGCTCAAGAAGACTGCGAATGTTAAAAAGGCTATTTACAGCATCAAAGATGAAGACTGGCAAGGCTGCAGCAGCTATGGTATTTTACAAACATCTGAGCGTCAACTTCAACTTTCAGATTGGGATAAACCAAGACGCGTTGTTTTTACCAGGAAATTAGTATGCAAAATACCGGCTTTTCAAGAAGATAATCTCTGGGATATATACGAACATAAATACGATGCTTATATTACCAGTCTCCCTGTTGAACATAGCAGTAGCTGGCAGATTGTAGATCTGTACAAAGAGCGTGCAGATTGTGAAAATGTATTTGATGAGATAAAGAACCAGTGGGGCTTTGGTGGTTTTTGTGCTAAGAGTAAGGTGGTAACTGAAGTAGCGGCAAGATTTTTACTTCTGAGCTATAATTTATGGTCATTGTTTACCCGTGCGATGTCTGCAGAGAGCCATAGTGAAGCGAAAACAACTCGCCGTATATACTTGATGGTTGCAGGCAAGAAAATACGCACAGCACGAGAAACATTGGTAAAAATAGCTTTGCCCAAACATAGGATGAAGAAACTGGCTGAGGGTTATAGGAATATACATCGCTGGTTAAATTCAACTGCACCGCAGTTGGAATCTATGTCTAAGCTGATGCCCCCTTGAGGATACAAATTGATCGAAAATCAATAGATTAATGCAGCTCAACTGCGGAATTTAGGTTTAATGGTCT
>JAGYOK010000101.1 GCA_018399685.1 Alphaproteobacteria bacterium | reverse complement strand
ATAGAAGGTGGAACGTTGCAACGTGGACCGAAGAAGGTCAGTCACACCATACTATTGCAACTGGAGGCGACCTCAAACTCACCGACTGGCGCGACGAAATCTCTTGGGAGTGCTTGCGGGATGAAATTCAGTGGGTTGCAATAGACAAGAGCGGTGATTTATGGGGATATGCAGCAAAGCCATATATATTTGAATCAACGTGGATTTTGCATGGTGACGATGAGTACAATCTGGAGGGCATCAAAATATCTGACAGTCCCGCAGACTGGAAACAAGCAATCGCACAACGACCGGAAGGGAGGTAGGGATATGACATGCAGCAGAAACGAACTGATGGACAACGGCTTTTGCGCGGAGACAGGAAGTGAATGCCCGCAGGACTTGCGGTGCTCTCAGTGGGAGCTTGAAATGGATGCGCAGCAGGAAAAGAGGCCGTGCTGCTCATATTGCGGGGAGCCTTTCGATATGTCAGGTAAGCCGAAATGGGTCAGGCGCGGAGACCTTGTCAAAGACGGGAACGGGCGATACCAACCTCCAACAATGTATGAAATCTCCGGCGGTGCACATTGGAGAAACAAAGCAGATATGGGAAGATGATATTGACAGGGATTAAAAACGAAAGGAGCTAATATGCTAATCTATTGCAGGCACTGCGGCAAGCGGTTCGATCCGTCTAATGGTTATTGGCATACACCTGAAAAAGGCTTTTATTGCAGTTGTCAGTGTATGGAGAGTGATATGGCAAGAGATACCGAAATATGGCAAACATGCGCCAAACCAGACTGCGACAATTCGATCGAAGGCGTGCACTACTGGCGCGATGGTAAATGGTTCTGTTATCCGGAGTGCCCGTTAAATAACAAAGAAGCAAAGGGCTGTGTATATTTGGAATATTCTTCCGGGAAGTGCAGGGCACCGGAAAGAGATGGTGAAAAATGTATATTGCCTTATGAAGATAAAATTTATGAAGATGCCTGGGACTATTGCGAGCGCAGAGAAGCTCCGGTGGATAGAGGTTGGAAGCTGGCCGAAGAACATTGGAGATACGTTAAAGGTGTTTTGGAAGTAGCCGGCAGATCCGGTGAACAATTAGAAGAAATTGAGTATCACTATCTTACGGCGTTTGAGCATGGATTTAAGCATGGGCAGGAGGGCAAATAAATGACAGACATTAAATACATTGATATACCTGACAGTAAATATGGCGATTCCGTGGTCCTTGAAGAATATAACGGAATTTACAGCTTAGTGGCGGGCACTACCAATGACGAAGGCAAGACGTTTAAAAAATGGGCGTTTCCGCAGACTAAAAACCGTGAGCCGGGCAAAAAGGCGATTCCGGTTAAGGTGCAGCTCGGGGATCAGCACTCGGCTGCTGAAATTTTACGGGAAATGGCTGATGAGATTGATGGGGGTGGAGAAGAATATCTAACTCCAAATCACAGTCAGTTTAATGAGAGCGACACAGGCGGAGGTATCCCGTTCTGATGTAGGGTAGCATACCTAAAACCATTTGCGTCGATCTGTGGCGAAATGACGAAGCGAGAGGGGCAAATAAATGAATAAACCGAAAGCATATGTCGGCATTGATCCAGGGCAGACTGGAGCATGTGCCATAATCTCGGAAGATG
>JAGYOK010000100.1 GCA_018399685.1 Alphaproteobacteria bacterium | reverse complement strand
CTTCGTAATGAGGAGAAGCGGTATTCCCGTCGGGTTGAGATGGAAGAGATCAAAGAGAACGATTACAACCTTAACATCTCGCGTTATGTTAGCACGGCGGAGCCGGAACCAGAAATCGATCTATCGGCCACGCATAAAGAGTTGGTTGAGATCGAGAAAGAGATCCGTAAGTCAACGGCCAAGCACAACAAGTTTCTGAAAGAACTTGGACTATCGCCATTACCGGGGCAGGCTAAGTCGCCTACGCAGAACCCGGAGTAGCAGGATTGTTTGCTGTTTGCTCCGGCGTACATTCTTCGCATGCAGCTATCGATATTATTGCAAACTATTCGAATGGGAATGAGATAATTTACGGTTTAGTTCGCGGGATTAATAAGTAAAATTCTGAAATGAAAAAATCTTAAGGCGATTATGAACGAAGAGCAAGAGTCGCGAAAGTCAACTAAAAAAAGAGAAGGTAAGCAAGGAATTTTTCTTATTAAAGGAATGCAGGTAACGATTCCTCAAGGCGGATTGACTATTAAGATAGATTCCGAAGGAAAGCCCCAGGGTGTATTGAAAGCCTTACACGTTGAGCTTGACCTTTGTCCATACTGGTTTAAAATAGGTGTTAACCACCTTGCAATGGCAGAAGATGCAAATGAATCAGTGAAGGCTGCACACAAATCAGGGGATAGCAAAAAAAAAGCTCAATCCTTGGAAGCCGAATTTACTTCAGGAATGCAAGCGATAATGGCCAGTGCGATTGCAATCGATGCTTTTTATGCTGCAATAAAAGAACGAGCTACAATTGACCATATAAACGAACTGTCTCGTAGTTGGCGCCGTAATGGAACAGCTCGGTACAAGCAAATTGCAGAGGTCATAAAACGCGCTTTTTCACTACCATCTGATGAATCGTTCCATGCGATTCGTAGAAATATACAGGAACTTATGAATTACCGCGACAAAGCAGTTCACCCTCCATCAGGAGCAAAGAAACCCATGTTTCATCCAGAGCTTAAGCAGCCTACAGAATGGCGCTTTATCACCTTTCGCTTTGTTAATGCTAAAACCTTGGTCAGATTTGCGATCAGTCTTGTGGCTCAAATTGTGCGTCAGCACGAGAAAGTTGAACCTGAACGCTTGCAAAAATATTGTCGTTCCCTTGTCAAAAAGATTAACCCTATAGTCAACGATTGGGAAAAAAGATACGGACAACTCATTGATCATATTAATCCGAATTAAGACTTTTAATAGGTGCCGTTCCCAAGCAACATCATAAATAGAAGTATGTTAAGATTATTTATATGCCAATATATGAGCTTAAAACGCGAATTTGGCACCAAAAACGAGTTGTAAGTGGTATTTTGCTAAATCAAAGGTGTTCGTCTACAACTGGCCCGGCTCCTCATCGGCGAGTTTGACCAGAACGGAAGCACTTCACTGAATATCTACTCTCTGTGGGCGCACTTTGATCTCCTGCGGATGGTTACAATGTGGTGGCAATTCCATCCCTCTTTTTGACTTTCTTCCGAATAACCCCTATAATATTACTACTATGTATATAGGAATAGTTTATGATGGTGTTTAAGTTCAATATCTTGCCTTCCCGCTCATCGGTCCCGGAAAAAAGGGCTTATAATCGCCATGCCCCTCAATATATTCAGTGAACCACGTCGATTGGTGGCTCCTACCG
>JAGYOK010000010.1 GCA_018399685.1 Alphaproteobacteria bacterium | reverse complement strand
TTCTCGCTGGTATTTCTTATTTGCTAGGCCTTCTTATGTCGGTAAAAGCCGTTTTTATGCTTAAAGAATGCGTTGACTATCCGATGAGATTACCGCTCAGAAATGCAGTAATGAGTCTTCTTGCCGGCGGAGCTTTATTTGGCCTTCCGATTATTTTGGAAAGTATGCATAATACAATTAACCCTGCTCATACGGCAAGCACCATCGGTTCCCCACAGTTAAGAGCTGTAGAATTTAAGATAAATTAGAGTATTACTCCTTAAGTCTTGGCCTTTATGATCGCTCATTTGTCCTTTAGGATAAAAACAAAACCATATGCCCGCTTGCGCACTTGTAGCTGTGAAAAAATGTATACCATGTCTCCGGTATATACCCATTGGAGAATGGCGCGCCCGGCAGGATTCGAACCTGCGACCCTTGGCTCCGGAAACCAATGCTCTATCCCCTGAGCTACGGGCGCTTAAATTACACCGAACCCTTGTACACCAAGGCACAGCTTTTTGTAAACTTGTTTAATTAAAGGGCAAAGCAAACATATTATCTTGAGTTACACCCCCCATTTTCCTATGATCATACTATCATGCTCATAAATGAGGGCGGAGTAACAATCAAATATGTATATGGACTTCTCTAAAATCAGCATTTTGGTTGTTGAAGATATTTCCGTCATGCGGCAACTTTTGGCGGACATCATAAAAACACTAGGCGTGGGAACAGTATACACCGCGGCTGATGGCAAAGAAGGCTACGACCGATACGTTTTAAAGAACCCTGACATCATTATTACAGACTGGCACATGCCCAAAATGGACGGGCTGCAACTTATTGAGAAAATCAGGAAAGATCCGAAATCGCCACACCGCAACGTCCCCATAATTATGATTAGCGGCCTAAACGCTCCCACGCGCGTGGCCCAAGCGCGCGATTTAGGGGTGACGGAGTATCTTACCAAACCATTCACAGTACAGGACTTAGCCAAACGGCTTTCTCATATAGTAAGCAAACCCCGCGACTTTATCCTGACACCGAATTTCGTCGGCCCCGACAGACGCCGCCGAGAATCTGATGATTTCAAAGGAAAAATACAAAGGAAAAAAGAAACAGACAAAAAGATCAAAGCCGAAAAATATTTGCAAAAAAAGGTTGGCACAATCCGCCAAATCGATCCTTGGCTGATTACACAATCGGAAAGAGTTCTGGAAGAAATTAAAATCAACTTTATCCCGATAGCTCAAGGTTTCTTAAAAGAATTCAAAGAAGCCATCGAAGCCGCAGAAAAATCGCTTCCCGCTTCCAAAAAAATCAAAGAAGACATCATCTTTTCTGTTATGCAGCTAAAAGCCAATGCCAAAATTTTCAAATACGGTTTAATCGGAGAGCTTAGCAGCACAACCCTTAATTTTCTGGAAGGCAGTACATTAATAGATGACCTCATCCTGGAAATTCTTAATGCTCAACACACAACAATCTTACACCTTATTAATACGAGAGCTAGTGGTGACGGTGGAGAAGAAGGAGAGGCCTTAACGGCCGAATTAACTGAGGCCTATAAGAGATACAACAAAGCAAAAGCCCAAAGGCAGCAAAAGGCACTACTAGCAAAATCACTTAAAGAAACCGAAGAATAGATATCCCCATCACCCCAGAGCAAACAACACCTCCCCCGTCATCCCAGAGCAAAAACGATGGAAGCTCTAAATAAACGGATCGTATGACCACTGCAAAAGCGCCTGCCTCTGGCGCGGGCGACACGATAAATCCCCGGGGGAGCAATTTGCCCTGATCTGCCCTGCGTGACGGGCAAACCCCTTCCAGCGCTTAATCTGCTTTGCATCGACATCGGGCATCCGCCGCCCTTGGTAATAGCGGCAATACCACTGGAACCAGCCCCGCGGATCAGGCTCGATAATCCAGCCCTTCTCCCGCCAGACCTGCAAAGACTGGCGGCTTTTAATACCAAAGCAATTTAATGAGGGGTCGGGTATTTCGCTGGTTTTCGCGTTTTCATACCAGTCCTCAGGAAACTCATCACGGCAATCATTCATGTACTTACCTTCAAAAACCCCCAGCTCCAGCATTTCCTTTGGGGTAAAATGCGGCGTAAAATCAGGATCAAACCCCTCCCCCGCGCGTTGGACGATCTCATAAGCAAAACCGCTTTGCATAAGATCATCAACTTCTATCCATGTACCGATTTTGTGCATATACTTGACTTCCTATGAAATATTATAACATAAAATATTGTAACTTCTATTGACTTATAATAACACTAGCTGTAGGTTGCACATCACTGAAAGTGAGAAATAATGAAAAAACTTGTTAACCTAGCATTATGTGTTTCTATATTTAGTCTTACAGCATGTGGTGGACGCACACCCTCACCTGTCATGATAGCACAATACGGAGATCAAAATAAAAATTGTAAAGCCTTAGAATTCGAAATGACCACAATCCAAGGTGAAATTCAAAGACTATTACCAAAGACAGATAAGACAGGCAAAAATGTAGCTCTCGGTGTAGCAGGATGGTTCTTTCTGGTTCCTTTATTCTTCATGGATTTTAAAAATGCCGAAGCCGTGGAATACGAAGCATATAGACAACGCTATAATCACTTAGCATCATTGGCAATGTCCAAGGATTGCAGTACTGAAGTTATTAATCTTCCATCTGTTCAGCAAATGAAAGAAGAATACGAAAAACAACAAGTTGAAACAGAAAAGAAAAAAGGGTTGAATAACTAAACAATCAATTCAGCAGCTTTCTATAGATCCAAAACATATTTTCAATCATAGAAGTCCGAACAAACTTAATTTTATTTAAACCGGCCTAAAACACAAAACCTTTGTGCCTTGGTGCCTTTGTGGTTTAAAAGAACCCCTTTATGTCATCCTGAGCGAATGCGAAGGATCTCTGATTAACAACGTCCGGGATTCTTCACTTGTACCCTTTGGGCACTTGCGCTCAGAATGACAATAACTGGGAATGCACAAGTCCAAAGACACGGCTCCCACGGCCTCCAAAGGTTCGGATTATGTAAAATAATTATCCATTCCAACATGTCTATCGGGGTATATATCTTCGCTATATATTTTCGTGAAAAATTTTGCCTAATATAAGGTATTAAAATACATCACCAATAGCTTTTCAAAGGAAATCCGCCAGTATATCGATATAGCATATATATATCCTCCTGCTATATCCCCTTGATATATACGTTTTGGCGGTGGAGCGTTCTTACGCCCTTGAAAAACATACTAGCACAAAACCCTAAAAAAGGGAAGAAATTCCTATAATTATTTTTCAGGGGTAAAATATGGAACTATGCTAATCGTTAATCTTTGACCCGCCCTATCTCATAGGTTAAAAGAATGCCTATGAGCATGACCCAAAACCACAAATCAGAATTATTAATGCCCGCAGGCGACCTTGAGCGCCTGAAAGTCGCCGTGCTTTACGGCGCCGACGCCATCTACATGGGCACGCCGGACATGTCGCTGCGCACCAAATCTAAAATGACCCTTGAGGACGTAAAGGAAGGCATAAAATTCGCCCATAAGCACGGTGTACGCGTGTACCTTACCCTCAACTTATTCGCCCATAACAAAGACATTCCCAAGCTTGACGACTACATCGCCACCCTTAAAGACGTACAGCCCGACGGCGTGATTATCGCCGATCCCGGCGTGTTTGCCTATGTCCACGAAAGAGCGCCGGAGCTTACCTTACACGTCTCCACGCAGGCCAATGTAACCTCATATCTCTCCGTCCAGCACTGGCAAAAACAGGGCGCAAAGCTTGTCGTACTGGCGCGCGAGGTCACCTTTAACGAGCTTATCGAGATTCGCGCCAAATGCCCCGATATCCGGCTAGAAGCCTTTATCCACGGCGCTATGTGCATGACGTACTCAGGGCGCTGCCTGCTCTCCAATTTCATGGCCGAACGCGGCGCCAACCAAGGCAACTGCGCCAATTCCTGCCGCTGGCAATATAAGGTGCGTTTAAGGCTCAAGGACGGGTCAATCGAGAAGTTAGAGCTCACCGAAGAGAACATGAAGATGTTCGACTTTGTTTTGGAAGAAGGCATGCGCCCCGGCGATTTTATGCCGATTATCGAGGATGAGCGCGGCTCTTACATCCTAAATTCCAAAGATATGTGCCTCATGCCGGTGCTGGATGATTACTTAAAACTTGGCATTGATAGCCTTAAAATCGAGGGACGCAACAAGAGCGCCTATTACGTCGCCGTGGTCGCCGGAGCCTACCGCCGCGCGATTGATGATTACTACGCGCTGGAAGATAAATCCGAGTGGAACTATCGTGATTATATGCGCGAGCTGGAAACCGTTGCCAACCGCGGCTTCACGCTGGCTTTCCATGAGGGGCGCCTGCGCAACTATGCCCATAATTTCGAAAACACCAAGACCATGGCAGCGTGGGAATATGCCGCCATCATCCGCGAAGTGCGCGAGGACTGCTTTATCATCGAGCCGAAAAACCACCTCAAATCAGGAGAAGTGCTGGAGTTCCTCTCTCCGATCACACGTACACCCACTTTATTACGTGTGTACGAGTTCGAGATTGATGGCGATGAGGAAAATTTGCTGGAGGTACATGGCGGCCAACGCAAACGCGTACGCATTCCATTTAGCTTGTTCGACCACGAAGATGACATCAAAGCCTTAAAAGCCAACCACCCTCCTTATACGATTTTGCGCAAGGAAGCCGAACTGACCGAAGAGGAATGGCAGCGCCTGAAACTCGACCGTCTCGCCCAGAAGATAGAATTGGGGCAAGGATCAGAGGTCGTCTACCCTAAGCGCGTAAAACTTCTCCAAGATACAATCAACGAAGATCTGATGGAGCGCCGCTCCAAAACTTCCCGCTCCGGAGCTGAAGGCTGCTGTGGCCGCGGCTGCAACGGCTGCTCTATCTTCTGGAACGACCCCGCTTACGCCAAAGCCCGCACAGCTCTAGGGAAAAAGAAACACGGCGAAATGCTTGAAAGTGATGGGAGAGAGGGATAAAATAAAGCCCAAAAGGAGACCACCATGAACAAAAATCCCGAAGATATCCTGCAAGATATTTTAAAAATGCCGCAAGAACAGCGGGCATTTGTTGCTGATCGTATCATGGAAAGCCTCGACGATGATACGGACGCAAATATCGAGATGGCCTGGCAAAAAGAGATCCAAAAAAGAATCGAAAGCAAGGCTTCTTTCATGTCATGGGAAGAAGTGAAAAAGAAATTGTAAATGCAAATCCAGATCCACTCCGCTGTTTACGACGAAATCAAGGCCGCAAAAAACTGGTATGATAGCCAGTCCAAAGGATTGGGACGCAGGTTTATTGACGAACTTGACCGTGCGATGTCACAAATAAGAAAATCCCCTGACAGATGGTCCCCATATACCACAGACACAAGACGCTTTTTCCTGCATCGCTTCCCCTTCGCCATTGTCTATTCCCACGATGAACAAACGATCAAGACTTATGCGTTAATGCACTTACGCCGAAAACCCGGATACTGGCGAGAAAGAACTTTCGAGAATAACCACTAGGGCGAAATGCTTGAAAGTGATGGCCGGGAAGACACACAACCCGCTGGAGTTTAGCAAAATCTAATGCTACAATCTCGCACAGCATCGCACCTTTTTACCTCGGGAGAATAACGGATTTGAACGCAGAAAATCAGCCCTTAAAAGAATGCTCCATGTGCCAGAGCTATTGGAAAAATCTGGACGATCTTCTACATGACGACAGCTTGATTTTCAACGGCTATCAGCCCCGCCCCCAAACCCCTGAAAAAGGCAGCTTCCTGTTCACTCATAACAAAACCAACTGCGGCACAACCTTGTCCGTAGAGGTCGCAAAATTCAAAACACTCCTGAGCCGAGAAATCGAATTTTTCCCCTTCGCTCCGGGAACTCACCCGGATTGCGAACTCAGATGTATAAATGAAACCGATCTGCTCCCCTGCGCAGCCACAAGCTGCAACGGCAACGTAATCAGGGAATTGATGCAGATTGTCAAACAATATATCCGAACTCCTTTAGCACCTTTGTCTGAAGACGAAATCGATCGTATTATAGAAGGCTAACAAAAGCACAAACCCTCCTTTCTTTACCAAAAAACAAGGGCGAAGTGCTGGGCACCTACGGGACGGGAAGAAGAGGGATAATAACACCTGCAACAATTTGACAAGCTCTACATTTATCTTCTATAAACACTTGAATTTATAAATGTAAGAAACAGGGTTGATAATAATGTATTTTCTAGGTAACAGACCGCTAGCCAGAATTGTAGATAATATCGAAGGCGCATCCGAAATAAATAAAGACAGTTCAGGAGAGCGCGTCAAGACAGCTCTTACCCTTTTCTTAAATAAAGAAAGCCTGCATGATGCTGTCATAAATCATACACCCGAGGGAGAAGATCCCCTTAAAGCAGCCAGAGAAATTTTGCGCCTTCACTTCGAAGCATATGAAAATCCAGATATTTTTCAACATGTGGAAGTTCTGGTAAACACCGATCAGGCCGCCGAACAATATGAAATCTACCTGGTTTCAAACCTCTATGAAACAGAATTATTACAAAGACTTGGGCTTTTAAAGGATGGGGCTTATATCCATAAACAGGTACAAGGAAACGGCGAGCATACTGAAAAACTCCTAAATGATAGAAACCTTCCCTATTATGATATTACAGAGGGCAAAACTGTCCGGATGTTTCACAAAGATGCACTATTTATGAATGGGTGCTTTGTTCATAAAGGAATTAAAAAAGATCACGTTTCATTTGACAGATATGGAACAGGCCTGTCCTTCTTATTTTCCGATAAAGAAACAACTTCCAGCACCTTGGATAAAAATACGCTAACAAACGCCGAGGCTAAAAAACTTTTTGAACATGCCATGAAAGATGTTCTGGAAAAAGAATATGGATCTTATCCATCAGATATTAAAGGATATCATCTGGCAGATTATAATTACGAGCTTGAAATAGAAAACTCTCCTGAACATCCAGATAGTGCAAGGATTAATCTACAATTTTATAACGCCGATTTACTTGATCGATTTCTCAAAGCTTTCAGTCTTGAGCGGGAATATAAAAGAACACATGGCTTTACTCCAACCGAAATAGAAACTGACACCGACAGCCGCAATCATCTGGAAATGTAAGTCTTCAAACCGGGGTACAGCAGTTGGGAAGCATGGCCTTTATAATTCGCCAGATAAAAAAATTACGCTCCCGATAGAAAAATATTGCATATTTTTAGTTTTTAGATCATAAGGGAGCTGCGCACGTGCCCATGCCCTTTAGTTGGTTATGCAACGACGTTTATCTTGTAGTTAACAATAGGCGAAAGCCTTTTTTACATAGGGTTTACAGTTGATGACTGACGATGTTTCCCAAGGGAACCACGAGGCTTCCATCTACGATTTTTCTCTTTCTGATGAGCAAATCTCTTCTCTGAATGCCGAGCCTTTATATCTCGCGCATGATGTTGATGATGCGTATATCAGGGCATTAAGCTCCAGCATTCCCGTTCCTATTATATACCCGAACAAGCTGACCAAACGCGCGGAAGAGTTTACAGCCGCATTTCCGGGGCATGTTTTATACGCGGTAAAATGCAACCCAGACCCGCTTTATCTTAAAGCTCTGTATAAGGGCGGCGTACGGCGTTTTGACGTGGCTTCTATCGCTGAAGTGCGCCAGATCAGTGAATTATTCCCTGATGCAAAGCTTTATTTCATGCACCCGATTAAAGCTCCCGAAGCCATACGCGAAGCCTATATCAATCACGGCGTGCGCGCTTTTGTGCTCGATTACGCTGATGAGCTGGACAAAATCCTGCAGGCAACCAACGCGGCTCCCGACCTTGAGCTGTTCGTGCGCATTGCAGTGCCAAAGGATAACCCCGGCGGCGGCGTAGCCACTGACTTTGCCAGCAAATTCGGCGCAAAACCAGAGCTGGCGGCGGAATTACTGCGGCTATGCCGACCCTATTGTACAAAACTGGGGCTAAGCCTGCATGTAGGGACGCAGTGTCCTGACCCGATTATTTATGCAAAAGCCATCGCCTGCGCCGATAAAACGATTGAGCAAAGCGGCGTTACGGTGGATGTTCTTGATGTTGGCGGCGGTTTCCCTGCCAACCTCGATGCGGGAATTCCGCCAATTCAGGCCTTCACCCAGACAATCTCCAAAGCTCTTAACGAAAGCAAGCTGGCTGGCCTTGAGATTTTATGCGAAACCGGACGCGGCCTTGTCGCCTGCGGCGGATCGCTCGTCGTTCGTGTGGAGGGGCGCAAAGACGATCTGCTTTACCTTAATGATGGCACCTATGGCGGAATGTTCGAAGCTGGCGGGTCTATTGGCCTACCCTACCCCGCCCACCTCATCCGCAGGGAAGAGCGCGATTCAGATGCACCGCTCAAGGCCTTCCGCTTTGCCGGACCAACCTGCGATTCCGTTGACATGATGAACGGGCCGTTTATGCTCCCCGCTGATGTGCAAATCGGTGATTGGATCAAACTCGATCAGCTCGGCGCTTATGGTGAAGTATCTCGTACCAATTTTAATGGTTTTGGCGCTGTGCAAAGAATTATTATCCAGAATAAACCTCGCGCCAAGCATATATTAAAGGCCATTGCGCCCTGATTTTATGGTGCCCGCCACACGCTTAACAACCGCAAAGATAAAAACGCAAGCAAAATCAACAACTTAAAAATAGATAAAATTTTATATAAATTTTATTAAAGTATTCGCTAAAGTAGAAATAAGAATTACTTCGAATTTTATCTATAATTAAAAACTTATTTACTTGCATAGCATAGTATTGACCTTAACGAGGGGGCAATACTATGAGTTACGGATACAAATATAATCAGGACGCCAGAAAACAGGCACTAATAGGAACCATTGCGGGGTTAGTAAAAGAGCTTGGCAAACTGGCACCCCACCCTGATTTTCCTAACTACAAAGGCCCCCTCTTTATCAAAACCAATCACCATTTAAAGCAGGCCAATGATCGCGACGGCATGCTTGGCAGTATGATAATGGAAGGAATCTTGGGAGCAGCTTTCAGCCAGGCAGTTTCAGACATGGCTGAGAGCGCTGCCCAGGGTCTTGGTTTTGATGTTCAGTTTGACTTGCCAAACATTGATGTTACCGCTCTTATGGACTTGTATGATGAATACATCACAAACATTGAAAGCGACAAACAAAAAGAATATATCGCCGCGCACGGGCAAGGCACTCTGGCTCGCATGTCAGGTAAATCTATCTCTAACAACTTTAACATGCGTGCAACTATTTCTGAAGGCATGCAAACATTTTTTGATGATCTACCAAAGCGCATGATGATCGAGAAAAACATGGCTTATTATGCACAGCAGCTTGATATGCTGGAGCACGCTCCGGCAAACCAGTATGAAATGCCCAAGCATGGTATTGCAGCATAAACAGCTCTAAAATCTAAAATCAAGTAAACATGATTAATAGTTCCCGATCTTGGCAGAGTACAGGCTTTATCACACGCTGATAATTGTGTTACACTCATACAATGAACAAAGAAAAACTGTTCATTGTATATTGTTTTTGTGGCCTTTTTCTTTTACATCATTACTGGGTTTTTCATGAAAATTAACGCGTCTTTACTGCGTGAAAAATTTGTTATTAAAGAAAAATCGGCCAAAGATTTAGACGTAATGGCGCAGCAAATGCATGCTTGCTCCAACCGCATTGTCCTTGATTTACAAAGCGAGCACCTTGCTAAAGAAACCTTCATTATCCGAACCGACTCAATGCATCTATGCGCCCGCATGGCTGGTCACATCCTCGCAAATTATGAGAATAAAGGCCCTTTTGGCCCCCGCCTGAAACTTTTAAAATGGGATCTTATATGGGACAGCGCACTAAGCGACCATGAAAAGCATTATAATGAAGGGCGGTGGGTTGCAATATACCACCATGGTAAAATTGTTTATGAACAAGGCAATCACCACGCTTTTCTGGATATTATCGAGCAATTCCAAAACAAGGAAAACGCCAATTATAACCAATCATTGCGACTGGCCGAAAAAGCCTTCCAAAAAGCAGGGAGGGAAGTTTCGATTGATTACTCAAGCAATGTTGCACTTACGATCTCAATGGAAAGAACGGGCGGAAGATGCAGCACTATATTGCGCTCACCGAACAAAACCACGTCACTTCATTTCTATATAAAACCCAAAAAGGAAACAGAAAAAATTGTTATATCACAAGGATTTATTAGTGCAGCAAATTTTCTGGAGGGCGTAAATCTATCCTTTTTTATTGGGCTGACAACTGCACAAATAGATACTGGAGTAACTGACAAATACTCTAACGAAGCCCGGCAAATGCGCAATGCCAAACAACGCCTTGGCGACATTCAAATCAGCATCAATGCTCTGGAAAATCGATATAATGTTCGATACCGCCCTGAACGGCCAATATTTGATATAATCATCACGAACACGGAAAATTATACAAAAAAACAAATTCTTGAAAAAAGACAAAAAGGCGAAAAATCCTAGGGGCAGGATCTATTTTACGCCCAACAAAAATACGCCCGGCACTGTATATACCGCCGGGCGCATATGGTCGAGCTATTTCAAATTCAGGAAACTTGTTACTCCATAACTAACCTTGAAAAAACAAACGATACCCTAATCCCTTTTGCTCATTCACGGTTATCTTGTTTTCACAAAAAAGTGCTTACTCTTCCCGAATGGAAACACAAAATCACCCCCATTGTAAACACTGCACATTCATGAAAACGCACTGCTACGCAGCATAAATCAAGGTTTTTCCAGCATAAACAAATTGCTAATTATTTTTCTGAAAGCAGTAAAAATTCATGGGAGCAAGTTACCGGCCATAATACTCCTGTAACCACCGTTTGGCATCCTCGTCGCCTTTAAGGTATGCCTGCCAAAAGGCATAAACAGCATCAAGAATCAGTGATTCGTGCTTTTCTCGCAACGGATTACGCGCCAGTTTTCCGCGCGTTCCATTATAAATCATATGATCTCCCCCTTCGAGAAGCTGCAAATATTGTTCCTGATGGCCTGCATACTCTCTCACAATCAGGCGCAGCTTATAATCAATCGTCTTGTTCAAAGGAGAATTATCTTCTGTGCCGGTCATATGTAACATCGGAGTACTTATCGAGGTGTAAATATCCTCAGGCGGGGCATCGCTCAAAGTCGTCATAGGTACGGGGCTATATACAATCGCACAGGATAATCTCTCATCACGCATATCAACCAGTCCGCCTTTCCCGTCGGGTAATTTCATCCCGACCAAGCCCTGCGCTGTAAGCGCTCCCAAAGAATGGCCGGACATGCCGACGTTCTCCATATCCATATATTTGGCGATCTCCGGCAATTCACTTGGCACCCCTTCCAGACAATCAAGCACAAAGGAGATATCCTTTGCCCTCTCTAAAACCAGCTCCGGCGTGATTTTAAATTCACTCAGCACATCCCATGGATGGCCGCCTTTTCCCTCCCACAAAGAACTATCTGTCCCTTTGTGAGTAACGTGCACGACAATATATCCCTGCCCGGCAATATGGCGTGAAATAAAAGAAGCACCATCACGACTCCCACCAAAACCGTGGCTCCAGATAATCACGGGCACATCACCACCGTCATTGCACGGTTTATCCGTGCAATCCATGCCTACCGGATAATATATTTTATAGGGAACTTCGCGCTCGCCACGCGATTCATCAATGAACCCGCCGCGTTTAAGCAACACACGATATGGGTCAGAGCGAGTCTTCAAAACTGTCATTTGGAAAAGCAACCGCTATTTCTTCCGGAAATTGTCAAGAGAGATAACCTCACCGGTTTTCTCTCCCCCGCCGGAACCACCAGAGCCATCACCATCTGGATCGTCATCTTCCATTCCCTGCAAGATCAGATCTTCATCTTCCATAGCATCGCCAAGTGGCTGGAATTGCAGGGCAAAGTTTACCGACGGATCTGCAAAAATACTCACCGCGCTAAGTGGAATAACCAGACGCTCCGGCACATTGTTAAAAGATAATGTCACTTCCAGACACTCTTTTTTAATCGCCAGATCGGAAAATTGATATTGCAAAACAATCGTCATTTCCCCGGGATACCGGTCACGCAGATAATCAGGGATCTTAACACCCGGATAATCAGTTAAAAACGTAATGTAAAAATGGTGGTCACCGGGCATACCTCCAGAGGTATTGTAATTTTGAATTACTTCTTCAATAGCGCTGCGCACCACTCCCCTAAGAGCGATTTCAACCATTTTATCGTAACGTAGTACTTCATCTTCATCAGTCATGAGATTATATGTCGCAGATATTAAGGGTACAAATCAAGAGCCGAGATAATTATTACACAACTTTTATGTATGAAACGGATTATTATTAACGGGTATAACGCATTGATTAAAGCCGGAAGTTCTAAGCCTGTTTTTTTACAATAAAAAACGGGTTGATTCTGTTGCGAGGCTCAACCCTAGGCCCCACCTAATGAACGTTAATCCAATAGGGATTCAAATGTAGCGTCGCTACTGCCCAATTAGGCAGCGATACGACCTTCACCAGCAACAACAGAGTTGTCGTTAGCGGCTACGAACGCAAAGTTATCGTTTGCATTTATGATGTTAGCCCGGTAACGGCGGTACAATGCCGAACACCGTTAATATGCCTTTACTGCGCGCGTCGATCCTATTTCGACCCCATCACCTGAAATCTGAAATCTGAAATTGATAAAAATCTTATCCCAGATGGTGGAGTCGCCGGGTACCGCCCCCGGGTCCGCAACGTTTATTCCGCACAAACGTTTAGTGTCATAGCCAAAGCCAAGCTCTGGCAATTCCTATTATACGTGATAGAGGGTAAGAAATTCAACCTGTTTCGGTAAATACATGCAACAAATGAAGCTCTGGCGCTACCCCGCATCGGGTGATGGTGGAGCAAAATCATCATGGTCATAGGTTTTTCCTCCGACCTGAATGCTCAAAACTTCTTGTTCTCTCAAAGAATGGTTTCGAATATGAGCGACGATTTCATCTTCAAATAATTGTTCAGCAGCCAGATCAAAAGCAATGCTCTCAATAACATCTTCTTTGGGGAAACCTTTAAAGGTTTCAGAATAATTACATTCTTTTATACCGGCTGCGACCCATTTATCCCTGCCTGTTTTTTCAACGATAACCCTGCCGGTGCTGTTAATTCCGATTGTAAAGCCGCCCTCGCCCTCTCTAATAACCGGAGGAACCGAATCACGTACACGGTCATACATATTATAAAAAGCCTCTGGCATAGGAATACTGGCTGTAACAAGCATACTATCGCCATTAATTTCTTTGGGGGCCTTATTAATCTCCATTTCATAAGACGGAGCATCGGGATCACCAAATTCAACATCTAAAATATCCGCTCTGGTGAGATCATAAGTCACAGCTCGTTCAAGCTTTTTGCCCACATCCGTAACAGCATCAGCCAAGCGCTCCGCCGCCTGAAGACAAACCTGATTCATACGAACTGTGCAACCTATATTGATAAGCTCTTGCCGACGATCTGTACCGCCTATACTCATTTCCCATGGCTTAAATATTCCGGTTTTGGTCGCACGCACTTCTGCATAATCAAGAGTATCTGCTTTTCCATGAGATACAAAAACTGCTTTCATACCTCCTTTATTACCGGTTTCTACTTTTTCCTCAAATTCACTGATAAGCCCGCGCTGCTCAGCAGGAACAGGCACCTGCGCCCGAAAAACCATAGCATATTCTACGCCGACATTTTCTTCTGTATCTTGTTCTGGCTGTTTATTTTTTGTAAACATTGCGCCCTCTTTACTCATTAAAAAACATTACCAAAGCGCATTCCTGACCCGCGCCAGCCCAATATACATAAAAACTATTAAGAAAATTATAAAAAAAAGAAATCAACCTCCTCCCCCTTGCCCGCAAACTTGTATAATGCCAAAAGAGAATCACTTAAAAATCAGAGTAAACGAGAGGAAACACCATGAAGCAGTATTTAGATCTAATGCGCCATGTCTATGAAAACGGCACAGACAAAAGCGACCGCACCGGAACGGGCACGCGCTCGGTCTTTGGCCACCAAATGCGCTTTGATCTAGCCGACGGCTTCCCTCTTGTCACAACAAAAAAGTGTCACTTACGCTCTATTATTATAGAGCTTCTCTGGTTCTTAAAAGGCGACACAAACATCAAATACCTCAAAGATAACGGTGTTTCCATATGGGATGAATGGGCAGATGAAAACGGCGACCTTGGCCCTGTTTACGGCGCACAGTGGCGGAGCTGGCAAACCGCAGATGGCCGCACAATAGACCAGATCGCCAACGTGATCGAGCGCATAAAAACCAACCCTGATTGCCGCCGCCTTCTTGTCGTAGCTTTCAACCCCGGCCTTGTCGAGCAAATGGCGTTGCCCCCTTGTCACGCCTTCTTCCAGTTTTATGTCGCAAACGGCATACTCTCCTGTCAGCTCTACCAGCGCAGTGCCGATATCTTCCTTGGTGTACCCTTCAATATCGCCTCGTATGCTTTGCTTTTGATGATGGTTGCACAGGTTACAGGTTTGCAGCCCGGCGAATTCGTACACTCCTTTGGCGATGCACATTTATATTCCAATCACTTCGAGCAAGTAGAGCTACAGCTCTCACGCACACCGCACCCTCTCCCGCAAATGAAGCTTAACGCCGATATGAAGAGCATATTTGATTTCAAACTTGAGGACTTCGAGCTGATTAACTACACATATGACCCGCATATCAAAGCCCCGGTAGCGGTCTAGTTTTGCATAATCCATTAACGTATGATAAACCTATGTTTCGAAGTTAAAAAACGGAGCCGCTAGAATAATGACCTCATACTTCTGTGACATTGCAGACCCAAAAGATATTGCTCTACGCATAAATGAGACTCAAATCGAGTACTTCAAAAAACACATTGGAACTCTTCTAGAACAACATGCACATGATAACAAACTCCTCTCGGAAATATGCGAGAACGCAGTGGATGAGCATGAAATTAATATACAAGAATTCATTGATGGCAGATTTATGAAGCACATTGATGGGCTTTACACTCCAGCAGAACAAAACTTCATCTTAAAAATTTGTGAAAAGTCCGAGCATATTAAGCTAGGATTTGCTTATTTCTCCCTTTTAAATGGTGACGAACGTGCGGCTTTTGCGCTCTCCTCCGCCGACAAACACCATAATATTGGATGGAAAGCTGCCGGTTTTGATTATGCCCTTAATGATTCTACAGACGATCAGAAAATACCCAGAGAAGATCTTGCAACATATATTTTCTCTAAAGAAAGCATAGAAGAAACGACAGAAAGGTTTCACCCTTATCACTATTTAAACACTGTAAACACCCTTACAGGCTATTTTACAGATGACGGCACAATTTCAAAAGATGAAAAATATAAAATAGATCGTCTTGCATTAACTCTTATCACATCAGCCAAACCTGATAACTATATTGCATGCCATATTGACGACACCTATATATTTTTACCAGAAACAAAGGCGTGGCGCGATCAATGCCATGATATCGGATATATAGAAACAGCCATTGAAGCTCTCTATATCGCTCAAAGTAATACTGAAAAAGATAAAGCCGCAACCGGAGAAGCCAACGCATACGATGAATTCAAACCTTTTTGGGAAAATACTTATGACAGGCTAAAAACAGACCGGGCGAGCGTATTTTTTACAGTACTAAAAGAACTTAACGAGCAAAACACCCCTCTTCCTCCCCCGGACATGTTATTAAACTATGTGCAAAAAATAGTAATCGAGCGAGAAGGAAACAATAAACCCTCTTGCTTTGAATTACCTTAAACTTACCTTGAAACGCCCTTCACACAATTCCCGTGAGTTTTTTGCAAAACCTCTTGTTTTTTGTACGAAAAGAGTGTTTTTTGATGGACATGAACAAAGACAAAAAAGATATCAAAACCTCACTGATTGTTGCCATGGCGGAAAACCGCTGCATTGGCCGAAACAACCAGATGCCATGGCATATATCAGAAGATTTAAAGCGCTTTAAATCCTTAACTATGGGACATCCTGTAATCATGGGGCGCAAAACTCTGGAATCCATTTTGGGATACTTGAAAAAGCCCCTGCCCGGACGCGATAACATAATTGTTACACGCAACACGCATACGCTTTACCCGAACTCTCCTATCCATCAAACTACAACGATAGAACAAGCCATCGAAACCGGACAAGAAATCGCCCTTAAAAATGGGAAACGGGAAATTTTCATCATTGGCGGCGGAGAAATATTTAACCAGAGTCTGCCGCTGGCTCATAAAATATACCTGACAAAAGTTCATCGTGAAATCGGCGGCGATGCCTTTTTCCCTGAAATTGACAACGCCGACTGGGAAGAAACAGAAAAATCAGCAAACGAAGACCACGACCCGCCCTATAGCTTCATCACACTAGAGCGCAGACAACAAAACCTTTTGTAACCTATCTGTGATCTCTTCAAATTTTTCTGCTGCGACATTTCCACCTTTTCCTGATGTTTTTCCTAACACCAATGGCGTTCCCTGATCGGACATCTCGCGCACCTCTCGTGATAAAGGAACCTCTCCAAGAAACAGCACCCCCAGTTTTTCCGCCTCTGCCCTCGCACCATCATGGCCGAAAATATGCTCTTCATGCCCGCATTCCGGGCAAATATATGTGCTCATATTCTCGATCAGGCCGAGCACCGGAATATTCATTGTCTTGAACATGGAAACCGCCCGCCTTGCATCAATCAATGAAATATCCTGAGGCGTAGACACAATCACTGCCCCGCTTATTTTCATCTTTTGCACCATAGTCAGTTGCACATCCCCGGTACCGGGAGGAAGATCAATGAGTAATACATCCAGCTTCTCCCCATCGGTTGCCCACTCAACATCTCTCACCATCTGGTAAAATGCGCTTTGAGCCATCGGCCCACGCCATATCAGAGCTTTGGAAGGGTCTGCAATAAATCCTATCGACATAAGTTTTACCCCGTGAACTACCGCAGGGATCAATCTCTTGTCTTTGTTTAAGGGTGGCTTATAGCAATCATCCCCCATCATCAAAGGCTGTGAAGGGCCATAGATATCAGCATCAAGCAGCCCTACTTTCAAACCATGCTTGCTTGCCAAAGCCACAGCAATATTGGAAGCTACGGTCGATTTACCGACCCCGCCTTTTCCCGAAGCTATTGCAATAACATGGTGTGCAGGAATGTCTAAACGTGGGTTTTTCACCTTTCCACATGACGCTTGTGCATTATTTTGCGGTGTTTTCTTTGATTTGAACATTTGTCGTTTTTCTCTTTGTGAGGGTTGCTTTCCCATAGAAAAGAGATATTGTTATCTAACAGCTAACGTCAACAAAAAAGTGAAAAACAATGTCTCAAGACGATGATTCAGGCAAGAAACGTCCTAACCCGTGGGGAAGCGTCTCTGGCAGCAAAGGCGAAAACAAAATAACCTCAATCCACGGCGGAAGAAAATCCGGCCATAACGGCGGTGGAAATAACAATGGAGGCCATGGAAATGACCTTCAGGACATCGGAGCTTTGCTAAAAGATTTGCAAAACACGATAACTGAAATGCTCCCCGGAAATATGAAAGGCGGATTTGCCATCATATTGTTGGCTGGTGCGGTATTGGCACTATGGATGGCCAGTGGATTTTACATTATTAATCCCGGCGAACACGGAGTTATCCAGCGTTTTGGCGCATGGTCACGCACTAAATCCACGGAAGGACTTGGTTATCACTGGCCTGCCCCTATTGAAAAAGTCACAAAAGTTAATGTTAATCAGCAGCGCAGCATGACCATTGGTTATACTGAAGGCGTATCACATCGTCGGCGCGATGGCGTTTCCGTTAAGCAAGCTGTGCAAGATGAAAGCCTAATGCTCACGGCAGACCGCAACATAGTTGATCTTCAAATAGCTTTGCAATGGGATATTATCTCTGCCGAACAGTTTTTGTTTGAAATACAAGATCAGGAAAACACCATCAAAAAAGTTGCTGAAAGTGCAATTCGTGAGGTTGTCGGCCAAACAAATATGTTCCCGATCATCACCACAGGCCGCACACTAATCGAAACAGCGGTAAAGGATATTATCCAGAAAAACCTCGATGAGTATAACTCCGGTGTAAATATCAAACAGGTTCTTATTCAAAAAGCCGAGGTACACCCGGATGTGCAGCAAGCCTTTCAGGACGTTCAGTCCGCACGTCAGGATGCAGAGGACACAGAAAACATTGCCCGCGCGCACCGTGAAAAGATCCTCCCCGAAGCCCGCGGTCAGGCTATCAAGCTTGTACAGGAAGCAGAAGCCTACAGGCAATCAAAGATTGCCCAATCAACCGGTGATGCTGAAAGATTTCGTTCAATATATCAAGCATATCTAAGCGGCAAGGATGTAACCAAAGAGCGTATTTACATCGAAACGATGGAAGATGTTTTGGGTAATGCCGAAAAGATCATTATGGACAGTGGCGCTTCCGGTTCGGGTGTTGTGCCTTACCTACCGCTTAATGAGCTAAATAACAAAACAATAAGATAAGAAAAAGAAATAAAGGAAAACATCATGAAAATCACACCCCTGCCCTTATTTCTGGTACTTGGTGTTGGCATAATAGCCATAACACAAAGCTTGTTCACCGTTGACCAGACCAAGCAAGCTCTGGTTCTTCAACTTGGGCAACCCCGCGGAGAGCCTAGAGGCCCGGGGCTTCACTTTAAAATACCCTTCATTCAGGATGTGCGTTACTTCGATTCGCGTGTTTTATCCATTGACCCACCTTCGGAAGAAGTAGTCATATCCAGCACAAATGTTGCCACTGCACCTGCAAAAGAAATTTCCTCGGAAGAATCTACTGAAAACGACGCACAAAAAAATGTACAAATAGAAGAAGGGCCAAGCATTGACAAAGTCAGTGGAGAGCCAATTATTGTTGACACATTCGCTCGTTATAAAATTACTGATCCGCTGCAATTCATGAAAACATTGCGCACAATCCCCAGTGCCAATTCACGCATAGAAAATATTCTGAATGGCTCTACCCGCGCAGTTTTAGGTCAAACAACCCTTGGCGAAATTCTTTCCGAAGGGCGCACAAATATTATGACTAAAATCCGGGAACGCGTGAATGAAAAAATCACACACGACCAGCTCGGCATTGAGCTTGTTGACGTTCGTATTGTGCGCGCTGATCTTACAGAAGAATTACGCGCCTCTACTGTGCGACAAATGAAGTCACAGCTTAATGAGCGTGCAACAGAGCGCCGCTCCAAAGGGGAAGAGCGCGGCCTTGAAATCCGGTCTACCGCCGAGAAAGAGCATGACATTATCATAGCTGAAGCACGTCGGGACGCAGAGATTATAAAAGGACAAGGCGATAAAGAAGCCATCAAAATCTATGCCGACGCATTCAATGTCGATCAGGATTTCTATTCTTTCATACGCTCTATGGAAGCCTATAGAAAAACTATGGCCAACCCGCAAACACGTTTAATTCTTTCTCCTGACAGCGCTTTCTTTAAGCACTTTAATGATTAAAGAATAATCAGGAACAATAAGAATTATTCGTGTTTTAAAAGGATGCCACGCAACCTGATTATATGGTTTTTGAAACTTAAATAACTTTAGGAGTCTAAACTATGCGAATCATTCATATAGCTTCTGCCATGTGCATGTGCAGTTTTTTTTGGGCATCTAGTGCTAGTGCACAGGAAACCGCCGCAAGCGCGGGGGTTAATTCTCTACCCGTCACACAATCACAGGCGGCTGAAACAAAAGCGGTGCTGATGATTCCGGCCAGTTTCGCTGATCTGGCCGCAAAGCTCTCGCCAAGTGTAGTCAATATCTCTTCAACACAAAAAATAGTTGTACCGAAGAACTTTCCTGAAATACCGCAATTTCCGGAAAACTCACCTTTTGATGATTTCTTTAAGGAATTTATGGAACGTCAGGGCGGCACTAACATACCTTCCCTGCCCTCGGCATCATTGGGTTCAGGCTTTATCATTGACGCAGAAAAAGGATATATCGTCACAAACAACCATGTTATTGGTGACGCCCAAGATATCCGCGTCACTTTCGCCAATGATGTAACCGTAGACGCAAAACTCATCGGCACAGACGAAAAAACGGATATTGCTATTTTACAGGTCGAAACCGGAGATATGGATCTGACCTCGGTCTCTTTTGGCGATAGTGATGAACTACGCGTAGGTGACTGGACGCTCGCAATCGGCAACCCGTTTGGCCTTGGTGGCAGCGTAACTGCCGGTATTGTTTCCGCACGGGCACGCGACATACACTCCGGCCCTTATGATGATTACATCCAGACAGACGCCTCTATTAACCGGGGGAACTCCGGGGGGCCGCTCTTTAATCTTAAAGGGGAGGTTATCGGCATTAACACAGCCATATACAGCCCAACCGGAGGCTCGGTAGGCATAGGTTTTTCTATACCATCTTCTCTTGCTGAACCTGTCATCGACCAGATTATCAAATATGGCCGGACACGCCGCGGATGGCTTGGTGTCCGTATTCAACGCGTTACAGATGAAATAGCCGAGGCTCTAGGGCTTGATAAAGCCACAGGAGCGCTGGTGGCCAGCGTCAACGATGACGGCCCGGCCAAACAAAGCGGCATCGAGGCCGGAGATATTATCCTTGAAGTCAACGATCAGACGATAAAAGAAACAAGAGCGCTCCCGCGCACTATTGCTGAATACGATGTCGGAACAAAGGTAAAAATCGTCTATTGGCGCGACAATAAAAAGCACACAACAAACGTCACTATTGGTGAATTGGAAAAGGCCGAGGATGAAGGATTAATTAAAACCGACAAGCCCAAATCCATGGACACTGGCGTCAAAGTAGAGATGATGGGCTTTACCTTAAAAACTCTTACAAACGCCCTGCGCAACAGCCTTAACCTCTCTGATGATACTGAAGGTGTATTGATAAGTGACGTCGATCCGGTCTCTGAAGCCGCTAAAAAGGGGCTTATGATGGGAGATGTTATTGTTGAGGTAAATCAACAGCCCGTAAACCAAGCTGAAAATGTTGCAGATATTATTGAAAAAGCCAAAGCAAATGGCCGCAAATCTGTTCTATTGTTGATTAATAACAAAGGTAATATGCGTTTTGTAGCTCTGCGCATAAAGCATGAAGAAGAATAGTTCAATAAACCGCTTCATTTATAAACAAAACCCCTCCCTAATACCTGCGGAGGGGTTTTTATTTCCAATATCTCGTCAAATATGGTTATATGCCGCGCATTATGGTGAAAAAACGACAAGACACAGATAAGCAGACCATCTATATTATCGGCGGGCCAACGGCCAGCGGCAAATCCTCACGTGCAATAGAGATTGCCCAAGAAACTAATGGTGTAATTATCAACTGTGACTCGATGCAAATCTATGACGGGCTGCATATGCTGACCGCACAACCGCCTGAAGAAGACCTCAAAAAAGCACCTCATCTCCTCTACAGCGCCTTACACCCCAATGAAGCCTGTAGCGCAGGGAACTGGCGCGAAATGGTAGAACCTCTCATCCACAAAGTTATTGGACAAAACAAAACCCCCATCATTGTTGGCGGCTCTGGATTGTATATAAAAGCACTCACTGATGGCCTGTCCCCCATTCCCGACATACCACAAGAGGTTCGCGATGCTGCTATGATTCGACAACAAAAGCTCGGCAATCCGGCTTTTCACGAAGAACTGGCCAAACGCGACCCTGTTATGGCTGCACGCTTTCACCCCTTCCATACCGCCCGCCTCGTGCGCGCATGGGAAGTATTGGAAGCCACGGGAAAATCTCTCGCCGAATGGCAGAAACTCCCCCTCATCGCCCCTCCCGATAACTGGCATTTTGAAATTGAAGTTATCATCCCCGATCGCCCGATTCTCCACCAGCGCTGTAACGACCGATTCGTCTGGATGGTGGATAACGGCGCGCTGGATGAAGTCGAATCATTTGCAAAGCGCGTGGAAAGAGGAGAAATTCATCATAACGTTCCCCTCCTCAAGGCCTTGGGATACCGGGAGCTTCTATCCTACATAAAAGGTGAAATAAGCAAAAACGAATCAATCGAAAAGGCTCAGGCTCGCACACGACAGTACGCAAAGCAGCAAATCACGTGGTTTAAAAATCAGCTCCTTAACAAAGGAATAGATAAGGAAACAGCCAAAAAGACCACATAAAAAACGAATCTTTTTCATTTTTTTCTTCCCTTTTATCAGTGATTCGTATACATATTCGGCCATACTTCCAACACTCCATGAAAGAAACCCCCACAAGTTTATCCACATCTTGTGGATAAAAATCGTGAGCAGCTGATTCTTTTAATTTATCCACTGCTATTCCATGTGGACAATCTAGTGCATTGAAAAATATAAGAAAATTGTTGCCAAGCTTCTGAAATCAAGGCATATTTAAATCATTCAAAGGATACATTCCTTTTTACGGCAGGGTGACCTGTCAAAGAGTAGCCGGACTTCGTACGTTACTCCTTAGGCACAGACTTAGGTTCATGCTCAGGATAGTAATGAAAATGATCGGGAAAGCTACTTTAGAAGGTATACGTCTAAGCGTATCTTGCGGGTTTTCAGGCTCTCTATGAGATGTCTTTAATTCCTCGAGATACCTGCCAGGGTAACTTGTTATTTTGGTCTGTTTTGATAGTTGGAAGACACAGCAGATAGGACGAAGGGTGGAAGTCGATCATATGGTTGCTTCCCCGAAAGGATAGCCTCCTAACGGAGCCTCCATCCGCACCTTCGCCTAGTATCTGTTAAAGGATATAAAAACCGTATCTATTAAATACTGCTTCACAGCATCTATTTGAAAGATACAAAACGGCATCTTTTAGACTTAACTCTTCGGAGTTTCTGGAAACTGGATGTCTTTGTGTGTACCACGATAAATCACGCCCTAGGCGCTCCGTTTACTGAGGTACAGCTTATTTCAATCAGGTGACTTAGATCTTCTATGAAGGTCAATCGCTTGAAAGGGATAAGCCATATCATTCAAGGAAAAACGTCCTGTGGCGTTATGATTTGGCTGATATGCATGTGAGTGACATTGACGAAAAGGCCTTAACCCGCCCGACTAATCTTTGTCCCCTGTCTTGATTGTAAAGATGCGAAACCCGTTCTTTATGGTCAAAGGTAGGCACACTACCGACTAATTGGCGCCCCGTGCGTAATGTGGATGGTAGCTCCTTATGTCCTGGGATTGATACGAACAAAAGCCTCTCAGTGCTTGCACTGGGGGGCTTTTACTATTTGGGTTATGATTGCCCCAATTTAAGATACACACATAACAACCAATTAAGGATTACGAGTGAAACGATAGTGAAAATTATGCACCTCGCTATCAGCCACAACTTCTATGTTTATCGGGATAGAACTTAGATCGCCTGAAAAAGAGGGCATTTGAATTTCAACAATTCCGCCACAAGACCCACTAGGCAGCAAAGTATTTTCTTTTAATATAATATTTTTTAACCTTACACGATTTGCCTGTGATTCTGCCGCAGCACTACTGAATTCCGCATTTGTTTGAGCTTGAGCAACGTTTCTTGCAGCATTCGCTGCTGCATGGTTATATCCTGAATAGTTATAAGTTCCAAAAGAAGAGCCATATGTTCCATAGGTATTGACAGTGCCATATCCACTCTGACAACCAGCACTAGATGCTTGCATGGATCGTCCTACACTACCAAGAGCTAAAGCTAAAGCCTCCATGGCAGCCCTTCTCTCTTCTTCTTTTACAAGTTCCTCATACGTATAAACATGCAGCTCTTGTTCTATTGTGACTTTTGAAAGTACATCATTGACGTTCTGGTCGTTGTTATTATTCGCTTTCATATCTCTTAAAGTATCTTTATGGGGAACCTTAGCCGTTGCTAATATATTAGACGGAGAAAAAAGAAAATCTTCTGTTGACCCATTACTAACAACGACAATAAAAGAAGCTCTACCAGAACTCTCAACTATCTCTGAATTTGAAGCCACCATAACAGTATGCTTTTTTTGTGAGAGTAATGATTGTGCGCCATCTCTAATAATTTCCTTCTGATAGCTAGTCGCCATTGGCTGCAACGTCCCTGTTGTTTTACACCCAACTAATACCAATACCATTAATACAGTAGATATATTCTTCATAATCAATCCAAAAAATGTTTTTGCTATAATATATTCTTTTATATTGTATTTATGATTGTGGTCAATATCTGAAATTAAGACCCGGATCCACCTAATTAATAGGCAAACCAATTTTTTGCTCAAGGTGTAAACATCGCAGCGCAGCTTAGCTATACTACGTAAGGCGCAAAATAACAACGTGCACAGGAAAAATGGAACGGTAAAAAAATTCTTGCACTGTTTCCCGATTTAGGGTTAACCTGCCTCTTATGAATATGATTTTTAACATTGTGAACATTCTGCTCGTCCTCCTGGTAGTCATTCTGGAAGGGCGAAAGGGGCGTGCGCATTGTTGATATAAACAAAATCATTTTTTAAAAGCAGCGCCCCTCTTGAAAAAGGGGCGTTTTTTTATGTCTTGGAACTTATATACAAACAAAAAACAGGCACTTTAAATTATGGAACCTTTAGAATATAGGAACGAACAAAATGAGCACCACGAAAACAAAGCCAGCGAAGAAACCAATTATTATTGCGGAGAAAGAGCAGATGACCGGAGCGCAGATGATTCTAAGGGCGCTGAAGGAACAAGGAGTCGACACAGTTTTCGGATATCCCGGCGGCGCGGTCTTGCCTGTCTATGATGCGCTGTTCCAGCAAAGCGACATCAAACATATTCTCGTGCGCCATGAACAAGGCGCTTTGCACGCGGCTGAAGGCTACGCCCGCTCTACCGGCAAAGTTGGCTGTGCACTGGTAACCTCTGGACCCGGCGCGACAAACGCAGTGACCGGTTTAACCGATGCCATGCTTGATTCCATTCCGATTGTCTGTCTGACGGGTCAGGTTCCAACCTTCTTAATAGGAACAGATGCGTTTCAAGAAGCCGACACAGTTGGCATTACCCGCGCTTGCACAAAGCATAACTATCTTATTAAAGATGTGAATGATCTTGCCAGCGCAGTCCACGAAGCGTTCCATATTGCCAAATCAGGTCGCCCCGGCCCGGTTGTTATTGATATTCCAAAGGATGTTCAATTTGACAAAGGCACTTACACATGTGCCAAAAGCGCAAAAATGCACACTCATTACCAGCCTAATATCAACCCTGATATTGAGGCTATTAAAACTGCTGTAGACCTTATTGCCAATGCCAGACGCCCCATCTTCTATACAGGAGGTGGGATCATTAATTCCGGCCATTTAGCCAGCAAATTGCTGCGCGAGTTTGTGCAACAAACTGGCTTCCCTATCACCTCTACTCTTATGGGCTTGGGAGCCTATTCTGGGCATGATAAACAATGGCTCGGCATGCTTGGGATGCACGGAACTTACGAAGCCAATATGGCTATGCATGACTGTGACGTTATGATTTGCATTGGTGCGCGTTTTGACGACCGCGTAACGGGATTGCCTGAAAAGTTTTCACCTGATTCCAAAAAAATTCATATCGACATTGATGCAAGCTCCATTAATAAAAACATTCAAATTGATGTTCCCATTGTTTCAGATGCACAACGCGCACTAAGCGCCATGATCGAAATATGGAACAAAAAAGGATATGAAGCCGATCAAAAATCCCTTAAAGAGTGGTGGAAACAAATTAATATCTGGCGCAACAAAAACTGTCTGACTTATAAGAAAGATGACAAAATCATCAAGCCGCAATACGCGCTTGAACGCCTGCGTCACCACGTTGAAAAACACAAAGAAGCGACGGGTCAAGATGTCATATTCGCAACCGACGTCGGCCAGCATCAGATGTGGGCGGCTCAGTTCCTCCCTGTTGATGAGCCAAACCACTGGCTTACATCTGGCGGTTTAGGAACAATGGGATATGGGATGCCCGCTGCGATTGGCGCTCAAAAAGCCCATCCCGATTCTCAAATTATCGGCATTGTTGGCGACGCTTCCGTACAGATGAACATCCAGGAAATCGGCACAGCCATACAATATAACCTTCCTGCAAAAATTATTATTATGAACAATGAGTGGATGGGAATGGTGCGCCAATGGCAAGAATTGCTGCACGGTAAGCGCTATTCTGAAACAAGCACCGCCACCCAGCCAGACTTTGTTTCACTGGTGGAATCTTACGGAGGCAAAGGCTTGCGAGCCAAAAACGTTAGTGAACTCGATAAGGTTCTGGAAGAAATGCTTGTCAGTGATTGCTTTACCATGGTCGATATACATATTGCTCCAGAAGAAAACTGCTTCCCGATGATTCCTTCAGGACGTGCACATAATGACATGATCCTGTCGCCAGAAGTCGATAAATTTGATAAAAAGCTAGTATAACATATCAAACAAGAATCAAAAGCTAATGACGAGACACAAAATAATGAGAAAAGCAAATACACTCGCTTATCAGGAAAAATCCTTCGCGTTTTTTTGCACAGCTTCCTTTTTTGCCCTGTGCCTTATCCTGATTCCATGGCTGAGCAGCTATTGGGAACAGGTCCCCAATACCGATGTCACCTATATCACACTATCAGCCGGGCGTATGCTTGATGGCTTGCGCATGAGTGAGGCCTATTACGATACAAACATGCCTTTGAGTATTATGGCTCAGATCCCAGCTGCCGCGCTGGCAAAGTTCACAGGCATTCCAATATATTACGCTATCAGCATATACGCCCTGAGCCTGCTTGCACTTTCGCTAGCAGCTGTGGCAAAACTCCTGACATATTTCAAAGAGCTTGGTGTTGAACAACGCATTATAATTTTGAGTGCATATCTCTATGCCAACACCATGCTAGCCGACTACGATTTCGGCCAAAAAGATCATTTACTTGGAATGGCTCTGTTCCCGCTTGTTCTTACGCAAATCCTAATCACCCGCAAAACAACCCTGCCAAACGCACTAAAAATCAGCGTCCTTGCAGCCGGAAGCTTTTTTATTCTAATCAAGCCACATTTTGGCATAGTCCCCGCATGTATTTTTATTCACAGAAGCCTGACACAGCGCCGCCTAAGTGTTGTATTTGATAAAGATTTTTTGTGGCTGGCGGGAATGGCTATTGGCTATATCGCCGTATTATTCTTCTTTTTTGCAGATTTCCTTACAATCATTCTACCGGACGTCATAACCTATTACGCTTCGGATATTTCGGAAAAAGTTGTAGCTACTGGTGTCATCCTTATATTAAAAGCCATTGTTCCCTTCTTTATTGCCCAACTGTTTTTTAAGAACGCCCCAAGTCTGATCTCCGCGTTTTCACTTATCACGGCGTTATGCTTCATACCTTTTATTATGCAAGGAAAAGGCTGGGCTTATCACGCCCTGCCCGCGGACATGTTTTTATACAGTACGGCCATACTGCTGGTAAGCTACAGCATTTATGCAAGTATCAATGCTTTGCGCAAACCAAAAATACCAAGCATAACCGCACGAGCCGCCAGCTTTATCCTGCCCATGGCTGCTTTGTTCGCACTAGTGATCAAGAGTTATGCCCTCCCGCACACGCACAGCTACACACATGCCGATTACAAAAACACCGAATTCGTCAATAGAATTGAGCAATGCATCACCAAATACAGGGACGATTGTACTTTTATAATGCTAAATGATGTCCTGAACATCACACAGGAACTGCAAATATACACTGGGGCAAACAATGCTCTGCGTTTCCCATACCAATGGTTTATCCCCAAAATGCTTAACGCACAAAAATCTCTGGATGAGGGGAAACCATCTACCCTTTCGCAAGAAGAGCTTGATGCTGCTATCAACAAATACATGAAAATGATAGCTGAAGATTTTGAACGCCATGATCCAAAACTAATTTTCGTCGCCCATATCCCCAACCCCGCCAATCGTGAAAAATTATTCGACTTACGTAGCTATACCATTGAAAAAGCACCAGAATTATTCACTCCCATATGGGATCGCTATGAACTTGAAAAATCGGAAATGGTTGATCGCCTAGACTACATGTATGCAAAAATGCCCGGGGAAGGCTTAATGCGCTATGACCTTTACAGGAAAAAAGAAAACGCAAGAATCAAAAAGGAACCAGGCCAACAATGATAAAAAAGCTTAAAAAGAAAAACGGTAGCAAAGGCAAAAGCGTTTATGCTCCCAACCCCGGACAACGGGAAAATGAAATGCATATTCTTGCAATCATAGTCAATAACGAGCCGGGAGTTCTGGCTCGCGTTATCGGATTGTTTTCTGCTCGCGGCTATAACATCGAAAGCCTGACCGTTGCAGAAACCGATTTTGCCGAGCACCTTTCCCGTATCACTATCGTAAGCTGCGGCACACCTGAAGTAATCGAGCAAATAAAATCCCAGTTAGAACGGCTGGTTCCCGTCTTAAAAGTTTCCGATCTGACAGCAGAATGCCCATATGTTGACAGAGAGCTGGCGTTGGTTAAAGTCGCCTGCACGGGAGAAAAACGCCTCGAAGCCCTGCAATGCGCAAATATTTTTCGTGCCCGCGCAGTAGACAGCACCCACGAATCTTTTGTTTTTGAGGTCACGGGCAACATGAAAAAAGTAAGCGCCTTTATTGACCTTATGAGGCCTTTGGGTGTTACTGGTGTCAGCCGCACAGGAATAGCTGCCATATCCAGAGGCCCTTACGCCATTGGCGAATTTTGTTTACAGCAAGGAAAAATGGGAAATAATGAATAAAATTACCACCACATTATAAAATGCCATAACTCTACATAGATAGAGCAAAAAATGTAAAAAGATAAACGAAAACGACTAAAACCAAAGAAGGGTTTATAATTATGACCACACAAGACACCCCAATTAACTTAACCTCACTTACCGTATATTACGACAATGACTGTGATCCTGAACTTATCAAATCAAAAAAAGTCGCTGTGATTGGCTACGGCTCTCAAGGTCACGCGCATGCACAGAATCTTAAAGATCATGGCGCTGATGTTGTTGTTGGCCTGCGTGAGAATTCTTCTTCCCGCGCTAAAGCAGAAAAAGCCGGTTTCGAAATTATGACACCGGCTGAAGCGGCGGCTGTTTCTGATGTTGTAATGATCCTGACCCCGGACGAGCATCAAGCCGATCTATACAAAAATGATCTGGAAGCCAACATGAAGCAAGGTGCTGCCCTGCTTTTTGCCCACGGCCTTAACATTCACTTTGACCTTATCAAACCCAGAGCAGATCTCGACGTTATTATGGTTGCTCCTAAAGGCCCCGGCCACACAGTGCGCAGCGAATATGTACGCGGCGGTGGAGTGCCTTGCCTGATTGCTATTGACCAGGATGCAACAGGCACAGCCAAAAAGCTTGCCCTGTCTTATGCATCCGGTATTGGCGGAGGCCGCTCCGGCATCATTGAAACATCATTTAAGAACGAATGCGAAACCGACCTGTTCGGTGAGCAGGTTGTCCTTTGTGGCGGCGTATCCGAGCTGGTAAAAGCTGGTTATGAGGTTTTAGTTGAGGCCGGATATCCCCCTGAAATGGCTTATTTTGAGTGTCTGCACGAGCTAAAATTAATTACCGATCTTCTTTATGAAGGTGGTCTGGCTAATATGAACTACTCAATTTCTAATACTGCGGAGTATGGCGGCTACGTTTCCGGCCCTAGAGTTATCACAAAAGAAACAAAACAAGCGATGAAGGAAATTCTGGCTGACATCCAATCCGGGAAATTTGTCGAAGGCTTTATGGGTGGCAACAAAGAAGGGCTTGATCGTCTTGTTGAAATCCGCGAGCGTGAAGCTGCACACCCTATTGAGCAAACAGGCAAAAACCTGCGCGCGATGATGCCTTGGATCACGCAAAATAAACTGGTTGATAAAGAGAAGAACTAGAAAACCTTCTGGCGGATTTTACGAGCGCTACAATGGACATAATTAATGAAGACAAACCCTAACCCGTTTTCCTGCACCAGAACGTATACATGCCCATAAACGTATTCGGGTTTGTCTGCTCAAAGCGATCCCATACTTCAAGATCATGGCGCCCGGGATCGCTTTGGGCATTTTGCTTTTTATATTTAGCCAGCGTACCTGCATCCATATAGAACTTCAAAAACTCCAGCCCTAGCATATCCAGATGCTCTTTTACCTGCAACAAATCGAACTGGTGCTCTTGCACGTGGAACAATAAATCGCGGCATTCCGAGAGATTATAATAGTCAAACATACCTTCCAGTTTTTGGGTCGTTTTATGCCTGAGGTAAGACGTTACATTAATCCTGAAATCACGGATTGCTTGACTATCAGAGCCGATACGCTTTTCCTGAATAACGCCCCGCGCCTCGTTAATCGCCCAGCGCGCATAGCGACTATACAGGCCAATTCGCATAAGACCTCCACTTCTAAGCAACCCACACAATACCCTCCATCCGGCATTGGGATCTTTCATATGGTGCAGCACACCTGCACTGGCAATATAATCAAACCTCTCTTGCCAATCACAAACATCGACCAAACTCATAATATCAGCTTGAAAAAACTGAATATTATCAATACCTAGCTGACGTGCCTTATATATAGCATAAGCCAAGCTTCTTTTACTCAAATCCACTGCTGTGATTTTAGCATCAGGGAACGTATAAGCCATTTGAATAGCTTCTTTTCCGGTTCCGCATCCTGCAATTAATATATCTGCGCCACTATCCTTCAAATATCCTTCAATTTCATGGTCAAATAGATCTTTTGCTGCGACATTCCAGCGCGGATATGGAAACGCTTCATACTGCGCCTGCACAGCACGAGAAACCTCATCCTCAATAGCGCCAATCGACTCGATCTCTTTTATGGTTTCTTGCTGTGCTAAATACTCCTCAATCTGAGTTTTGAGAATTTGGGAAACATGGTTCCCTCCTTTAAGATTTTTTGCAATCTCTTTGGCCTGTGGCAAGGCATAAAGCGGTCTATAGCATCCATAACTAGCAAGCTCCGACAGGAGCGGGCTTGCTCCTGCCTTATTAACCTTCGCAACCAAGATATCAAGCAATGCATCTTCTTCGGCAGAACTTGGAATAATATAATCACTCATGAAATTATATCTGCACAACGCACACGTAATAAGATCAATATCTTCTGTATCCGTAAAAAGGCTCTTACCTTTAACTACGCTCTCCAAAACATAGTGCCTTAAAAGTTTAACCCAGTTTTCAAAAACAAGACTTGGTACAATAAATTTCCCAAGCCCCGTTAAAAAGAAAGGGTCTATAAGACCATCAAAATTCGCGAAGCACTCCATACTCTTCTTAAATGCTTTATAGCTCTTTTGTTTAGCAAATTTATAAAAAGGCCCAACCGAGGCATCGCGCTGAACCATGCTAAGCCACGGTATGCCCATAAACAGCATCTCGGCCTGATCACTTTCCATGCATTCAATCAGCACGCCTTTCAGATTCGGGCTCACCTTAGAGAACTTGATGTTGCTTACAACTTTGATCAAATTCTGCTTGTAAGCCTCATTCGTTGGATCAATTGCCACAGCCTGTCCAAACGACTCTATAGCCGCCCTCCTTTGACCATGGGCCAGATAAACGCTCCCCAACAGACTAAAGGCCTCATGAAAAAATCTATCTATTTTTGCTGCTTCAAGGAGAGCTTGCACAGCCTTTATATGATTTTCCAACGCAAGATAGGTTTGCCCCAGTGCATAAAAGCCGTCCTTATCTGACTCTTGCTCTAACCCTTCTTCCAAAAAGTCTTTGGCTTTCGAATAATCCTTTGCCTTGTAATGCTCAAATGCCTTCGAATATTTCGATGAAGCAACCTCGCCCCAATCAAGTGTGACATACATATCCATTAGTCCTTACTTACTATATCTGAGAATCAAGAGGGCACCGCCAAAGCTTCGCCCTTAACTATTACACTTAATTTAAAAAGGCAGCGCTGCCTACACGATTGATTAATAGTTCAAATAACCGGATTTGTTAAAAAGGCCCAAAGGCTCGCTATCATCACGATCATAAATCACATAAAACATTCCGTTCTTTTCCGATTCTGTGATTTTGAACACATAGTCAACAAATTCCAGCACGCGCTTCTGATCGAAGCTGGAAAGCTTTACAAAAGCCTCACCCACGCGCAAAACCGGTATATTATCGTGATCCATATATTGTTCCTTTATAATGCCCATTGCATAAAAATCGCGCAGGATGATTTTTTCATCACCGGGATTATCAATCCAGTCTGCAGGAGTCCAGCTATCCATATCCTTGGTAGAACGTTGATTTAATTTTTGCTGTCCCACATAAGGCTCAAAATCATGCTTATAGCCATCATGATATATAGAACTCCAATATGTCGCTTTTCCGGCATAAGAAAATTGTGACAATCCAACCATCGCCATGGCTAGAAGAAGAAGAAAACTGAAACTACGCATTACAAACATTCCTTAACTAAATATAAACTGTCATTTGCTATTAATGTTACTTGATACCCGAACCCTTTTTGAGCGCTTGCGCCCTTAAAGGTGGTAATAACATTTTAACCGGCATCATAGTATAATAAAATCATGGAAAATACCATTGGAATAGCAATTTCTGGTCTAAAATCAGCATCTTTGCGTTTACATGCAAGTGCTTCAAACATTGCTAATATACGAACATCCGGCTCATTAACCGATCTCAACCACCCTTCATACGAAGCGCAAACCACTCAATCCACATCCATGAGCAAAGGCGGCGGAGTATTAACAAAAATAGTAACAAGAGATCCCGCCACTACCACAGCCTTCGCCCCAAGTGACCCATACGCCGATGAAAACGGCTATGTCAGAGCACCTTACATCAACATCGAAGAAGAACTGATTACCATGAAAATGGCCGAGCAGGCCTACAAAGCAAATATCCAGACTATAAAGACAGCCGGTGAGATGTTTGATACGCTGATAAAGGCCATGGAAGACAAATAGCGGACTTTTCTTTAACCCCCCACAAATAAAATCCTGTGGGTTTTATTTACCCTGCCATTCGTGATATAAACTAAAATTCAAAACTTAGCTCCAGAGTATTTCAAAGCATTGACCCATTACGACCACATAAACATACATAAGAGCCTTTGGATAATGTTATCTTTATGCTTTTTATTGCTCTGGAGCGTCCCTGCCAACGCTCTGGACATAAAATCTTTGCGCTTTGGGTCACATCCTGACAAAGTACGCCTTGTCATAGATATGGATAAAATTGAGGACTTCCGAGTTTTTACATTAAGCGATCCTCACCGCCTTGTTATTGACCTGCCGAAATTCTCATGGAATGCCGGAGCAGCACACCCTCCTCCTGAAGCACATATTTCCGATATTCGTCAAGGACAGCTTATGCCCGGCATATCCCGCATCGTTTTTGACTTAACAGCACCGTCTTCTGTGCAAAGCGCCTTTCTAATCCCGGCAGGAAAAGATCAGAGCAACACGCGTTTGGTTATTGATTACAAAAAAGTTACGCACAAAGCCTTTCTCGAACAAAAAGGCACTATCCACGGCACGTTAAAAGTTGATAATTCTTCAAATGCTTCTCGCTCTGTTCCCGTTACCCAAAGCTACGCAACCACAAAAAATGGAACCCCGCTACCTCCACCAAATGCCCTAAGACCGACGCAAAACAATGAAAATACAGTTGTAAGAAAACCCATAATTATTATTGATCCGGGGCATGGCGGTATAGATCCGGGCGCAGTCGGCAGCAATAATATCTATGAAAAGAATGTAGTATTAAGTATTGCCAGAGAACTCAAAAAACAGCTCATGGCTACCGGGCAATACCGAGTATTCATGACCAGAGAAACCGATACTTTTGTCAAACTAAGAGATCGCGTCAAATTTGCCCGCGACCATAATGGTGATTTGTTCGTGTCACTGCACGCCGATTCAATTAAGAAAAAAGACGTACGCGGATCATCTGTTTACACAATCTCAAAGAAATCATCAGACGCTCAAACGGCTGCGCTAGCTAAAAAAGAAAATCAGGCCGACTTGATTGCAGGCATAGATTTAAGCATCGAAGATGAGCAGGTAGCCTTTATTCTTGGTGATTTTCTTATAAACGAAACCATGAACCAATCGAAATTTCTGGCCAACACACTCGTAGAGACGATGCAAACCCGCGGGATAAGAACCCTGCAGACTCCGCACCGTTACGCAGGCTTTGCCGTTCTTAAAGCCCCCGAAATTCCTTCTGTACTTGTTGAAACAGGCTTTATGTCTAACTCCAGTGAAGCCCGCTTGCTAACTCAAAGAGAGCATCAAAGAAAAATTGCTACAGCGATTCACTCCGGTATCAATGCTTATTTCGAGCGCGTAGCGCTGAATGAACAAAATTAGCAAAGCACAAAAGTGTTGCATAATTGCACTAAACGGTATAACTGCAACAAAAATAACAAAAACCTCTTGAAAAAACTTCCACTTTGTATAAAGAGTCATATTATACAAAAAGCCGTATTTGTTCATGAATTCGTGCATTGCCTCACGGCAATAAATATGAAATGATCGAAATCATGCGATCAAAAAGTTAAATCAACGACTACAAGACGAGGAATTAAAATGAAAAAAACAACCGCAACATTTTGCCTATTAGGCGCAACACTTGCTCTTTCTGCATGTGGAACTGCTACAACAGGTAATGTAGACACAAATCCTCCATACGCTATGGAACGCACTGCAACATATGGTGATGGAATGTCCGCCCCTGCTGCAACACCAACACGCGTTGCACCTGCTGAGAAAGTATTCAAAAGAGCACAAACGAAATAATTATTTTATTTTGTAATTTAAAGTGAATCATCGGAAAAAACATCCGCAAAACCACTTTAAAATAAGCTTTTTAAAAAAGACTGTCTTTATGACGGTCTTTTTATTATATAAGGAAGTACGAGAGAAAAATGAAACAAGAAAAGAGAGCCATGCAAACATTAAAAAAACTAATTCTTTTTTTCGGCTGCAACATAATCGGCTTCACCCTTCCTGGCATGCTTTATCTTTTTAGCATATCAACAGGAATAATCGATCTTAATGCAGAAAACTTCGACACTAACGGTTTTTTCTGGGGAACCACCCAAACGACAGATACCGGCGTAACACCAATTCCGTTTATGATTGCCCTTCCCTCTCTTACATGGGCTATTTGCGCCTTATTCAGCTTTTCATACTTCTTTGTCAGCAAAAAGTGGGGGCGATTTTTCTTGCTAGCCCCGCTCGTTCTGCCGTTTTTGCACTCTTTAGTGATTCTACTGAAATTTATTTAGGCAGGCAAAAAGACTAGAGCCGGAACCTAGCTGTTCCCTTGAGTATTATCATCTTCCTTCTTACCAGGCTTAACCGAGGGCTTGATAATTTCATTCGCTTTGATCTCTTCTTGCTCTTCTTTTTTATCAATTTCCTAATAATCGACCTCATCAACAAAGTAACGAGCTATACGTACAGGATACCCTTTACGCTCACGCAAAACATTGCGTATTTTTGGCCAGTTGAGAAGCTCGGTATGTTCACCAGCCTTTTCTATGATAAAAGCCATATCTTTATCAGTGAACTTTTGTTGTTCAACAACACCCGTTTCTTCCATTTTAATGGCCTGCTCCATATCTGGATGCGCTTCCAGATAAAGCTCATTGCCGATCCATGCAACTTTTATAGGCTGATTAACAACATTCACAGCCGCACCAACGGGCACTTGCTCAAAGAATTTTATAATATCTTCGGGATACAAACGGATGCACCCACTACTCACTCGCCTGCCAATACCAAACGGACGATTAGTCCCGTGCATAGCGTAGGTCGGCCACCCCAGATAAAGCGCATGCGTACCAAGGGGATTTTCCGGACCTGGCGGGACAACTCGCTCTAAGGTCGGATCTTCATCAAGCATACGCTGCGTTGGACGCCATGTCGGCCCCTCTTTTTTGCGCACAATAGATGTCTTGCCTGTGGGGGTATCAAGACCCTCCCGACCAACGCCAATCGGATAGCTGTAAGGAGCCTCATCCCCGTCCAAATAAGCATAGATACGCATTTCCGGCAGGTTGATAACAATACCTTCGCGCAGCGCATCAGGCAATAAATGACGCTTTGGCAGAATAACCTTGGCCCCCTCACCGGGTATCCATGGATCAAGCGCAGGGTTTGCCGCTCGTATTTCAACAAAACCTAGACCATGTTTACGAGCCAGATGCACCAATGTATCTTCGTACACTGCCTCGTATTCTTCTATTTCCCCGATGTAATTTTTCTCATATGCCCCATAGGCATCAAAAGCGGATATTCCAGACATGGCAATCATGCTACCAGCAAGAATGCTTCCATATTTAAGAGCTTTAATAATTTTCATATGTTTGTATTTCACAGCGTCTTTAAAGTTACACATATTTAATAAAATGATATTGCTTATGACCCACATAAACTGTGGTAGAATGCCCAATATTACAGAAAAATCATGCCGTGTCACCCGTTAAGAAAAAGCCTGCACTCTGGACAAAAACGGATTTGTGAATTACTCCATAAATATACATACATAAAAATAAAGATTGAAAGGAACAGCTATGGTTTTGCTACATACTCCCGAAAAAGATGAAAACTTCTCCGCTCCTGATTTCAAACTCAAAGGCATTGACGGCAAGGAATACACCTATCAAGACTGTGCCGGAAAAAATGGATGCGTTGTGATGTTTATCTGCAACCACTGTCCTTATGTGCTGGCCATCGTCGATCGTCTTGTTAAAACCTGCAAGAATCTTCAAAGTGAAGGCTTTGGCTGTGTAGCCATCATGGCCAACGATACAGTGAATTACCCCGATGATTCATACGAAAACATGAAGCTTTTTGCACAAGAACACGGTTTTACCTTCCCTTACGTAATTGATGAAACACAAAAAACCGCCAAAGCCTATGGGGCAGTATGCACGCCTGATATCTTTGGTTTTGACAAAGACGGGCTTTTGCAATACCGCGGACGGCTGGACAGCGCCGGGAGCAAACCTGCTGATAAAACCACAGTACCAGAGCTATACAACGCCATGATGGATATAAAAGCAACCGGTACAGTATGCTCACCGCAATCACCCTCCATGGGCTGTTCCATCAAATGGAAATAATGTTGTAATAAATCTTAGGACGAATTACGAAAAGCTCTGGTTTATAAGATATTTTTCATTACAATGGACTCTATCATTTAAAAAACAAAGACTTAAAAGGACTACAAAAAGGATTATCAGGCATGTCAGAGTTTTTCACCGAAGTTGACGAAGCATTAAAGCAAGAGCGCCTTGAAAAGCTCTGGAAAGACTATGGCAGCCTTTTCATAACCTTCCTTGCCATGATTGTTTTGGCCACCGCTGCAAATGCCGGTTACCACGCATGGATACAGCACCGTGATTACAAACAAACAGCTTTATATCTGGATGTTTTAAACAAACCCGCCCCTGCTGCGGATGATTTATTGGAAATATTACCTAAAATGACTCCCGGCATGAAAAGCGTCGCAAGCATGAGCGCAGCCGGTATAGCCCTTGAAAACGGAGATTCAGAAAAAGCGTTGAGCATATATAAAAGCATTCATGCAGATCCCTCCCAGCAAAAAAACAACCCTTTGCTGAGCGCTTTGGCTAAATATATGATTACCGGTCTTGATAAAGAAATCAGCACTGAAGACAAAATCAAAAGTTACGAAGCAATGGCAGCGGAAGAAAATAACCCGTGGAGATTTAACGCTCTATTGGATGCCGCATTGATCGAAGCAACCCAAAATAACAATTATGGAAAAGCACGCGCCTACCTTGGTAGAATCCTTGCGGGCAATTCAAACGCTCCTCAAGGCATGAAACAAAAAGCACAATCTTTGGAAATTTTGTATCAGGCGCAACAAAGTGATAATCAGTAAATCACTATCAGGGCATTTTTTTCAAAGCTTGTTTATTACAAAAATTAAGCCCTGAAAAACTTAATAAAATGAATTAAATAAACACACATAATAACTTGAAAAGATTAATTAAAACAAACAAAGGCCTTAACATGAAAATAAACAAAACGCCCCTTATCGTATTTGCTTTATTATCCTTAAATGCATGCTCTACTGTATCCGATATGTTTGTCTCCGCAGACGAAAAACCTGCTTTGGAAGGTGAGCGTATTTCCGTACTTGAGCTACAAAAAACACTAAAGGTTGACGCCCCTTTAAAAGAAAATGAAAGCATTGCCATTCCACAAGCATGGCAAAACCCTGCATGGCCTCAAGCGGGAGGGTTACCTAACCACTCCATGCAAAACCTGTCTTTCTCGGCCGATGTTCCAAAAGAGGTATGGAGCGCCAAAGCAGGTCGCGGCAGTAAAGACAGTCTACCTTTAAACGCACAGCCCGTTGTTGCTGAAGGTATGGTTTTCACACTGGACACCAAAGCCACCTTACGTGCTTTCAACGCTGATAATGGCAAGGAGATTTGGTCAAAAGATGTCAGTTCCCGGGAAGAAAAAGAGGATGTAATCACTGGCGGAGTCGCCTACGCGCACAGCACCCTGTTCGTAACAAATGGTTATGACGAGGTTCTGGCTATTTCCCCTAGAGACGGAAACATCTTGTGGAGAAAATCTCTCCCTGCGCCCTCACGGGCAGCGCCAAGCATCTTATCTGGCCGAATCTATATCTCCACAATAGACAGCCGTCTTATCGCGTTAAATGCCAAAGACGGATCAGGTCTGTGGGAATATCGTGGGGTTGGAGAAACTACAGGATTACTAGGAGCCGCAAGCCCCGCTGTCAATCAGAATACTGTTATCGGTGTATTTTCCTCTGGCGAGGTAACTGCCTTTCGTGTAGAAAATGGCTCGGTTGCTTGGTCAGACAACCTGTCAAGCATGAACTCTTTTAGCGGAGGTTTGCAAAGTATCTCAGACATCACCGCAATGCCTGTCATGAGTCAAGGTCTTGTTATTACAATGAGTTACGGCGGAAAAATTGCAGCGATTGATGAACGTACGGGGAATCGCGTTTGGCAACGAGATATTGGAGGAACAAAAACACCTTGGGCTACAGCAAACGCCTTGTATGTACTTTCTACAGACAATCAGCTTATTGGTATAAACATAATTAATGGCTCTATCTTCTGGATTACAGAACTAGCTCAATTTGAAGATGAAAAGCGAAAGAAAGGCTCCGTACAATGGAGCACTCCAATCATGGCTGGTGAACGTCTAATTCTAGCAGGTTCACATGGCTATATGATTGAGGTAAACCCCCATAATGGCGAGATGATCCGTAAAACCAGAACCAAGACAAAGATCCGTCTTGCTCCGGCCATAGCAAATAACATGCTTTACATGCTTGCTGAAAACGGAAGACTGGTCGCCTATCGTTAAATATAGCGCTTTTTAAATAATTATGATAAACGTCGCACGGACGTAATCCCTCTGCTTCTTAGTAGATTAAGGACGAGGAAAAGAGAAACATGCTTAAAATTGCCGTTATTGGCCGCCCAAATGTCGGAAAGTCAACTCTGTTCAATAAACTGGCAGGGAAAAAACTGGCCATCGTAGATGATACGCCGGGGGTCACGCGCGACTGGCGGGAAGCCGAGGGAGCTTTGTTCGATCAGGACATACGCATCATTGATACTGCCGGCCTTGAAGAATCTTTTGATGATTCGATCCAGGGCCGCATGCGCCAGCAGACCGAGGCAGCCCTTGCGCGCGCCGATATTCTTCTGTTCATTATTGATGGCCGTGAAGGCGTAACTCCGGCAGACGAACATTTCGCTGCTTTTTTAAGACGTCAGAAAAAAGACGTAATCCTTGTTGTCAATAAATGCGAAAGCAACAAGACAAGCCAATCCGGTATTGGTGAATCATACGCTCTGGGTTTTGGCGACCCCGTCATAATGTCCGCCGAACACAATGTAGGATTTGATGATCTCTACTACGCTTTACGCCCCCACTTCCCCAAAGACATTATAGAAGATGAAGACGGCCTGTCCGAAGAAAATGAATCCATGCCCGACGACATTGATGCTCTGGAAGGACTGGAAGACTACATCTTTGTACAGGAAGAAGACACGCCGGAAAAACCAATTAAGATCGCGATTGTTGGTCGCCCCAATGTTGGGAAATCAACCCTCCTGAACGCTATCCTCAAAGAACATCGCGTTATGACAGGACCGGAAGCCGGTATCACCCGCGATGCCATCACTGTGGGCTGGAATTATGAAGGCCGTGACTTCAAATTAGTAGACACAGCAGGCTTGCGCCGCAAATCCAAAATCACCAATAAAATTGAAAAGATGTCAGCTGAAGACTCTTTGCGCGCCATACGCCTCGCACAAATTGTCATACTGGTTATGGATGCCAACAACCCTCTCGAAAAGCAGGACGTGCAGATTGCACAACATATTATTGATGAGGGTCGCGCCCTCGTCGTTGCCATAAACAAGTGGGATGCAATAAAAAACCGCTCGGAACAACTAGAAGAAATCAAACATAAAATCACTCATTCCCTGTCACAGATCAAAGGCATACAATTTGCTACGATCAGTGCTAAAAACGGAAGCAATATAGATAAGCTGTTCTATAAAGCTCTGCAAACATATGAGACATGGAACAAGCGTATTGGTACTGGAGGGCTAAATCGCTGGCTATCCCACATGGAAAGCCAGAATCCGGCTCCTCTGGTTGCTGGCCGCCACAACCGATTGAAATATATTACGCAGATAAAAACCCGCCCGCCAACATTTGCGCTTTGGGTTTCCCGTCCGAAAGAGCTTCCGGAATCATATAAACGATATATTATCAATGGTTTACGCCGAGATTTTGATATAGATGGCGTGCCGTTGCGTTTATTAATTCGCGCCAGTAAAAACCCGTATGCTTAAAGATCAAAGGGTTATTCTTACAAACAAAAATTGTGAGTTTGCAAGCCCCCTTGCACAGAACAAAAAAAAATATTAAAAATATACATACAGCAATTAGATTTTTATGACAGCACATCCCTTTTAAATCAAATCAGAACAAAGGGAAGAAGAAAGGACTCAACAACCATGACAATGGAAACATTTTTAACAGTAGCAATGAACGTCTTGTATGCGGCGATCGTTGTTAGTGCAGGGTGGTACGCAGGCAACCAGGTTCAAAATATTATTCATAAAATTAAACATCTTGATAAAACAATCAAAGGCTTCCTCGGTGGTATTGCAAAATACGGTATCTTTATTTTGGCCATTATCGCTGTTCTCCAGCTCTTTGGCTTCCCGACAGCCAGCTTACTCGCTGTCTTAGGTGCCGCCGGTCTGGCTATTGGTCTGGCCTTGCAAGGCACATTAAGCAACATTTCCGCCGGTGTAATGCTTTTGATTTTACGGCCATTCAATGTTGGTGACTTTATCGCATGCAAAAATTTTAAAGGAACAGTAAAATCTCTTGGCCTGTTTGTAACCGAGCTTTCTACATTGGATAATACGTACCTGTTCGTGCCAAACAGCGCTCTTTGGAATTCAGACATTGAGAATTTCACCCGCAACACAACACGCCGTCAGGACATTGTTTTCAGCATCAGCTACAATGATGACATTAATAAAGCATTCAAAGTTATTGAAAATACTATAAAAAATGATGATCGGATAAAAACTGACGTTGAGGATAAGATGCCTCAGATTATGGTCACAGGCTTGGGCGAATCATCCGTAGACATAACATTACGTATCTGGTCAAAAACCTCTGATTTCTTGATTGTGAAGACCGACACAATAAAAGCTGTAAAGGAAGCTTTGGACAAAAAAGGTATTTCTATCCCATTCCCGACACGTACAATAGAAATGGTTGGTGGAAACGCCAAAGAAGAAAATAAGAAAGCTGCATAAAAATTGCTTATTATTGAGCCTGCCTAAACATTTAATAAGAGCCAGCTCTTTAGCTGGCTCTTTTTTATTATTCATGTAAAAATTAACTTGAAACCTGTATCTTTTGGCCATACCCTAGCACCTTGTTTCACCATTGTTATGCAAGAACAGGCATAAAGAAAGCTGTGATAAGTACATGTGCGGTATTGTTGGAATTTTCGCTCACTCTCCTGTTAACCAAGATCTATACGATGCCCTGACTATATTACAACACCGCGGCCAAGACGCTGCCGGCATTGTTACCAAAGAAAACGGCAGGTTTTTCCTTAGAAAAAACAATGGAATGGTTCGCGATATCTTCACTCAGGAGCATATGAACTATTTAAGAGGCAACTGCGGCATTGCCCACGTCCGCTACCCCACAGCCGGAACATCGTGCTCCTCAGAAGCCCAGCCTTTCTACGTTAACTCACCATACGGCATCGTTATGGCACACAATGGCAACCTGACAAATCAGGAAGAGCTGACCAATGAATTATTCAAAGCCGACATGCGTCATGTAAACACAAATTCTGATTCTGAAGTATTGCTCAACGTCATCGCCCACGAGTTACAAAAACTCGGGAAACTGGAGCTTGCTCCAAATGATTTATTCACAGCAATGAACAGGCTTTATAAACGCTGCCGGGGAGCTTATGCCGTCGTCGGTATGCTTGCAGAATACGGAATGTTTGGCTTCCGCGACCCGAATGGTATTCGCCCTCTTATCTACGGAAGCCGCAAAAATAAAGATGGCACAACGGATTACATGATCGCTTCAGAAAGCGTTGCCCTAGACGCCCTTGGTTTTACGGTTGAGCGCGACCTTAAACCCGGAGAGGTTATTTACATCGATCAAAACGGGGAGCTACACAGCAAAATTTGCAATGGCGACAGCCCTCCTGCGCCTTGCATTTTTGAGTATGTTTATTTTGCCCGCCCCGATTCCGTTATTGAAGGCTCTTTGGTGTACAAGACCCGCGTTCGTATGGGTAAGTATCTGGCACAAAAAATTATACATGAATTCCCGGATCACGACATTGATGTGGTTATTCCGATTCCCGAATCCAGCCGCCCAAGCGCAGTAGAGCTGGCAAACAGCCTTGGTATCAAATTCCGCGAAGGTTTTGTGAAGAATCGCTATATTGGCCGCACTTTCATCATGCCGGGGCAATCCGAGCGGGAAAAATCCGTCAAACAAAAACTCAACGCTATTCCTCTGGAGTTCAAGGATAAGAATGTTTTACTGGTTGATGATTCTATAGTACGAGGAACAACCTCCAGAAAAATAATTGATATGGCACGCGAGGCCGGAGCAAAAAAAGTATACTTTGCCTCAGCTTCCCCACCCATCCGCTTCCCCAACGTCTACGGCATCGATATGCCTGTGAGGTCAGAGCTGGTCGCTTATGGCCGGACAAATGAAGAGGTTTGCAAAGAAATTGGCGCCGACTGGCTTGTATATCAGGATCTTGAGGATCTAATCAGAGCAGCAACGCCCAGCGATGATCAGGGAAACCGCCAGTTTGACTGCTCTGTCTTTAATGGGGAATATGTAACTGGAGACATCGACGAAAAATATTTAAAACGTCTGGAAGAGCAACGCAACGACGCCTCAAGACAAAAGCGTGAAAACGGGGAAAACAGCTATACCGGCCAATGCGTCGATTTGTTTTCAGAGGGATAAAAAATCAAATCACCTTAACCCCCTCAAATCCTTCCTCATATAGGTACTGTAAAACACCTCATTATCAGATCCAAGAACCCTTTCTTTGGTGTGCGTAACCTCAAAGCCCAGCTTAAAATACAGGTTCTGTGCTTTAAGCTGAGGACTTGAAACATCAAGACATACCTGATCCACGCCTTGTGTCCGGGCATAATTCAAAGCATAATCCATCAGCATTCTTCCAAATCCCTGCCCCTGATAAGAGGCTCTTACTTGCAGCCTTTTAATTTCAAAACTCCGAGAATCAAAGCGTTTAACCCCAACCATACCGACAATTTCTTCACCATCGCGCAAAACAAAGAATGCCTCATACTCTCTAGGAATATTCTGAAAATCTGAATGAAAGGCAAGATTTTTTACAAAGCCGTCATTCTCTTGAATCGTTTTTTGATGAAGACTCCAAACCTCTTCATAATCCTCAGGAACATACTCTGCGATTACAAAGGGCATAACCTCACCTACAAACTACTCTTCCGTTATTCGTTCAAACAACCGATCCATATCGTTGCGGGAATCTTCGGAATACCCTTCAGCAGCGGCGTCATCTTTCGCAGGCGTCTTCTGCGGCTCCTCTTTAGGCTCTGGCTCCGGCGTTAGAACATTAAGCTCCTGAAGCTTCTTACGCGCCTCATTCTTCTCTTCTATCTCCTGCGTTGCTTCGGATATGCTTTCCATACTACCTTCCGGAATAAAGCCTGAAATCCAGCCTGACGCGGCTTCGAGGTAAACACGGCTCTTGCTGTTATTAAGCCATCCCCAGTCTTCTGCCTGCTCGTCATCGACAAGGTAATAAATCGGCAAATAGATAAGCCCAAGGAACAGTACCCCGCGCACCAAACCAAAAACCATACCGAGCGTACGATCTACTGCACCAAGCCCGATATCATTTATTGAAGAAGCCAGAAAATGGCTTATAACAGAAAGAATAATCACAAAGACAACAAAGATTACAGCATAAGAAATCCAGTCTGCAAGCATCGGATATGGAATAATGTCAAAGAATCTCTCAGGCTCGCCCTCAGATTCAGTGACGCCCAACCAGCCTTTAATTGTTGGCGATAATAGCGGGCCACCAATATATGCCGCCAAAAATCCGCCAAAAATCCCGAATATCGTCAAAACTTCCCGGACAAAACCACGTAGTATTGAAATTATAACAGATGCCAATAAAATAATTGCGGCAATTACATCAACAACCATAGTCTTTTTAACCTTTGTTCATCATTTTGTTCGCTCTTTCACACGTATGAGCCTAGCACAAAACATATTGCAGTAATATACCTGTATGCAAAGTAAGAAGTGCCTTGTGAACTACATTAGAGCTATATAATATCCTCCAAGAAAGAAAAAATCTACGAGACAATACGCGATCTTGATTAATAAATTCCATTGAATAAACCTATTTTTCTTATCCCGTCAAATAGCTTCTCCCTACATAAGATGTTGTTTTTGTGTCAGAAATATGTCTTTTTTGTGTTTTTCTTTCCATGCTGATAGTTTACAACTAGTTACATACAAGAAAGTGAAAACCATGAGTAATCCAGCTTCCTCTTTTAATAATGCGCGTCTACTTAGTTATACCTCTGAACACCCTCATAACAAAATTGCTCAGCAAAATGTCGTCGGCATACAAAAAGATAATGATACCGACCACTTCTATAATATGTTTTACCGGCTTTTTGATGTCGTTCACACCGATACACCGGAATTAAAAGAACAATCACACCGCCTACGTTATCAGGTTTTTTGTTGTGAGAAAGAAGGGTATGAAAACCCCGATGATCACCCAGATGGCATGGAAACAGACAGGTATGATGAGCGTGCTGATTCTGTCCTTTTGGTATACAAGCCACAAAACATTTCTATAGGAACCCTCAGGGTTATAAAACCTGACCCAGATGATCCATATAACTCCTTCCCTATTCAAAGCCTGTGCGATATCGCTGATTTAGAAAATAAACAACGTATCATGTCCTCTTGTGAATTTTCCAGATTTTGCATTTCCAAGGAACTGCGTCTTTTCATATGGGAAGACGTTCAAAGAAACAAGGACAGCCTTTTTACAGAGAAAGAAGATATACTTTCTCCCGAGCAAAAAGACAAAGTTCTAAAACAAGCTCTCTCTTCCGCCTCAATTGGCCTTGTCCGCGGCGGTATGGAAATTATGAACAAAAACAATACATCTAATAACTATTGCCTTATGGAGGAACACAAAGCTGCCAACCTGATTAAACAAGGTGTTGCTTTCAAGCCGATCGGCTCCGAAATTGAACATCACGGCAAAAGAATTCCGCTTTACTCCAATATTATTGAAACGTGCGAAATGATAATGCAAAATACCGCCATATGGAATATTATGACTGATAAGGGACGCATTTATAGAGATGCTCTAAATACTGACAATTCTACATCAGATATCGGAGCAGTTCCTTTAAATTGTTATGAAGAAGCGTGCATGTAAAATCGTTATGCACTAAAGATTTATCGTCAGAAAATAATATTGGGAGCCTGACTGTTCAATATAAATCCAGACCCTCTGGATGAAATCAAACACCTAGAGTCGTTAACTATAAAACAGTTAATGGCTCTAGCTGGATCTGGGTGACATAATCATAATCATCTGACGGCCTTCGAACTTTGGCTCCAGCTCAACGCTGGCAATTTCCACCAAGTCTTCCTGCACCTTTTTAAACAAGTCCCAACCAATATTCTGGTGAGCCATCTCCCGCCCGCGGAAACGCATCGTGACTTTAACCTTATCACCATTTTCCAAAAAGCGAACGGCATTGCGCATTTTGACATCATAGTCGTTTTTCTCTATGCGCGGACTTAATTTTACTTCTTTAACCTCGACCGTCTTTTGCTTCTTACGAGCCTCATTGGCTTTTTTCTGTTGCTCGTATTTATACTTGCCGTAATCAAGGATTTTACACACTGGCGGCTCAGCATTCGGGGAAACTTCCACCAGATCAAGCCCGGCTTCTTCTGCCATACCCAGCGCTTTTTGTAAATCAACGACTCCCACCATCTGGCCTTCAGCATCTACAAGGCGAACTTCATTGACGGTTATGTTCTCATTAATATTCGGCCCTTTATCTTTTTCGGGCATTGGTTTACGCGGTTTAGAAATGGCAGTCTCTCCTTAAGTTGTTAACAATTAATTACGTAACATAAAAATTTACAAATTACGTTTTAAAAAACAATAATTAAATTCACTTTAAAAAATTGTTCTAGAAAAGTATTAATACGAATGTTTTTAAGCCATAGCAAGCATTTTAGCTCTCACTATGGCCTATAATTTAATATTAGCAAATGCATTAATATGGCGCTCTTGCCTCTTTTTTAAGTGCATCAACGGCCTCATCCAGCCCAACAACGCTCTGAGCATCCGAGCCAAGGCGGCGGATAGCCACGGTTTTTTCATCCGCCTCACGCGCGCCGACCACGAACAGAGCCGGAACTTTTTGCACAGAATGCTCTCGCACTTTGTAATTGATCTTCTCGTTACGTATATCAAGCTCCGCGCGAATACCGGCAGCCTTTAATGCCTCATAGACTTCACTCGCATACTCATCGGCCTTTCCTGTCACAGTTGCAACAACGCACTGCACCGGAGCCAGCCAAAGCGGAAACTTCCCTGCATAGTGCTCTGTCATCACACCAAGAAAACGCTCGACCGAGCCCAAAATAGCGCGGTGAACCATATGCGGTACATGACGCTCGCCATCCTCTCCGACATATTCAAGCGTCATACGTCTGGGCATGTTCATATCCACCTGCACCGTACCGCATTGCCACTGACGACCAATCGCATCTTCGAGCACAAAATCCAGTTTTGGAGCATAAAAAGCTCCATCCCCTTCATTGATAACCCATTTCATATCGATTCGATCCAGCACTTTACGCAAAGCATTCTCTGCACGATCCCAGTCCTCTTCCGAGCCGATACGCTGCTCTGGCCTTGTCGCAAAATGCACAGTGATACTCTCAGCCATACCAAGATCAGTATAAACCTCTTTAATCAAATCACACATCGCCACGACCTCATCTTCTAGTTGGTCATGCGTACAGAAAATATGCGCATCATCCTGAGTAAAAGCCTGCACACGCATCAAACCATGACGCGCACCAGAAGCCTCTTTACGGAAAACGCGGCCAAATTCCGCCATACGCAGCGGCAACTCACGATAACTGCGCAAATGCGCTTTATAGACCTGCGCGCCACCAGGACAGCTCATAGGTTTTAGCGCCGCCGGATTATCCGTCTCAGCGTTTTCTATAATGAACATATTCTCGCGATACTTATCCCAATGCCCGGAAGCTTGCCAAAAACGAGAATCGAGCATTTGCGGTGTATTGATCTCTTGATAACCTTTGGATTTCACTTTACGACGCATATAACTCATAAGCTCTGTATAAATTGTCCAGCCCTTATCATGCCAGAATACCTGGCCTGGCGCCTCATCCTGAAAATGAAACAAATCCATCTCATTACCAAGCTTACGGTGATCGCGTTTCTCGGCTTCTTCGATCTGGGTTAGATAAGCCTTTAGCTCCTTCTCATCGCGCCATGCTGTGCCGTAAATACGGCTGAGCATCGCATTGTTCGAATCGCCGCGCCAGTAAGCTCCGGCCACTTTCAACAGCTTAAACGCAGTGCCCACATGCTTTGTTGTCGGCAAATGCGGCCCGCGGCAAAGATCAACCCAATCTCCCTGACGATAAACACTAATCACTTCGTCTTCAGGCAAATCCTCGATCAGCTCTGCTTTATACATCTCACCTTTATCCTTGAAATAAGCGATCGCCTCTTTGCGATCCCATTCCTCGCGGACAAACACATCGCCACGCTCGACAATTTTGTGCATCTCCTTTTCAATCGCAGCAAAATCCTCTGTAGAAAAAGGCTCGTTCCGCGCAAAATCATAATAAAAGCCATTCTCAATAGCCGGGCCAATAGTGACTTGCGTGCCGGGGAATATGTTCTGAACGGCCTGCGCCATCACATGCGCCGCGTCGTGACGGATAAGCTCCAGCCCTTCTTCACTATCGCGCTTGATAATCTCAATAGAGCAATCCTGCTCTATTGACAAAGACATATCACACAATTTACCATTGATTTTGACGGCCACAGCCTGCTTTGCCAAAGATTTCGAGATATCTTCAGCGATGCCAGTTCCCGTTGTGCCCTGCATATACTCACGGGTTGAGTTATCAGGCATCGTTACGGTCACATTATTACTAGACATCGTCTTAATATCTCCTTCTTATCTAAATGGTTTAAGATTATTATTTTTAGTAAATACTCTTTGTATATTGCATTGCAAGAATCTTTTGCATTAAAACCACCACAATCACACAAAAGCAAAAAGCTGCGACAAATTGTCACAGCTTTCTTTTTTATCATGCTAGCTGTTTTATTCTACAGCTTGCAAATTCGTGGCGCTGGTTTTGCCCTTTTTAGGGTCTTTTTGCAACTCATAGCCAACTTTCTGGCCATCATTAAGAGTGCGCATGCCCGCACGCTCAACAGCACTGATATGTACAAACACATCATCGCCGCCGTCATCGGGCTGAATAAATCCATATCCTTTTTGATCGTTAAACCACTTAACGGTCCCAGTATTCTGATCTTCCATAGTAATTTTCCTTAATAATATAAAATGTCGCGTTCGATAATTAAAAGCCTTCTATATAAAACCGAACTTCCCAACATCAGAGAGCTTAACCCCCCTTTCACCTTAAATCATTAAGGATACCTCGCCGAAAGCTCTGTAGTTAGTAGAGCATCTATTGACAAACAACGAAGGCATATTTGACAGATGTTGACGAAAAGGTCAAGAGAATTTCGCATAAAAGCTCAATAAATCATCATGGAGGTGCATGCACCTTTCTACAAAAAACCATTTCAAAACAATAATTAACGCTCATTCATAGCATTATCGATAGTTTTAACAAAAGGTTTAAGCAGATATTGCATAACCGTCTTTTTCCCTGTCAAAATGTCTACACTGGCAATCATTCCTGGAATAATCGGCAAAACCTCGCCTTTGCGTTTAATCTCTGTTTCATGAGTGCGCAGGCGCACACGATAAAATGGGTTACCGTTTTCATCTTCAAAAGTATCGGCACTGATATCCAAAAGCTCACCTTTTAAACCACCATAGATAGAAAAATCATAGGCTGTTATTTTTATAACCGCCTGCTGCCCCGGATAAATAAAAGCGCGATCCGAAGGGTTAATACGCCCTTCCACAATCAACTGGTCGTCTCTTGGCACAATCTTTATCAAATCCTCTCCGGCGCGCACAACTCCACCAACTGTATTCACCGTCAGCTCTTGAATAGTACCGGACACCGGAGATTTAATCTCTTTGCGCCCTTTACGCTCCTGAAGTCCGCTCAAACGCTCCCGTATCTCGTTAAGCTGATTAAGCTTCTCCGCCAGTTTTTCCTGTGCTTCCGCACGTACGGTTTGCTGAACCTCTTCAAGCCGCCCTTTGGCTTCTTCAATCGAGGATTGCACACGAGGTGCACTGGTTTTCAGGCTGTTAAGCTCGGTAGTCCGCTCTTTCATGCCCCGCTCAAGCTGCATTAATTCCAGCTTTGGCGCAGAGCCTCTTTCCACCAGCGGCGCAATCATTTCCATTTCCTTGCGCTGCAAATGGATAACACCCTTTAAATCACCAATTCGTGTATTTAGCTCATCAAGCTCTTGCTCACGCTGATCCAGCTGTTTTTGCAGCACATTTTTTTGCCCTTTAAGTTGCAGCATATTGGCATGAAAAGCGTTTAGCTCTTCTTTCACGCTGTCTGCCGCTTCCTTTTTCACTTCATCAGGGAAATCAACATTATTGCGCCCCTCCGCCTCGGCCTGCAATCGTGCGATAGAGGCCAGCAACCCCAGATAACGCGCACGATTTGCCCCAAGATCGGAAGATGCCTCAATATCGCGCAGGCGCATAATCACTTGCCCTTTTTCAACAAAGTCCCCTTCTTTGACCAGAAACTCATCAACAATTCCCGGGTCAAGACTTTGCAATGCTTGCACTTCACTGGATGGTATGACCTTGCCTATTCCACGCGTAACCTCATCAAGTGTTGCTAAATTTGCCCAAATAATGAACAGAATAAAAAATGTAGCAATCGAAACCAGCAGCAAATGCTTCGACAATGTAATCTGATCGTCTGCATCAAAAAACCGGACAGCCTGAGCTGTCAGCCGATCTATACTCAAACGTTCCTTTTTTGTATTCTCGCTAGTCATTTTACTTCGCCGCTCCTGCTGACTTGTATTCACGTGCCTGAAGTTTCTTGATAACTTCATTTTTGGGGCCATAAGCAACAACACGCCCCCGATCAAGAAGGATCAACTTATCAACCAGTTCAAGCATTGCCCCTTTATGCGTAATTAAAATAACAGTCTTGTTCTGGCATAATAACTCCAACCTTCGGCGCAGCCTCATCTCAGATGCCGGATCAAGAGAAGCCGTAGGCTCATCAAATACCAGAATTGGCGGATCATAGAGAAGCGACCGCGCAATAGCCACCGCCTGCCGCTGACCGCCGGATAGTGCCTCTCCGCGCTCACCAACTTGTGTGTCCAGTCCGGCAGAAGATTCCCGCAAAAACTCCATAACACCTGAAAGCTCTGCGGCCTTGAGCACAGCACGATCCGGTGCCATTTCATGTCCCATTGTAATATTCTCGCGCACCGAGCCATAAAATAGCTGCGGGCTTTGCTGAACCGCGCCAATATTCCGGCGCAAATCACCCGGATCAATCTGGCGCACATCTGTACCATCAATCTGCACAGACCCTGATGTCGGCCCATATAGATTCAAAAGCAACCGCTCAATCGTGGTTTTACCAGAGCCAACCGCGCCAATAATCCCTATACGCTCGCCCGGATTTATCAGAAAACTAACCTCTTTAAGCGAAGGAGTTTCCTGCCCCGGATAAGAAAACGTCACATCACGAAACTCCACGCGACCGCGCATATGAGGGAAAGAAACAAAATGCTTCCCCGCCGGACGCTCGACAGTTTTCTTCATAAGATCATCAAGCTGTAATAATGCCTCGCGAGATTGGTTCAAGCGCGTCATCAGCCCTGCGATCTGCGCCAACGGCGCCATCGTACGCCCGGACAACAACACGCACGCAACCAAAGCCCCTTGCGTAATAAGCCCTTCAGAGATCATAAACACGCCAACAAAGATAATCCCGACGCTCACAAGCTGCTGAATAAACACCGCCCAGTTCTGGGTAAATGCCGATAACTGACGTGAACGCACAGAAATACGCGATGCTTTTTCCGTAAGCTCTTCCCAGCGGCGCTGCATATTGCCTTCCGCTGCCTGCACCTTAATCGTCTCAAGGCCAATAATCGTCTCAAACAACAAAGCATTTTTAAGTGCGGTTTCATACAAAGATTGTTTGGTCACCTCCCGCAACGGCTTTTGCATATAAAAGCCTACACCAACGACCAAAGGAATAGCCGCCAGCGGGACAAAGGCAATCGGCCCGCCAACCAAAGCTATTACGCCTATAAAAATCAGCACAAAAGGCAGATCAATCAACGCCACCATTGTTGCAGATGTAAAGAAATCGCGCAGCGTTTCAAACTCTTTCATATTGCTGGCCAGAACCCCTGCACTTGGCGGGCGGTCTTTCATAGTCATGCCCATAATCTGCTCAAACAACATGGCCGAGATCTTTACATCGGCTCTTCTTCCTGCATGATCCAGAAAATGCGCACGCAAATTGCGCAAAAGAAAATCAAAAATATAGACAATTACCACACCGGCAGTCAGCGCATAGAGAGTATGAAACGCAGCATTAGGCACAACGCGGTCATAAACATTCATGATAAAGATTGAGCTGGTCAGCCCGAATACGTTTATCATAAATGCTGCAATTCCGACCTCTGTATAGATAGTCCTGTTCTTCCAGAAATTCGCCCAGAACCAATCGCGCCCCGTGTCAATTTCCGCAGGCCCCGCGCGATCATCGCTACGTGCAATGGGGCGCAAAAAGAACGAATATCCTGTATAGATTTTGCCTAACTCTTCAAATGTCAATTCCTGCTTTTCATCAGCGGTTTCAGGAAATTGCACATTAAAGCGCAAAGATTCAAAATCCCCGGATTTATCGCCTTGCACAGACCATAAGATACAAGCGCCTCCCCGATCCAGTGCAAGAACACACGGCAAGTTTGGCATAATTGCCAGAGCCTCAAGCTCACTTTCCACAAGAGTAGCTTGCATATCCGCACGTTCAGCGGCTCTGATAAATAACTCAGGTGTAATTCCTGTTTTTGGAAGAGGCAATCCGGCGATTAAAGACCCGACACTTGCCCTGCGCCCATAATGCCCTGCCATAAGGCGTAAACACTCTATCAGCGGTAATTGCACCGCCATCCTGTCGGCCTGCAAAGCCCAGTTATCTGCGGAAAAATCTCCCGACTTGGCATCCGCCGCCCCGGAAGCTGTTACATGAGCTTTTATTGGTCTTCCCCCCGCCTCAGCTTTAATTCTTCTGGAGCCCTTCTTTTGCGCAGCTCCCGAATCAGCAGAAAGGCCCTCCTGTTTTTCGGGAGGGCTTTTTGCTTTTTTCTTATTATTTTCAAAAACCGCTGATTTAGCAGCTTTCTCAACGTCTTTTTTGTTTTCGTCTGTCACCTGATCCAAACCTGTATTTTCCAGAAGGCCTTAAAGATTAGGTGCTATCACACTACCGAGCTTTCTGTTGCTCTTTGTAAGACCAACTTTCTCCAGATGCGATAACACTCTCACGAGGATACTCTATCGCCAGAGAAGGAAGCAAGTCTCCTTTCAATGCAATAAGGCGATAAGCCGCAAGCATTTCAAGAAATTCAGAATTAACTGTGTTACTGCGTGACACAAACAGCTCGTTTTGCGAGTCAAGAACATCAAGCAATGTACGGCGATCAACACTGAATTGGTCCTTATAAGCCGTTACAACTTCTGTATTGGCAGCAGTCTGAGCGCCATACTCAGCCGCGCGCTGTCCAGCAGCAACCATACTGGCCCATGTCTGACGAACGTCTTTTTCAACAGCGCGAGCCGCTTCAGTGCGTTCTTCTTTGGCCTGCTGATGACGATGAACGAATTCACGCTCACGAGCCGTATCAGCACCACCACGATACAAGTTCCAGTTCAAGACCAATAATGCAGAAGCACTTTTATCTTCGCCTTCCGTTCCACCAATATCCTCACCTGTGCGAGCATTAAGCTGGACGTCAAACTGAGGATATTGTGTTGACTTTGTTTGTTGCGCTTCAGCATAAGCCACTTCGATATCTGCTTCATAAATATCCAAAGTCGGGCTGTTCGCCAAAGTCATTTTAACTTGCTGATCGACATCCTCTTCCAGAAGTTCATATGGAACAATCGGCAATTCCAATTCTCCGGCAGGATCACCTACAACTTCACGATAACTTGCTTCAGCCAAGCGCAAGGATTCAAGAGCGCTTGCTTCTGTTGCACGTGCTGATGCAAGACGGGCATTTGCCTGTTCGCCATCAGCTTTAGTAGAACGACCAGCTTCAGTGCTATCTTTGATCTGTTGAAGGATTTTAAGATGCGCTGTCACGTTTTCACGCGCAATCATCAATAATTGACGTCTGCGCAGAACCTCAAGATATGATTCTGTGATAGAAAGCCCTGTAAGCTCGGCTGTCTCACGGACACGCTCGGCAGAAGAAACGGCGCGCGCGCCTTGGCGCTGTACTTCATAATGGGCTTCAAGGCCATCAAACAACATTTGTGTAAGGGTAACGCCTATCTGTCTGCGGAACATATCCTCTTTGCCATCTCCACCACGTGCACGTGTAGAGGGATCATCACTATGTTCAAACCCTGCATCGCCTGATAAATCAATTGAAGGGAGAAAGAGCGCCTTACCCTGGTTAAGCTCTTCATCTGTTGCACGACGACTGGCAGCAACTATCCCGTACTTCGGGTTTGTCACAACACCGACAGCTACAGCTTCACGCAATGTATCAACATTATGCTCCTGATCCTGAGCGGATACTGATCCTGCCCCGTAAACCAAAATTCCTGTTACCGCTGTGGAAAGACACAGCACTCGCAGCTTCTTATTAAAAATCACTCTCTTCACCTCTCAAGTTACTCAATAAACCTTATAAATGTTTGAACACTGCCCAGTTTTTATTTAAGGCAATACATCAAACACACAACTACAATATTACATTAAACTTTGTGCATCACCATCTTATGTTTATGCCTATCTTTACCTAGTAAATCAAGACTTTATTGCATATTTCTAAAATGGTTTCTTAACATCACAATATAATGTTTTTGTAATATTATTACTAAAAATCCCTTCAAAACAGTATTATACTGCCAAAACTAAACAAGGGCATTTGTATCAATTGCTTGATTCAAATCAATGTTTGTTATGCCCTCAAGCACAGCAAACTCTACCATATTTGTTGCACCACCAGCTCCCGTTACACCAACAGAAAGTGTTGTATCGTTACCTGTTGTTGTTGCAACCACAAAATTGGTAATAGCGTCTGTCAACGGATCGTATCCACTCAATACAGAGGACAAATTAATCACGTCGCCTTCGCTGACATCAAAATCTTTAATGATATCAACGCCATCACCAACAGTCTCATAAACAAAACTATCAGCGCCAGAGCCACCGGAAATCACGTCATCTCCTGCTCCGCCAAAAATTATGTCATCACCTTCCTGAGCGAAAATAATATCATCGCCCTCTCCGCCAAAAATTATGTCATTGCCGCCGCTGCGGCCTTCGCCATCAACATCAACGGACTCTTGAGCCAATTCCGGCATATTTGCAAAAATATAATCAACCGTATCTCCTCTGTCCCATCCCGGCGCAGATGAACTATCCCCGTTTTCAAGGCGTTCAAATACTTCCCATCCAGCACCATCTTCTGTGCCAAGACCATGCTGATCAGCAAGATAATCTGTAAAGAGCACATCACCAAATATCAGGTCATTCCCCTCTCCGCCTTCGATCATATCGTCACCGACATGGTCAAATACGTTTACAGGATTTGTGCTTGCAAGGACGAAGTTGAGATCATTCGGATCATCAATATTAATCGCATCACAATCATTATCTATTCTATCAAGATATTTCATCATCGTAGGATTGGCATTAATACCAACAGCAATCACATCATCACTAAGTGTCTGGAGCACCTCGATTTCATCAGTACCGTCGATACCAAGAATTTCGTTCATCGCTTTTGCATTTGAGCCATATACAGTGTTTCCATCATTATCCATGTATCTGTTTGGCTCGCCATCAGAAACAAAATAACTTGTTGTGATTGCGTTCCCGCCCAAAGGCTCTGAACCACTCAACCAGCTTAAAGCATCTTGCATTGCATCTTCATAATTTGTGTAACCGTTAGAAACCAGCGAATTCAGATAGGTTTCAAACTGTGCAAATGCCCCTGCATCCGTAATTGTGAATGTTGCCTCTGCCTTTGTATTAGTTCCAAACGGCGTTACATGAACAACAATTTCACCGTCCTGATAATTACTAAAATCTTCAACCAGATTTGATACAGCGTCCTTCAACAAAGAAACTCTGGAGCTCGCATCATTTACCGAACCCATAGACCCCGAAAAATCCAGAATAAACAAAAAGTTATAATCCTGTGTTTGTGGAATTTTTGTCGAACCACCAGCATCTCCAACCAGAATATCCGGGCCATCTCCACCGTCGATCACACCGTAATCACCATTCACGAGATGAGGAACAGTTGAAGCTTCGTTATCATCAACGTTCTGACCAACTATCAAATCTCCGTTTGGAGGATCGGCCTCAAACCTGATCACAGCCGTATCGCTGTCACCATCGCCGTCTGTAAGTGTATAAACAAACTCATCGACTACAGGGCTTTCATTAACAACCGTTACCACAACACTGGTAGACACGGACGAAGACACCGAAGAACTTGTCGAGCTTGAAGAGCTGGTTTCAACCACTGCATAGCTATAATCTGAAGTTTC
>JAGYOK010000001.1 GCA_018399685.1 Alphaproteobacteria bacterium | reverse complement strand
GATCGTATGACCTGAACTCGCCATAGTACTTTGTGATCGCCGCAGTCAGTGTCGTCTTACCATGGTCAACGTGACCAACGGTTCCAATATTACAATGCGGCTTGTTCCGCTCAAACTTCTCTTTAGACATTTTCTTTTCGTCCTTTCTTCTTTTAATTCATTACGCTTTGATTTTTATTATCAAATCTAGGCGCCCAATTTTTCTTTAACTTCCTGAGCAATTTGCGCAGGAACCGGTTCATAGTGGTCAAACTGCATCGTGTAGTTGGCTCTGCCTTGTGACATAGAGCGCAATGTATTGATGTAGCCAAACATATTTGCAAGCGGTACCATTGCTGTAATTACTTTTGCATTACCGCGATCATCCATTGCGTTAACCTGACCACGGCGAGAGTTCAAATCACCGATGATGTCGCCCATGTACTCCTCAGGAGTTACCACTTCGACTTTCATCATAGGCTCAAGAAGTTGTGCTCCTGCTTTGGCCATACCTTCTTTAAAGGCTGCTTTAGCTGCAATTTCAAAAGCCATGACGGATGAGTCAACATCGTGATAAGCACCGTCTGTAAGAGTTACTTTGAAGTCCAGTACAGGGAAGCCAGCGATAATACCTGTTTCTTTGGCGATCTCCATACCTTTTCTAACGCCTGGGATATATTCCTTAGGAACATTACCACCAACAACAGTATCCGTGAATTCGAATCCTGTGCCTGGCTCAGCCGGTTCAAATGTAAGATCAATTTTCGCGAACTGACCGGAACCACCTGTTTGCTTTTTGTGGGTATAGCTAATCTCGGCTTTCCTCGTGATTGTCTCACGGTAAGCAACCTGAGGCGCACCAATGTTAGCCTCCACTTTAAATTCACGCTTCATACGATCAACGAGAATATCAAGGTGAAGCTCACCCATACCCTTCATGATAGTCTGGCCCGATTCATGGTCAACAGACACGCGGAAGGATGGGTCTTCAGCAGCCAACCGCTGCAAGGCTATGCCCATTTTTTCTTGGTCAGCTTTTGTTTTTGGCTCAATAGCAATTTCAATCACCGGCTCAGGGAATTCCATACGCTCAAGCACAATCGGCTTTTGGATGTCACAAAGAGTGTCCCCTGTTGTTGTATCTTTCATACCAACGAAAGCCACGATATCGCCAGCATTTGCTTCAGATAGCTCCTCACGGTTATTAGAGTGCATCAAAAGCATACGGCCAACGCGCTCGCGCTTGTCCTTAACAGAATTCTTAACGTAAGAACCAGCTGTTACAGTACCTGAATAGATCCTTGCGAAAGTCAGCGAACCGACAAACGGGTCGTTCATAACTTTGAAAGCCAAAGCAGAGAATGGAACATCATCTTTTGGATTACGGCTATCTTCTTCTTCAGAGTCAACTTTGTGCCCTCTAACAGCTCCAACATCCTCAGGAGACGGAAGATAATCAACAACCGCGTCCAACATTGGCTGGACACCTTTATTTTTGAACGCTGATCCACACATTACAGGAACAAAAGCACCTGCGATTGTCCCTTTACGGATACACGCTTTAAGCGTCGCTTCATCAGGTTCTGTGCCTTCGAGGTAGGCTTCCATAGCCGCATCGTCATATTCAACAACCAGATCAATCAATTTTTCACGATATTCAGCAGCTTTATCAGCCAGATCAGCCGGAATTTCTTCTTCAGCGAATGTTGCGCCCAAAGCCTCACCGTCCCAGACAATCGCCTTCATTTTAACAAGGTCAACATTTCCAGCGAACTGATTTTCTGAACCGATCGGAAGCTGAATTACGCAAGGCACTGCGCCTAGGCGGCTAACGATCATAGATACAGTATTGTAGAAGTCCGCGCCGATCTTATCCATTTTGTTAACGAAACACATGCGTGGCACACGATATTTATCAGCCTGACGCCAAACGGTTTCAGTTTGTGGCTCAACACCGGCATTAGCATCAAATACAGCAATAGCACCATCAAGCACGCGCAACGAACGCTCAACTTCGATTGTAAAGTCCACGTGACCCGGTGTGTCGATAATATTCAAACGAAAGCGATCACCTTCGTAATTACCACCTTTAGGGCCATTCCAGTAAGTGGTTGTCGCAGCAGAAGTGATAGTAATACCGCGCTCCTGCTCTTGCTCCATCCAGTCCATAGTGGCCGCACCATCGTGCACCTCACCGATTTTGTGAGACTTGCCGGAATAGAATAAAATACGCTCTGTTGTCGTAGTTTTACCCGCATCAATATGCGCCATAATTCCAAAGTTACGATAGTTTTCAATAGCGTGTTCGCGTGCCATTATTTATTCCCCTTACCAACGGTAGTGTGCAAATGCTTTGTTAGCTTCAGCCATTTTGTGAGTATCATCACGTTTTTTTACAGCCGAACCACGTTCGTTTGCTGCATCATAAAGCTCGGCAGCAAGACGATCGGTCATTGTTTTTTCGCCACGCTTGCGTGCTGCGTCGATTAACCAACGCATAGACAGTGCAAGAGCGCGATCATTACGAACTTCAACAGGAACCTGATATGTAGCGCCACCCACACGGCGGGAACGAACTTCCAGACGTGGCTTAACTTTTTTAAGTGCTGAGTGGAAAAGACCTAGACCAATTCCTTTAAAAGAGCCTGCGCCTGAAATTTCAGAACTATCGTCATCATCCTTGCTGTCATTTACTGGCTTTTTTGTATCAAGGATATCAATAGCGCCATAAACAATACCTTCTGCAGTCGATTTTTTACCATCGACCATGACATTGTTTATGAACTTTGACAAAGTCAGATCCGCAAATTTCGGATCTGGAAGAATTACGCGCTTATCAGCCTTACGACGTCTGGACATATTATTTCAAGCCTCTCTTTAATCTTCTTACTTAGGACGTTTCGCGCCGTAGCGTGAACGTGATTGTTTACGGTCTTTAACACCTTGTGTATCCAGCGTACCGCGGATAATGGTATAACGCACACCCGGCAAGTCTTTTACACGACCACCACGTACCAGCACAACAGAGTGCTCTTGAAGGTTATGCCCTTCACCGGGGATATAGCAAATAACTTCAGAGCCAGTGGTCAGGCGCACTTTTGCAACCTTACGCAAGGCGGAGTTTGGTTTCTTTGGTGTTGTTGTGTACACACGTGTACACACACCCCGGCGCTGAGGATTGCTCTTCAGCGCTTTGTTTTTCTTTGCTTTAATAACCCGCTCACGGGGCTTACGTATCAACTGTTGAATGGTTGGCATAATCTAACCTTCTTAAATTCAAATCTCGTTTATATGGATGGAAGGCATTTAGCGCGGATTTCCTTGCTTTGTCAAACATAAACGTCTTCCTAAAGCAAAATTTTCCGCAGAGCATCCGACAAGTTTCGTACCACGCTATAAATAAAGAGGTAAAAGCGAAACCGTTTATCTTCGGATGTTGCACGCCCCTACTTACACAAAAGCTTCCGGGACGCCCATCACAGTGGCGCGGAATATAGGCTAAAGAACTTCCCACGTCAAGAAAAGTTTTAAGGAAAAGTTAAGAAAAAAGAAAAGCCCAGTTTATTTACCGGGCTTTTGCAAAAATATTTGTTTTTTGTACAAATTTCTAGCCGTTTATGACTTCTTTATCGTCGCCTTCTGAGGTGGTTTCTCCATCAGTTATTGCTGGCATATCGATACCTGTCGCAGTTATTTCTTCGTGCTTAGGCATATTGGCAATAGCAATCTCGTCACGATCGGCAGCGATACGTTTGATATCGTTAACATATGCTCCTGTACCTGCTGGAATCAGGCGACCAACGATAACGTTCTCTTTCAGACCGTGCAGCCTGTCAACCTTACCATTAACAGCAGCTTCGGTAAGAACGCGTGTTGTTTCCTGGAAAGAGGCGGCTGAGATGAATGAGCGTGTCTGCAAGGACGCTTTTGTAATACCTTGCAAAACAGGCTTGCCAACAGGAGGACGTTTACTGTCTTCAATGTATTTTTGCTGGCTTTCAGCAAATTCCTGACGGTCGACGTGTTCGCCAACAAGATAAGTGGAATCACCTACTTCGGTGATTTCAACTTTTTGCATCATCTGGCGCACAATCACCTCAATATGCTTGTCATTGATCTTCACCCCTTGCAAGCGGTAAACATCCTGAACCTCATTTGTAAGATATTCAGCCAGAGCTTCTACACCCATCACATTAAGAATGTCATGAGGGACAAGAGCACCATCAAGAAGAGGGTCGCCTTTACGAACGAAGTCTCCTTCATGCACTGCCAAGTGGCGGCCTTTCGGTATCAGATATTCGGTAGCCTCCTCATCCGCACTGGATGGGCGAACAACAATGCGACGCTTTGACTTATAGTCCTTACCGAACTCAACATAGCCATCAATCTCGGAGATAACAGCAAAGTCTTTAGGCATACGAGCTTCGAATAGCTCGGCCACACGTGGCAGACCCCCTGTAATATCACGAGTTTTGGATGTTTCACGCGGAATACGTGCAATAATGTCACCGGCTCTGACTTCTTGTCCATTTTCAACAGAAAGAACAGAATCGACAAACATATAGTAATTCGCCGGAGATGTATTCGCCAAAGTAATGATCTCCCCTTTCTTATCAAGAAGAGAAATACGCGGCTTCAAATCGCTGCCTTTAGGCTGGCTTCTCCAGTCAATAACCTTTTTAGAAGAAAGGCCTGTCGCTTCATCAACATCATCCGCGACAGAGATACCTTCAACAAGATCAAAGTAATGGGCGATCCCGTCTTTTTCTGTAATAACGGGCAGTGTATACGGATCCCACTTAGCCATCTTGTCACCAGCTTTAACCTTGGCTCCATCTTTAACAAGCAAGTGTGCCCCATATGGAACACGATGTGTTGCTTTCTCGACACCTTTTTTGTCAAGAATAACAATCTCTGTGTTACGTCCCATAACGATTTCGATACCCGTAGAGTTTTTGACAATGTTCTGATTACGAATAGATACCTTGCCTTCAATATTAGCCTCTACATGAGAACGTTCGGCGCCTTTTTGAGCCGCACCACCAATGTGGAAAGTCCGCATAGTAAGCTGAGTACCGGGTTCACCAATAGATTGGGCTGCCATAACACCGACTGCCTCGCCAATGTTTACCTCTGTTCCACGAGCAAGATCACGACCATAGCATTTTGTACATAAGCCGTTCTCTTCCGCTTCACAAGTCAACACTGAACGAACCTGAATTTCATCAATACCAGCAGTTTCTATTGCCTCGGCAGTGACTTCGTCAATAACCTCGGATGCTTTAACGATGACTTCACCGGTAAGAGGATCTTTGATCTCTGTTGATGGTGTACGGCCAAGAATACGCTCGGAAAGGGGCACAACAATATCCGCACCATTCATAACTGCGCGCATCTTAATACCGTTTTCTGTGCCACAATCGACTTCAGTGATAATCGCATCTTGAGCGACATCAACCAGTCGGCGTGTCAGATAACCGGAGTTCGCTGTTTTAAGTGCAGTATCCGCCAAACCTTTACGCGCTCCGTGTGTGGAGTTGAAGTATTCCAGCACAGTCAAGCCTTCTTTAAAGTTCGAAATAATCGGGTTTTCGATGATCTCACCTGACGGCTTGGCCATAAGACCACGCATACCGGCCAACTGGCGAATCTGAGCGGCGGAGCCCCGCGCTCCGGAATGGGCCATCATATAAACAGCATTCAGGTTTTCAGAAATATCAGAAATACCCTTCATCATTTCATCGGCCACATCATCAGTAGCTTTTGACCAGATATCGACGACCTTATTGTATTTCTCACCTTTGGTGATTAGACCATCCATATATTGCTGTTCAAACTCGCTGACCCTGCTATTGGCTTCACCAACCAGTCTTTGCTTGGCTTCAGGAATAACAAGATCATCTTTACCAAAAGAAATTCCTGATATACATGCATATTTATATCCAAGCTTCATCATACGGTCACAGAAGATAACAGTCGTCTTCTGGCCACAGTGACGATAGACGGTATCGATCATGTTCGAGATTTCTTTTTTGGTAAGCACCTGATTAAGCACCGAGAACGGAACTTTCGGATGACGCGGCAAAAGCTCGGCCAGGATCATACGTCCGGGAGATGCTTCAACAATCTGTGTTATTGGATTACCATCTTCATCAACACCGTTATAACGACATTTGACTTTTGCGTGCAAAGAAACTTCTTTGCTTTCCAGCGCATGCATAATTTCGCCGGTATCACGGAAAATCATGCCCTCGCCTTTTTCTCCATCCAGAACAATAGACAGATAATAAAGACCCAATACAATATCCTGAGACGGCACGATAATAGGCTTGCCGTTTGCAGGGGATAGAATGTTGTTTGTTGCCATCATCAAGCAACGCGCTTCAAGCTGTGCTTCGATAGATAGCGGTACGTGTACCGCCATCTGGTCTCCATCAAAGTCGGCGTTAAACGCTGTACAGACAAGCGGGTGAAGCTGTATGGCTTTACCTTCGATCAGCACAGGTTCGAATGCCTGAATACCAAGGCGGTGAAGTGTCGGCGCACGGTTTAGAAGAACCGGATGTTCGCGGATAACTTCTTCTAGGATATCCCAAACTTCCGGACGTTCTTTTTCAACCATTTTCTTGGCGGCTTTAACCGTTGAAGCCATGCCGTACAGTTCGAGTTTGTGATAGATAAACGGCTTGAATAGCTCAAGCGCCATTTTCTTTGGCAAGCCACACTGGTGCAGTTTAAGCTCTGGCCCAACCACAATCACGGAACGACCGGAGTAGTCCACGCGTTTACCAAGCAGATTCTGACGGAAACGACCTTGCTTGCCTTTAAGCATGTCTGACAAAGATTTCAGCGGGCGTTTGTTCGCTCCGGTAATTACACGGCCTCGGCGTCCGTTATCAAACAGAGCATCTACAGATTCCTGCAGCATACGTTTTTCGTTACGCACGATAATGTCTGGTGCTCTAAGATCAATCAGACGCTTCAAACGATTATTACGGTTAATCACACGACGGTATAGGTCGTTAAGGTCTGATGTAGCAAAACGGCCTCCATCAAGCGGCACCAACGGGCGAAGCTCAGGCGGAAGAACGGGGACAACGTCCAAAATCATCCATTCGGGGCGTGTACCTGAATTGATGAAAGCTTCAATCAATTTTAGACGCTTAACCAGTTTTTTCCGCTTTGCTTCAGAATTTGTATCACGTAAAGCTTCTTCAACATTTACAAGCTCTTCTTCCAGATCAACGCTTGAAAGAATTTCTTTCATCGCCTCGGCACCGATTCCAGCGCGGAAGTTTTCTTCGCCATATTCGTCTTGTGCGTCGTAATATTCTTCCTCGGATAAAAGCTGCAATGGCTTCAAAGGAGTCATGCCCGGCTCGATCACGATAAAGTTTTCAAAGTAAAGAACGCGCTCAAGCTCCTTCAAAGTCATATCCATGATAAGACCGATACGGCTTGGCAGGGATTTTAAGAACCATATGTGGGCAACCGGAGCGGCCAGATCAATATGGCCCATGCGCTCACGACGAACTTTCGTAAGCGTTACTTCAACACCACATTTTTCACAAATGATACCTTTGTATTTCATGCGTTTATATTTACCGCACAAACATTCGTAGTCCTTCACAGGGCCAAAGATACGGGCACAGAAGAGGCCATCTTTTTCCGGCTTGAATGTCCGGTAGTTGATTGTCTCCGGCTTTTTTACCTCGCCAAAAGACCATGAGCTGATCTGTTGGGGGGATGCAATCGAAATACGAATGCTGTCAAAGCTTTGTGGCCCTGTGGGTTGGCCGAATAGGTTCATTAGTTCGTTCATTATCTATTGCCCTTCTTTATTAAACCTTTAATTTTTTAACCACTAAGACACTAAGTCACGAAGATTATTGCTATTTATCCAATTCCACCCGTACGGCGTTTTTCAAATCTTCCAAAGCGTTATGGATTGTTTCCCATACGATTTGTTCTTGTACATCTTCATAGTCGTGCCGGAAAATTTTTCCCGATCCGGCGATCTGTTTCCATGGAATATCAGGATATCTTTCCTTCAGTTCCTCTGGTAATTTGCGTGAGGCTTCTGAAATAATTTCCAGTGCTCTTACGCAAGCATATAAATGCATTTCTTCTTCGCAAAAAGTCTCAAAAGAAACGCCTTTCACGAATTTCTTGGCGCGCGCGATATTCTCCTGAATATCCAAAAGAGGCGCTTTGACATCATCAAAAGGCACTTACGCTCTCCTTTTCGACTCTGTCCTTTAGCGTCTTTTTTAGCCCCTGACGGGTCACCACATCTACGCTACCACCACCCAAGATATCCCTGATCTGGTCTTTGAGCGCTACGTAATCAAAGACGTTTATTTTCTTCGCCTCATCCAGATCGAGAAGAACATCTATATCGCTATTGGCGCTTTGTTCATTGCGCGCTGTTGATCCGAAAACGGCAGCATGAAGAACGCCGCGAGCATTTAACACACTCTTATGCGCTCTTAAGGCTTCAATCACCGTTTCCAGGTCGTTCATTTTACTTTGCCTTTTTTCTTTATAAACCTTTAATTTTTTTAACCACCAAGGCACTAATTCACGAAGTTTTTATCTGTTTCTTTGTGATTTCGTGCCTTTATGGTTCACTTTAATTTATCCCTTACCGCCCTGTTTCAAATCGACATTCAGGCAAAGAGCTTTCAGTTCTTTGGTCAAAACGTTGAACGATTCAGGGATACCAATCTCAAAGTTGTCTTCGCCGCGCACGATGCTCTCATAAACTTTAGAGCGTCCGGCCACGTCATCAGACTTAACGGTGAGGATTTCCTGCAAGGTATAGGCAGCGCCGTAAGCCTGCAATGCCCAAACCTCCATCTCTCCGAAGCGCTGACCACCAAACTGGGCTTTACCGCCAAGAGGCTGTTGCGTCACAAGTGAGTATGGTCCGATTGAACGGGCGTGGATCTTATCATCAACCAAGTGGTGAAGTTTAAGCATATACATCACGCCAACGGTTACGTTGCGGTGGAAATATTCGCCGGTACGTCCGTCGATCACACGCATCTGACCTGAAGAGCTAAGCCCTGCTTTTTCAAGAAGCTCTGTGATATCACTTTCATCAGCGCCGTCAAAGACCGGTGTCCCCATCGGCACACCATCACGAAGATTGTTCGCCATCTCTACTTTTTGAACATCATCAAGTTTTGAGACTTTTCCTTTGAATTCACTTTCGCCATATACTTCTTTAAATTTGGTATCAAGCTTTTTGATCTCGTCTTTGCTTAGCTCCTTCATATTCTGGAATGTATCCACAAGCTCGCCAATCTGGCGGCCAAGGTTAAGCGATGCCCAACCAAGGTGAGTTTCCAAAATCTGCCCAACGTTCATACGAGACGGAACACCAAGCGGGTTCAGAACAATATCAACGGTGCGGCCATCTTCAAGATATGGCATATCTTCTTCAGGCATAATACGTGAAACGACACCTTTGTTACCGTGGCGGCCAGCCATTTTGTCACCTGGCTGCATTTTACGTTTCACAGCAACGAAGACCTTTACCATCTTCATAACACCCGGCAGAAGCTCATCGCCGCGCTGGAGTTTTTCAACTTTGTTTTCGAAGCGCTCTTTAAGGTCATCGACAGCATCATCAAATGTGCCGCCCATGGCTTCGATTTCTTCCATGCGGGTTTCGTCTGCCACAGCAATCTGACGCCATAGACCACGTTTCATTCCATCAAGAAGATCCTTTGTGATCTTGTCACCTTTCTTCAAGGCTTCCCCTCTTGGAGCACTTGCTACGGTCTGCCCTTCGAGCATTTGAAGCAAGCGGCCATAGAAACCATCTTCAAGAATACGACGCTCATCGTCGCGGTCTTTGGCGAGACGCTCAATCTCATCTTGCTCGATGGACATCGCACGCGCATCTTTATCAACGCCGCGACGGTTGAACACTCTAACTTCAACGATTGTACCGGAGGCTCCAGGTGGCAAGCGAAGAGATGAGTCTTTCACATCAGCCGCTTTTTCACCAAAGATGGCGCGAAGAAGTTTTTCTTCCGGTGTCATTGGGGACTCGCCTTTTGGCGTGACCTTACCAACAAGAATATCACCGGGGTGAACTTCTGCGCCAATGTGAACTATACCGGCTTCATCAAGATGCTTTAGCGCCTCTTCCCCGACATTTGGAATGTCACGGGTAATTTCTTCGGCGCCCAGACGTGTGTCACGAGCCATAACTTCAAATTCTTCAAGGTGAATGGAAGTAAACACGTCTTCACGAACGATACGCTCGTTAATCAGGATAGAATCCTCAAAGTTATAACCATTCCACGGCATGAAGGCCACGGTTATGTTACGGCCAAGAGCCAGCTCTCCCAGATCTGTAGACGGGCCGTCAGCAATAATATCGCCGGGCTTAACCATGTCGCCAACTTTAACTGTTGGTCGTTGGTTAATACATGTGTCCTGGTTCGAGCGCTGGAATTTAAGCAGCTTATAGATATCAACCACCGGCTCGTCTGCGCGGGTAATCTCGGTTGCCTGCACAACAACGCGCTGCGCATCAACTTTTGTTATAACACCGGCACGGCGAGCAACAACGGTTGCGCCAGAGTCACGGGCTACTGTTGCTTCAAGACCTGTACCAACATTTGGCGCTGTGGAGCGCAATAAAGGCACAGCCTGACGCATCATGTTTGACCCCATCAAAGCACGGTTCGCATCGTCATTTTCAAGAAACGGAATCAACGCTGCGGCAACTGATACCATCTGCTTTGGTGAAACGTCCATGTAATCAATCTGGTCAGGTATAGACATCACGTTCTCACCAGCCTGACGGCAAGAGATAAGGTCTTTTTCAAAACCACCCTCTTCTGTCAGTATCGCATTAGCCTGAGCGATTGTGTATTTGGCTTCTTGCATTGCAGACATATAAACCACTTCTGAGGTCACTTTACCGTCAACCACCTTACGGTAAGGGCTTTCGATAAAGCCATACTGGTTCACGCGGGCAAAAGTAGCCAAAGAGTTAATCAAACCGATGTTCGGGCCTTCAGGAGTTTCAATCGGACAAATACGACCATAGTGTGTTGGGTGCACGTCACGAACTTCAAATCCTGCTCGCTCACGAGTTAGACCACCCGGTCCTAAAGCAGACAGGCGGCGCTTATGGGTAATCTCAGATAGCGGGTTGGTCTGATCCATAAACTGCGAAAGCTGGGATGAGCCAAAAAACTCACGCACAGCAGCTTGCGCAGGCTTGGAATTTATCAAGTCATGCGGCATATAAGTGTCAATATCAACCGAGCTCATGCGCTCACGGATAGCACGCTCCATACGAAGAAGACCGATGCGAACCTGATTTTCCATTAACTCACCAACAGAGCGAACGCGGCGGTTACCGAGGTTGTCAATATCATCGACCTCACCTTGACCGTCTCTTAGGCCATGCATGTATTTTACGATAGCCAGAATATCTGCCTTGCAAAGAACGCGGAACTGATCTTCGGCCTCCAAATCAAGGCGAGCATTCATTTTTACGCGGCCAACCGGAGAAAGATCATAACGCTCGGCATCGAAGAACAATGAGTCAAACAGCGCTTGTGCTGATTCAACTGTTGGCGGCTCACCCGGACGCATAACGCGATAAATATCAATCAATGCCTCTTCGCGTGTATCACATTTATCCGCCAGAAGAGTATTACGCATATATGGGCCAACATTGAGATAATCAATAGCCAAAATCCCTATTTCCTCAACCTCGGCTTCGGCCAGCTTTTCAAAGTCACCTTCTACCAATTCATAACCGGCTTCGAACATAACCAGTCCAGTATTCATGTCATATATGTCTTTTGCAAGAAAACGTCCAACAAGCTGAGGCTCCTGAACTATTACCTCTTTTAAGCCGTCTTCAGACAGTTTGCTGGCTTTGCGGGCCGTCATTTTTTCACCCTCTTCCATGACGACTTTGCCAGTCTTGGCATCTATCAAGTCAAATGGCATCTTTACGCCACGTAAACGTTCGCCATCAAATGGGGTTTTCCAGCCTTTTTTGGTTTTTGTATACACAACAACTTTGTAGAAATTAGCCAAAATTTCTTCGTTGGACATTCCTTGAACCATCAATGGATCGATTTCTTCATCGTTTTCCAAAGCTTCAGCGCGGAGCTTCTGGGTTTCGGCACTATCAAGACAACGAAGGAAAGTAGTCAACGGCAATTTACGGCGGCGGTCGATACGCACATACATAAGATCTTTCGCATCGAATTCAAAATCCAGCCATGACCCACGATAAGGAATAACACGTGCAGAGAACAGGTATTTGCCGGAAACGTGAGTTTTTCCACCATCGTGATCGAAGAACACACCGGGGGAGCGGTGCATCTGGGATACGATAACACGCTCGGTACCGTTGACAACAAAAGTACCATTTTCTGTCATCATTGGCATATCTACCATGTAGACGTCTTGCTCTTTAATGTCGCGGATAGAGCGCAGCCCCGTATCCTCATCAACATCAAAAACGGATAAACGCAGAGTAACACGTAATGGCGCAGCATAGGTCATTCCGCGCTGACGGCATTCATCAACGTCATATTTAGGCTCTTCAAATTCGTACTTAACAAAGTCGATCTCGGCTTTATCACTGAAATCACGGATTGGGAAAACAGAAGCAAAAACTTCCTCAAGCCCTGTAATTTCTCGCTGATCGGCAGGAATATCTTTTTGCTGAAAACGTTCGTAAGATTCACGTTGCAATTCAATAAGGTTTGGCATTTGCGCAACTTCATTGATATGTCCAAAATTACGACGGACACGTTTTTTACCTGTGAAGCTTTCAATAGAATTAGCGGCGATATATTCTTTGAATTTGTTGTTTGAGGCTTTGGTTTTTGCTGCGCACATAATTGATCCTACCTTCTTTATATATGTCTTATTTTATATATGTATCTTTTATACATATGTCTGATTGCCTGTCTTAAATAATACCCGCAAGTAAAACTATGGGTTTATAACACGCAAAAGAAACCACTTTTTAGCATTCTGTTTTTGTTTAAATGCCAAAGTGATTTATTAATTTTATAATGTTTTGTCCTTTAACAAGGGCCGTATAAATACCGATGTCACGTCTATCCCGAAAAACTTTGTTAGCTATATGGCCTACCCTTGCTTTATTGTCAACCTAAATCTGGCTCAACAAGCAAAAAAGCATTCCCCGCTATTTTAGTATAAAACCCGGCGGGAAATGCAAAAACTTATATAAGTTTAAAGTTATTTAAGGGCAACTGTAGCACCAGCGGCTTCAAGTTTGCCTTTAATTTCTTCAGCTTCTGCTTTTGGCGCGCCTTCTTTAACGGCTTTGCCACCAGCTTCAACAAGATCTTTAGCTTCTTTCAAGCCAAGGCCTGTTATCGCACGAACTTCTTTAATCACTGCGATTTTGTTACCGCCAGCAGCTTCAAGGATAACATCGAATTCATCCTTTTCTTCAGCAGCATCGGCAACAGCAGCAACAGCAACAGGTGCAGCAGCGGCAGCGGCAGTCACGCCCCACTTTTCTTCCAGAAGCTTTGAAAGCTCAGCAGCCTCAAGAACGCTTAGTTCAGATAGTTGTTCAACAATTTTTTCCAAATTAGCAGCCATTATAATATCTCCTTTTCCTAAAAATTTTTAATAATTTTGCTGTTAAAACTTTATTTAATTAACCTTTTTCGCCGTAAGCTTCGGTAACACCGACAAGATTGCGTGCCGGAGTTTGAAGCAATACCGCCAATTTCGTAGCTGGCGCTTGTAGCAAGCCAACCAGTTTAGAGCGAAGCTCATCAAGAGAAGGCAGTTTAGCGATCGCTTCAATGCCCTTCGCATCCAGAACCATTTCACCTAACGCACCACCAACGATAATAAGTTTACCATTATCTTTAGCGAATTTATGCGCCACTTTTGCAGCCGCAACAGGATCCTGTGATGTAGCCACACCTGTAGGACCGGCAAACATATCGCTCAGGCCTTCAAATTTTGTGCCTTTAAGCGCTAATTTTGTAAGTGAGTTTTTGGTTACTTTAAAAGTTGCTCCCTGCTCACGTAATTGCGTACGAAGATCAGATATCTCGGAAACGGTGAGTCCAGAGTAATGCGTTATCACAACCAACTCATCCTTCGTGAAGCGTTCATTTAATGCCTGAACTTCTGCTTCTTTTTGTGCCCGGCTCATGCCCATGGGTCTTACTCCTAATTTAATAATCCAATAAAAAAGTGGCTCTAATAAAGCCACCCATCCGAAACAAAAAACGACAAGCTCTCACAAAAACAGTAACAAGTGAACCTTGTAATTTCCCATCTATACAGGACTTAACCCTAATATCTAAGGGCGCCTGCAGTCTCAGACAGATATATTCAACGAGCCGTTTCTATACACTTACATTTGTCTCGTCAAGGAAAAGTTTCAAAAATCTTTGTCTATCTACGTTTAACCACTATTAAACCAACTACGTTTGTGAATTTTATTGTCTAATGTTCCTGAAATATTGTATCCTTTGCTGGGTTATAAAAATTATTAATGTTATAGGTGGTTTTATATGGATATTACTTTTAATGGGGGAGCTTCTCAAAGCACGAAAACTGACAAATCCAAAGGTGTTCTTGAAAAAGCTGAAGACATAATCGCTGTGTATCGTGAAGAGATGAGTCTAAATTGTTCCGAAGGGCAAATACCTAGTGAAACTATAATGCTAGCATTGTTTGATGATCCTGATGTTCAAGAATTTTTGGATAGTATTAGAGGCCTGAAAAAAGAAATCCTTAAGGACGTTATCGGACAGTACTGTAAAGATGCTTTAGTTAAAGGGACTGCCCTTCGTCCTCAACAAGTTGATAAAGAAGATCTATTTGTTACCCGCCTATCGTGTAGTTCACAGTGGGATCTGGAACATTTCGAAGGGGACGACTGTACTCCTGTTCATCTCTTTGCTAGCCTCCTTTCTGATCAATTGAGGCCAACAAATCCACATTACGCCTATAATAATGCTGGAATTTCGTCTGAAAATTTGATGAGAGCACAGCGCTCCTGGTCGCTGGAAAGAAACTTTTCTAAAATCCCTGATCCTTTAGAAAACAATTTTGATTAAGAGATAAATATTAGTATCCAATAAAAAGGCGCCCGGTAATTCCAAGGCGCCTTTTGTAATTATAAAGTCCTATTTAATTATGCTGCTTCAATAGTCTCAAGATCTATTTTCAAACCGGGCCCCATGGAGGACGTCAAAGAAACTTTTTCAATATAAGTACCTTTTGCTCCGGCTGGTTTGGCCTTTTTGATCGCTTCAACAAATGCTGCAACATTTTCAGCCAGTTTTTTATCAGCGAAAGATACCTTACCAACGCGTGCGTGGATAATACCGGCTTTTTCGGCACGGAACTCTATCGCTCCGCCTTTGGCATCTTTAACAGCCTTTTCAATATTTGGTGTAACTGTGCCAAGCTTTGGGTTGGGCATAAGACCTTTTGGCCCCAATATCTTGGCAACACGACCGACCAGCGCCATCATATCCGGTGTAGCAATACAACGATCGAAATCAAGGAAGCCTCCCTGAATTTTTTCCAGAAGATCTTCTCCACCAACAATATCAGCGCCAGCAGCTTTTGCTTCTTTTGCTTTATCGTCTTTAGCAAAAACAGCCACACGAATCGTTGCGCCTGTCCCATTTGGCAATGATACCATACCGCGAACCTGCTGATCCGCGTGCTTGGTGTCAACGCCGAGGTTCATTGCAATTTCAATAGTCTCGTCGAATTTACGCTCTTTAGAACATTCTTTAAGGAGTGCAATCGCCTCTTTCAAATCATAGGCCTTCATGCGGTCTACTTTTTCTGCGAAGCTTTTTATCTTTTTACTTTTATAAGCCATAGTTCTAACCCTCCACAACTTCGATGCCCATGGAACGAGCCGAGCCTTCGATAATTTTCATTGCTGCGTCAATGTCGTTTGCATTCAAGTCAGGCATTTTCTTTTCAGCTATTTCCTTGACTTGTGACCTGCGCACCTGACCGACTATTTCACGGCTAGGAGTTTTTGCTCCACTTTTAACCTTTGCAGCTTGTTTCAAGAAATAGCTTGCAGGAGGTGTCTTTGTAATAAATGTGAAGGAACGGTCTTCGTAAACGGTGATAACTACAGGTGTAGGAATACCTTTGCTGTCTTCTGTTTTAGCGTTGAATGCCTTACAGAATTCCATGATATTAACGCCGTGCTGACCCAAAGCAGGACCAACTGGCGGGGAAGGGTTGGCAGCGCCACCCGTAATTGTCAGGTTAATGTAACCTGATACTTTCTTTACTTTTGCCATTGTGTTTCTCCTTTTCAATAGCGTTTAGGAGTTTTGTGGTCAGGCTCATACATGGAACTTTTCATATGACAACCTCCCACAATGTGGCGGGACAATAGACAATGCAGAAAGATAAATCAAGAAAAAAGCATCTATTCCGCTCCGGCATTGGAAACAGTCTGATAAATCTCGATAAATAAGTCTCGATAAATAAGGCTAATCAATTATGCAGAGACCGTTTCTGGCAAAATGTTATCAAAGTCATGCTCAATCCGGCATCCATAAGCATTCACTAGACAGGCCTGACGATCAAGAACAATAACCTTCATCCCTGAGTTGGATGCTGTTACAGCATCTTCGATATTGTCCGTAAGAAACAAAATATCCGGACTTGGCAACCCAAGTGACACCGCAATTTTATCATAGCTCTGTGTTTGCCTCTTTTCTCCTGACTGAGTATCAAACAAACCATTAAAGCTGTCTGTTATGTCACCGGCTTGTGTATTGGTCAGAAAAAGTCGCTGCTCCTGCACGCTCAACGTAGAATATATATAGACGAGAATCCCATGCTCGCGCCACCGCCTGAAAGCGTGCAACGCATCTTCATATACCAGCGATTGTATTTTTTTGGCTTGATATCCCTCTGCAACAATCAGGGTATAAAGAGCTTGCAAAGGGTTATTTTTCTTCCTTTCATCAAGATAGCGCAGCAATACTTCAATAATTTCTTCGGTTGTAAGATCGAAATTTTTTTCCTGTTCGCGTACAGTATCAAGATGGCGGGAAATGTCGGATTCATAATCCCAAATATAATCTGGAATTTTTTCACTTACATATCGCGAAAGCACCTCTTTAATAAATGCAGGAGGTGTTATTGTCCCTTCGATATCAGTTACAATAGCTTTAACGTTAGTATACAAATCTCTGGCCATGTTCACCTGAAAACTCTTCCATTCTTGGTTTTTATTATGTTCTTATTCGATAATATTATAATTTGGGTTACAAATGTAATATCACATAGAACTCATTAAAAGCAGATGTCGGTAAATTTAATAATCTTTAAAAAAATAAAAAAATTTATTTTTACATACACTCGTGTTTTTATATGATTAAACAATCTTCAAGAGAAAAATGCTGCACTCAAAAAACGAATCATATGAAACTCTGCCGACTTATAAAAATAATCTTAATGTATTAAATAAAAAACATTTATAAATACAATAAACAAGAACCCCTTGCTGCACTCAGGGCTACAAGGGGTTCTTATAAAAAGCTTATTAGCAGTCTTTAATTTAGACTTAAGCCGCTAGTGAGCTTGTGGCTTTTTTGACTGCCTTGTTAAGTTCCACGTTTAATGGCTCAGAGCTGTCTGAAAGAACTTTGATGCTCATCTCAGAGATTTTTGTCAGACCTGAAAGAAGGTCATCAAGATTCTCCTGAAACATTTTTCCTTGAATATCAGTGATTTCGTTAATGTCTTTGCTGGACATTACCTGTTTAACAAACTTTGTTTGCTTCTCGGTTGAGCTCTGAATCAGCGTTGTTGCTGTTTCAACGATGTTTTCAAGTCCCTTCATCAATATTGATGTAGATTTTGTGCAGGCATCAGAATACTGGCTGCTGAACTCAGTGCTGTTTTTGATCAATTGATCCAATGGGTTATTTGTCTTGCTCATAATGGTCTCCTAAATTAAAATGGGTATCTTACGGGGCTTCCCTCAAATCCTTATACGCAATCTTTTAACAAAATGTTTTGCGATGCACAACACCTTTTGTGCGATTAAAAAAACAATATACTTGAAAGAACTTTTCGTCAAGGCCTTTTTTGTGCGGTGCACAAAATTTTATGTAAAGTATTTTTATGTGTAAAAATAGACATTCTTCAAAAAATAGCATATAATTTTTCTTTGTTTTTTGGGAGATCTATGTCCTGAGCAATTTTAGATATTCTACGTTTTAATCTGGGTTTATTCTATTTCATGAGTGAAGAGCGCAAACACATCCCCACCTCACGTGTTCCGATTCAGGGTCAAAAGTTTTTTGGGCGCATACTATTGTGTCTGTTGTTTGTATGTTTAACGCTTGCTCCCATAAAAAGTAATGCCAGAAGAGTTGAATCAAACATTATTGCAAATAAATATGCCGCTTATGTTGTAGATGCTGATACCGGACAAGTATTACATAATTCCAATGCCCACAAGAAACTGCACCCCGCTTCGCTAACAAAGCTTATGACTCTGCTTATGGTTTTTGATGCAGTTGAACGGGGCAACCTTAAACTATATAATCGTATGTATGTCTCCAGACATGCAGCAAGCATGCCTCCAAGCAAGTTAAATCTTCCGGCTGGTTCAACTATTAAAGTTGAGGATGCCATATTAATTCTGGTAACCAAGTCAGCAAATGACATCGCCGTAACCATCGCTGAAAAATTGGGCGGCACAGAGGATGAGTTTGCTCACATGATGACCAGAAAAGCGCGTTCACTGGGTATGAGAAATACCTTATTCAGAAATGCCTCTGGCCTGCACGACCCCAAACAAATCAGCACAGCCCACGATATGAGTATATTGGCGCGTGTCCTTCTAACAGAGTATAAGGATTACTATCATTATTTCTCGACTCGGAGCTTCTCTTATGATGGCAAAACTTATCGTAATCATAATAAATTAATGAGCAGCTATAATGGAATGGACGGCATGAAAACGGGCTACATCAAAGCCTCGGGGTTTAATCTGATTGCTTCAGCCGTTCGTCAGGATCACCGTTTGATCGGCGTTGTCTTCGGAGGACGTACCGGTCGCTCACGAGATACGCATATGGAACGATTATTAGATAGCGCGTTCAATCAGGTTGGGGGCGTATATATTCTAGCCAGCGAAGTTCCTGTCCCAGGAAGAAAGCCGCAGCAAAATTATAATGATAACCTTGTAATGGCTTCCTTGTCAGTATCTGATACCGCTTCAAAAGCATCCGCAGAACCGGATCTTACTTCATCTGATCTGGCTCTCTCACCACAAGAAGGGTCTAATTCTGATGCTGATCGAGATTACGCTGCAGCCGAAGATCATGACTCGCGGTGGAATATGCTTGATTCTTCAAAGAAAGATTCCATGTTCAACCGCATGATCGGTGAAGGTGACTACGACATAAACGTGAAAAACCGGATCGAAACAGGGTTGATTGCAATTTCAGCACAACTTCGTAATTCCCGTAAGGAAAAAATTTCAGCTACACCAAACAAAAAGAATGAAGATGATCTTGCGAGCGTTCCTGCCATCCCCTCATCTTCCTCCCCTTCTGTTATCAGCGGCTTTGCCGAGCGGGGCGGGGTTATTCTTGAAAGCTCCCACGAAACAACAGAGATTGCCAATATTGAGCCGTCAGCTCCATCACCGGATGCTTCTAAGAGATCGATAAATGAAAAATGGTCTATTCAGGTTGGAGCATTCACCTCCCGCAATAGGACAGAAAAAGCTCTGAGCAAGACACTGAACATGCTGCCCGATTCCCTAAGCAGTGCAAAAAGCAGGGTAGCTCCGCTTAAAACCAAACAAGGATGGATTTATCGCGCCCGCTTTGATGGCTATTCTGAAACAGCTGCGAAAGATGCCTGTGCTCTTCTTCCCGATTGCATTGCATTAGCCCCAATAGATAACTAGCGACCTATGCCATGCCCAACCCTTATCAAAGGTCTAATAACCCACAAAACAAAATTAAAGATCAGCAGGGCAATATGCTGATAATTATATTAATAGCTATTGCTCTTATCGCCGCTTTGGTCGCAGCCATACAAGGAAATTCAAACAATAACGCACAAATTGATAAAGAGACTTTGATTTTATACGCAGCTCAGGTCAGGCAACATGCCAATGAGCTAGAGCGCGGCATTTACTACATCATGCAAAACGGCATAAGCGAGAACGATATAAGGTTCTCCCACCCTTTAGCGGCAGAAGATTACGGAGACTTGTCAGCAGATACAGACAAAACCAACCAGATATTCGCGCGCGAAGGCGGGGGTGTTCGCTATAGCGCTCCGCCAGAAAACGTGAATAATGGCGATATGTGGGAGTTTTACGGGCAAACTGCATTGCCGGACGTTGGCTCGGATGACGCTGAATTAATAGCTGTTCTCCCGAACGTAACGGAAGAATTTTGCAGTATTATAAATAAGTCGCTCGGATTTGAGGGGCAACCTGAAGATACGTCTTCTTGCCTGAAATCAGCTAATTCCAAACGGTTTGGTGATGGGGAGCAATTCTCCATCACTCCAAATGTTGTAGAAGAAACAAGCTTTTCCATTAAGCCCGCCAAGCAGGGTTGCGTAAGGTGCACAGCCGATAACAGCTATCATTATTTCTACACATTGATGGCTCGATAATCTGGTCTAGTTTTTACCCTATTGCCCTTTTACCCGGAATATCTGCGGCGAGGTTTGCGCGAGCTTCTTTATTTCTCGCGAGAGGATCATTGTATAATCAAAGCGCGCAACAACTTTGTTGCTTCTGGCATCTACCATATGCAAAATTATATCGATATCGTTGGCTTTAACGTTGTAATAACCCTTGAGGATATAGTGCTCTGAAATGTCTTGCGAAGGTTTCGGGTAAAGCCCCTGATTATCGTGAGGGGCTACATCTTGCAGCAAAACATTGTATCCAAGCTCTGCAAGGCGCAGACCTACCCCTTCCGAAATATTACGCCCTAATGGCGAGGTAATACCCGGATGATCCAACTCCTCAAGCGGGAGCGCTTTTATGACGTGATATGTTGATACCGTTTTTCCGAATTGAGACTGGAGAAAATCTGCCGCAGCATAATTTTTTTCCCTGAGGTTAACCTTGGGGTCTGCAAACACGCCCTGTGATGCAGCATAGAGCACTCCTGCTGTTAGCTTATATGGATACGGACCACTTAGCAGACAAGCACTGAGCAGCGGTAAACATGAGATCAAAACAAGAAACGTTTTACCACCATAGCGCATTTTTCCACCTTCCCGTGGTTATGTTTACTCCGGTGCTTCTTCCGGTGCTTCAGTATTTTGGGTTTCCAGCAACTCTGGAATAATATCAGACACGTCCTTTTGTGCCGGTTCTTTTGCCGTAAGGTCTATAACGATCATTTCTTCCGGAACAATAATTTCCTCATGATCTTTTACGGCCTGATAAACGTCCACAACCTGCTCTTCTTCCGGACAAAGGTTAATTTCTATACCTCCGTTTTCACCAGCCTCAAAATCATATGCGGGGACTTCATAATAATCTCCCACCAAGTCCTGAGGAATGCCTTCGTTAACGTTAATCGCCAGAGCAAGGAACATCTTTTTATATACTCCCTCACCCTGTTCAACGCCTGTGCATTCCGGCAAATCACTTTCCACGACAAGATCCAAAGTCAATGTATTTACGGGTGATATAGCAAGCAAATAGCCGCGTTTGGTTAATTCATCGCGAATAATGTAATCAAAGCTGTTATAAAAGGCATTGTCACTTTGGACTTTCAAATAGACCTCTTCCACGTTCATGGCGAGTTTTTTGTCGAGCTTTTCTACAAGATCGCTAGCAACATAACGAATATCTTTCAATACAGATTTGTTGCTATGATAGGAATAATCATAGCCTATATCATCCACAGTCGGGCCGGGGGCAGACTTGTAAGCTTGGGCATATGATGAATAGCCCCGTGCCATGGGATTAGGATAATTCGTACATGCCCCTAAGGACAATAAAGCACAACAACAAAAAGCAAATAATGTAAAACGCATAAGACCAGACCTTTTATAAATGTTTTAAAAACATGTCATAACGAGAACCAAGCCAGACATTAATAATAATCTCATACCCACACGAAATCAGGTTACCGATGCATGTTTTTGTTAATTCTCGCTGGCGACGATTCTAGCAACTCTTTTAGCTCAGGTACAGAGTTATTTCCCAACACTTCAATCGGTGGGTGTTTCTACCTTTTATTAGAGCTGGTACGCTAATCTTTTATCTTCTCGATTGATCCGGTCGTGCTGTGCCCCTCATAGATTGGCATAATCTCGACCTGCCCGCCATTGCGCATGATTATTGGCGCTTCTGGAAGCTGGTCAATGGTGTAATCTCCACCTTTGAAGAAAATATCGGGCTGGAGCTGGGATAGGAGGTCACACGGGGTGTTATCCTGCCCTTCTTCCTGCGCGCCAAAGATAACAACCATGTTCACAGCTCCCAGCGCCGAGATAACTCGCGCGCGGGATTCCTCATTATGCACTGGCCGCCCTTCTCCTTTCAACAATCTGATAGATGAGTCACTATTAAGCCCTAAAACCAGACGATCGCATTTACGACGCGCATCATTAAGATACGTAACGTGTCCGTAATGGAGAATATCAAAACAGCCATTTGTGAAGCCGACTTTTAGCCCGCGAGCTTTCCATCGACGAACCTCTTCACCTGCTTTTTGCCAACCCATAACTGGCGCCTGATATACCGAATCAACCTGCTCGCACGGTGTTTTTTCTATGCTGTCATAAGGATCGTGCCTTGCGATATAGTCTTGCAGATCTTCTGCGCAAATTGGTGATGTACCAACTTTTGAAACAACAATGCCTCCGGCAATGTTGGCCAAAGACGCAGCAGCAACAATATCTGCGCCGGAACCAAGCGCCGCCGCGATAGTCGCAATAACCGTGTCTCCTGCGCCGGAAACATCAAAAACCTCAATATCATAAGAGCTTCTGATATGAGCGACATTAGCCCCCCTCGCTTCATTTTGCACTACACTAATACCATCCTTCGAACGCGTTGCAACGACGCTTTTAAGGCCGCAGGATTTAATAATATGCAAGGCCGCTTCTTCTATTTGTTTATCGGTATCAACACCCATACCGCCTGTGGCTTCTTGTAGTTCTTTTTTATTTGGAGTTATAACGTCCGCGCCTTTATAAATACCGAAATCCATGCCTTTGGGGTCGACAAGTATCGGAATTTCCTTCTTATTGGCCATTGTAATAAGCTCTTTTATAAAAGCCGGTGTTAACAGGCCTTTACCGTAATCCGATATAATTACAGCGCCAACGCCTTCTATCGCCTGATTTGTTTTCTCAAGCAAGGGCTGTAGATATTGTTCGGAAACCGGTGAAATGCGTTCATAATCCGAGCGGAGGAGCTGCTGGTGACCGGCCAGGAATCTTGTTTTAACTATTGTCGGGCGATCGGAAACCTTAATGAGGCAAGATGGGTCAATTCCGTTTCTTTGGATCTCCCTTTTCAATATTTTGCCATTCTCATCATCACCAATGATAGAGACTATTCTTCCCTCACACCCCAAATGAATCAGGTTTGAAAGCGTGTTACCCGCCCCCCCAAGCATCATGCTCTCTCTTTCCACAGAAAGAACAGGAACCGGGCTTTCGGGGGATATCCGATTAACTTTCCCATATATAAAGCGATCAAGCATAATATCGCCGACCACAAGAATGGGGAGACCCTTGAATTTATTAATTATTTCAGCGGCCTGAGGGGTTTTGTTGTTCATTTGGATTAATATGCCTGTATTTTGCGGGACAACATAATTATTTAAATAATAAAAAAAATTTACTCTTTATGGCTTTTTATTAGGAATTCGTCAATGTTTCTGGTGTTTAATAGTAGTGCACATATAAAAAGGATTGGCTTGATTTATTAGTCAATTTTAGTGGTTATTCAGGAAAATCGTGCGTTAAACTGGTGTAGAGTTATTTAAAATGGCTGATAACAAGCTCCCTACAGGGGTTTTAAGAAAAATAAGTTATTTACTATCTCATAATAAGATAGGTGAAATTCTTGTTGTACAAGGATCAATTTCTCCACATGAGCTAAGGCACGCACTCAAACGCCAGAAAAATACAGCCGCCCCTCTTGGTGAAGTGTTTCTGGAGATGGGGTTTATTAACAGAAAACAGCTTTATGGTTTACTTTTTAAACAAAGGATCCTGCGCACTCTGGCAACAGGAATTCTTTGTCTTTCTTCGTTATGCATATTTTTAAAGTCCTCGAACGCTGCGGGTCTTGACGATCAAATAGTACTGGCCTCGATCAACGACTCAGATCCACAATTTGCAGATATTGAAATCTACCCTTCCTTGTTTGGAGCTAATGAAAAGCGCTCTGGAAATTTAAAAGCTTTTACAAAATGGCTTGGGATGTTTGACCGTTTTGAAGAAGAGATGAAAGATATCAAGGCGCGACGCATAATCAAGGCCATGAAAATAGAATTGTCTGAATATCTATCGGATTCTATTTATGAAATGGCAAAGGATGTTGACGCGATGATGAACAAGAAAGAATACATCATCGATCAGAAGAACTGGGGTCAATCCGATTACTGGTCAACACCTGTTGAATTCATGAAATATGGTGGAGACTGTGAGGATTTTGCCATCGCCAAATATGTAGCTTTGCGCGCAATGGGAGTTCCGGAAAGCCGCATGCGCGTTGCTATTGTTCAGGATTTGAAAAAGAAAATGCCCCACGCGATATTAATCGTCTACACCGAAAAAGGGCCATATGTTCTGGATAACCAAAGCAAGATAATGCATAGCGCCAGTGCTGTTGGGCATTACAAGCCGATATACTCGATAAACAGGCAAGCATGGTGGCTGCACACCACCCCGGAAGATGCCTCCAATACAATCGTTGCTTCTGCTCAATAAGATTATTTATTGTTCCTTAAACGTGAACACCTTTAACACGGTGGCGAGCATCTGCTTTATCGCCTTCTGGATCTACATGGATGAGAATTTCAGCATCAGGATAAAGCTTCAAAAAATCGTTCTCCAAACCCTTGGCAATTGCATGAGCCGAGTTCAAAGAGATGGTTGGATTGACCTCAATATCAAGAGTAATCACTACACTATTACCATTCTGGCGCGTGCGCAGATCATGCCATCCGGCAACTTTCTCTTGTGCTTCAATAACCTTGATAAGTTGGGCGCGCTGCTCTTCGGGCAACTCTTTATCGAGCAGCATATCCAGCGACTTACGCGCGATACCGTATGCCAACTTGCCCATAAAAGCCGCAACACCCAGCGCAAATAGTACATCAACCCAATATGGCGCGCCTTGCATAGTCAGGAAAATCACCAACAGCGCTCCTGAGTTGATTAATACATCACTGCTGTAATGAAGCGAATCGGCCTCTATTGCCAGTGACTTTGATTCGGCTAATGATCGGCGCTGTATCCAGACCAGCAAAATTGACAGCACTATCGAGATTGCCATAACGCCCATACCAACTCCAAAATTTTGCATTTCGTGAGGGTGAGACAGGCGGTGCAAGGATTCGCTAATCAGGAACAAGCCGCCTCCAGTGATAACTGCGGCCTGAAATAATGCAGACACGGCCTCCATTTTTCCATGTCCCCAGCGATGCTCCGAATCGGCTGGCTGGCTAGCATAATAAACGCTGGCTAAAGCCATGATAGAGATCAACGAATCAAGGGCAGAATCGGTCAGGGAAGACAAAATCCCCATAGACCCGTTCATGTGGTAGGCAATCGCTTTGATGATGATCAAAGTCGCGCTTATACCAATAGCGCTATATCCGGCCATAATGCTGGAGCGCCTTGCGTGAGTGTGTTTTTGTGCGCTCATGGCTCTCCCCCCTGCTTTTATAATGAATACGGGATTATTGTTACTTATTAGCAGGTAAGAGGCAACGGGTTTTTAGCTCCCCTTCACCACGCTTGCGCAGCGATTACATAGATGCCCGCTCTCTTCGGTGACTTCGGGCAGGACTTTCCAGCAGCGTTCGCATTTGGTGCCATTGCGAATTTCTTGGATGCTTGTTGTATACGTTTTTTCGTCCCTAATTTCATTATTTGCAGATACGTCAGCAATAGAAACTATGCAAACATCGGCAAAATCAATCCCCTTGAACAAACCAATAATGTTTGGATGAACACCTACAGAAACTTCTGCTTCAAGAGAAGAACCGATAGCTTTATCTTTTCTAAGTTCCTCTAATGGTCTTAAAACAAAACCTCTAGCCTCTCTTACTTTGTTCCATTTACTGTCCAAAGCGTCATCTCTCCACTCTTTCGGAGCTTTAGGGAATTCGCGTAAGTGCACGGAATCCGCCTCTTCGAATACACCTGCGGGGCGTAAAGACCATGCTTCTTCAGCCGTAAAGCTAAGAATAGGCGCGAGCCAAGCGCTCAAATATTTAAAGATTTCTGCCATAACCGTGCGGCAGGCGCGGCGTTCAAACGAGCTTGGATCATCACAATACAAGCGGTCTTTGCGGATATCGAAGTAAAATGCCGATAATTCTGCATTACAAAAATCATGGAGCTTTTTAGCCAGCTTACCAAACTCATATTTCTCGATATAGCCCCTTACATCCGTATCCATCGAAGCTAGCAAGTGGAGCATGTAACGCTCCAGCTCTGGCACGCGCTCATCGCCTAAATCCACGCGCTCTTCTTCGGTGAAACCGTGAATTGAACCCAGAGTAAAGCGCAGTGTATTACGTAAACGACGGTACAAATCGCTTGTGTTTTTTAAGGTTTCCTTACCGATGCGGATGTCCTCGGCGTAGTCAGATAGCATCACCCACAGGCGGATAATATCGGCGCCGTATTGCTCCATCATCTTTAAAGGATCAACCACGTTACCGACGGATTTGGACATCTTATAGCCCTTCTCATCGAGCACAAAACCGTGAGTGAGCACGTTTTTATATGGAGCCACTCCCTTTGTTCCCACGCCTTCCAGCAAGGATGAGTGGAACCAGCCGCGGTGCTGGTCAGAGCCTTCGAGGTAGAGATCAACCTGATCGCCTACGCCTTCAAAGCATGGCCATGTTTGTTTATCGCCCACCACAAAAGCGTGGGTGGAGCCGGATTCAAACCACACATCTACAATGTCAAAGACTTGGGTGTAGTCATCGGCGTCATATTTTTCGCCAAGGAACCTTTGCGCCGCACCCTCTTTCCACCAAGCATCCGCGCCTTCGGTTTCGAACACATCACCGATTTTATCGAATATGGCTTTATCGATCAGGACTTCGCCGGTTTCCTTGTGCAAGAACAGGGCGATCGGTACCCCCCAAGCACGCTGGCGCGAGATGCACCAATCGGGGCGGTTCTCGATCATGGAAGACAAACGGGTTTCCCCTTTTGGTGGATACCATTTTGTTTCTTTGATGGCCGCAAGAGCTTTGGCGCGGATTTGCTCTTTATCGTCCATCGCGATAAACCATTGCGGATTTGCAGAACGGAAAATCACAGGAGCCTTAGAGCGCCAGCTATGCGGATATTCATGAGTGATTGATTTTTTACCAACCAGTTTACCTGCATTTGCAAGCTCACGCAGAACAGCAAAATTCCCATCTCCGAGCTTGCCTTTTTGGGTATATATCTCAAGCCCAGCAAATAAACCAACATGCTCGCGGAATTTCCCGTCATCGGTTACGTTGTCGGTGATTTCGATTTTAGGCAAATGTGCATACTGAATAATTTTAGGATCCACACCTTCTAACCCAAGTTCAGGATCCATAGCCTTTAATTTTTCTAAGTTTTGGCCTCTAAAAATATTCTCATATTGAACCAAGTTAAAGTCGTCCTCACCATGGTCGGGAGCGATATGGACAAAGCCTGTTCCTGCGTCATCGGTGACAAAATCTCCGACCAACATCGGTACATCAAACTCTTTATAATGCGCATCAAGATCGGCAAGTGGATGCTTACAGATAACACTCGAAAGATCATAACCAAAAAATCTTTTAAGACACTCAAATTCCTCGACCTTACCGTTTTCCATTACATCATCGACCAAAGATGTCGCCATAACCAACTTTGCGCCTACTTCTACGGAGCTGCCTTCGGCAACGGCTTTCACCTCATACACGCCATATTCGACATTCTCACCAAACGCAATCGCGCGGTTAGATGGAATCGTCCAAGGCGTTGTTGTCCAGATAACGATATCCGCACCCTCAAGCAACGGGTTAAGCGTTTTAACAATGGGAAAACGTACCCAAATCGTGACGGATTTATGATCCATATATTCAACTTCAGCCTCAGCGAGAGACGTCTTCTCGACCACCGACCACATAACGATTTTCTTGCCTCTATATAAAGAGCCATTATTCGCAAATTTATGGATCTCGCGGACGATCTTGCCTTCGGCACGCGTTGTCATGGTTCTATATGGATTTACCCAATCGCCTGAAATACCGAGGCGCTGGAACTGCTTGCTTTGAATATCTATCCATTCTTGCGCAAACTGGCGGCATTCTTCACGGAATTCGAGAATATCAACTTCGTCTTTATCTTTACCGGCGGCGCGGTATTTCTCCTCCACCTTCCATTCAATCGGCAAGCCATGACAATCCCAGCCCGGCACATATGGGGAGTCTTTGCCCATCATTGTTTGAGACTTGACGATCACGTCTTTAAGGATTTTATTAACCGCGTGGCCCATATGAATATCACCATTCGCATAAGGAGGGCCATCGTGCAGCACGTATTTTTCCTTGCCTGCACCCGCTTCACGCATCTTGGCGTAAAGGTCGATTTCCTGCCACTTTGCGATAATTTCCGGCTCTTTTTGCGGCAAGTTCCCGCGCATCGGGAAGTCGGTTTTGGGAAGGAATACGGTGTCTTTATAATCTACGTCTGGTTTATCGGTCATTTTTATGTCTCTAAAATCATTTTTATAATGCGAACATAAATATCTATGCGCTCGCGGTTGTTATTACCATACATTTTTTGGAAAAAAAGTTTGAAATGCACGCTTCCCGGTCTCTGCTTTATATAAGAGCCGGGTTGGTAATTCGAATAATAATCGTAACTTGCGCACTGGTCATGGGGCTTACTATGGCGCGGTGTAAGGAAAAGATCAAGGGTTTCAAGAATGAAGGCGCATTTTATTTGCGGTAATAATGTTACCCTTTCAAACAATAATTATGATGCTTTTGTGATTTTAGGAGGGTATTTCTACCAAGTGTATGATTTAGCTATGTTTTTTATTGTTCTCGGGGCGGATTAATGCTGCGGCTCAGGGAGGTTTGTTTATTTTGTTTTAAACAATTTTTTTATTTTATTGGCTAAATTTTTGGCCAATTTAACGGCAGTGCAGCATGGATTAATTCTCTCGTTTGAGATGAACATACCTGTTTTACTCCGAAACATTCGGGTGTTTTTTCTGATTTTTGTTCTTTGTTATATTCGTTGTTGTATTCGTTTGTCATGAAGGCATGATAGGACATAATTCCCATGATGTCAAGTTTTTTGATTTTAAGAGGCGGAGGTAACGTGGGAGAAAGCTCTCCACGCTTCTATACAATCTTTTTCAATTTGCTGCACAAGCTGCTCAAGAGAATTGAACTTTGCTTCTCCACGAAGGCGTTCTACAGGAATTACTCTTAAAGTCTGCCCATAGATATCACGATCAAAATCAAAGATATGAGTTTCAACAAGCGCAGCATCAACCTCGAACATTGGCCTTATCCCGATATTTGCAACGCCATTATACCACTGGCTTTCTCCGGCTATTTGCGCCCAGCATGCATAAACACCATAGGCAGGATGAAAAGCATCGCCGAGTTGCATATTGGCCGTAGGATAGCCAAGCTGGCGTCCGCGTCGATCCCCGTGAATAATCTCTCCGCGAATCTCCCAAGGCCAGCCCAGTATTGCTGCGGCTTCTTCCATTTGCCCGTCTTTTAAACACTGGCGTACATGGCTGGAGGATAGCTCTCCGGTTGTTTCATCGCCATGGACTTTGCTGACAATGCTTAATGGCAAGCCTGCCTTTTCGATTGTTTCGGCGCCGCCCTTACGTAGCTGGCCAAAACGGAAATCATGCCCGATTACTACATGGCTGGCAGCAAGCCCGTTAACAAGGATTCGTTCCACGAAATCTTCTGGAGAGAGGCTGGCAACATCCCAGTCAAATGGCAGCGAAAAGACTACATCCACGCCGCTTTTTTCAAGGCGTTCGATTTTTAAAGCATAAGGTGTAATGCGGCGAAACGGTTCGTCTGCGCGAAACAGTTGACGCGGATGAGGCTCGAAAGTGAGCGCTCCAACTTTTTTCCCCAGCTTTTGTGCCATATTGCGAGCGCGTTCCAACAAGGCCTGATGCCCCAGATGCACGCCATCAAAATTACCAATAACTACAACGCATCCGCGCACTTCATCCGGTAAGTTTTTATATGTTTCAAAATAATCCATGTGTTAAATATATGCCTTTATATGCCTTATTTTTCTTGTTTGTCTTACCAGATCAAGATATCAGGCTTTATAAATAAGCATATTTTCATTATAAATCCAGAGGTCAGGAATTAAGAATAATTTTAAGCTTGATTATGGCGAATAAATTATTACCTTAAAGATTCCCAAACACAAAGCCAACAAGGACAAAGAAGCCCTTATGTCAGCAAATAAAATTAAAGATGTAAACTCGGCGTCGCGATCGCTGGATTTAAGCCGCCTGTTGTGGTTGCTATTGTCTGTTGGTGTTATTATTGCCGATCAGCTTAGCAAGTGGTTCGTGGTCGAGCATATAATTAAGCCTGAAATTAATGGTGAGAGCGGCGGCGGGTTTTTTCAATGGTACTTTCAAGAGCCGCTGCTTACAGAACATGTTACGCTGGAGATCACCTCTTTTTTTAATATCGTTATGGCGTGGAACACAGGGGTAAGTTTTAGCCTGTTTAACGGAATGGGTCCTTATGGAGCTTATCTGCTTGTGGCTATTGCCGTTGCTATTACACTAATTTTTGCCTATTGGCTTATGCGCTCTGCTCACTGGGCTTACGGGACAGGTTATGCGCTGGTAATTGGCGGAGCTTTGGGAAATGTTATTGACCGCTCACGTTTTGGGGCGGTGATCGATTTTCTGGATTTCCATGCTTTGGGGTATCATTGGCCTGCTTTTAATATTGCAGATATTTCGATTACATCGGGAATCTGCTTGTTAATTATTGTATCTTTATTCTTTGATCTTGAGGGAAAAGAGCTATATCGTGACACTTAAATTCCCTGACCTTACAATAATGAAAAGTAATGAAAATTAAAACAGCTATGCTCATGACAAGAAATTCCGGTTTTTTAAAATTTTTTTCTCTCGCTTTGTTGGGATTGGCAGCCTTGCTTCCCACTGGATGCGGCGGCAACGTAAAGGACAATGTCAGAGGAACTCTTGGGCTAAACCGGGAGGCTCCGGATGAATTTGCAGTGATTACCCGCGCTCCTTTAGAAATGCCAAAGGTTATGACACTGCCTCCTCCTGTGCCCGGCATGCAGCGCCCGCAGGAAAAAACTGTGCTTGATACCGCAAAGTACGCGGTTTTCGGTGATAAATCTGTGCGGATGCAAGATACAAGTTCAGGCGCAGCCGCAGAAAACATTGAAGCCATATTACTTGATAAAGCCGGAGCAAATCAGGCGAATGCGTCTATTCGCAATATTATAGATCAGGAAACAAAAGAACTTGCCGAAAAGAACACTCCTGTTGCCAAAAAACTTTTGGGATTGGGGGGCGCAGAAGTTAAGCCCACTGCTTCTATTGTTGATGCCGGGGCTGAGTATGAGCGCCTTAAAAAGAACAAAGAAGAAGGCAAGGATATTCTTGAGGGTAAAACGCCTGTGATTATTGATTAAGGTCATAACCTAATAAAGTCTGGTTTGTCCTTTAGGGTCAGAGCCTAATTTATCCTTCAAAAATATGTAAGGGAATATTTGTCATATGCGTCTTAACAATATAAAAACCCTGTCTTTTCTGTCGATCCTGTCCGCAGTTTTTATTCTTTTTGCATTTGCGCCTGCATGTGCAGAAAAGATGTTTAATGCGAAAAGCGCGGCGCTGGATAACGGGTTACAAATTGTTGTCGTGGAGAACCACCGCGTTCCGGTTGCAACTCATATGATCTGGTATAAAGTCGGGGCGGCAGATGAGCTTCCGGGGAAATCAGGGATTGCGCATTTTCTTGAACATCTGATGTTTAAGGGGCATGGGTATCTGGGGCTTGGCGAATATGCTCCGGGAGAATTTTCACGCATTGTGCGCTCTATCGGGGGGGAGGATAACGCTTTTACCGGACAGGATTATACTGCGTATTATCAGTCTGTTGCAGTTGAGCATCTTGAAAAAATGATGCAAATCGAGGCCGCCCGCATGCGCGGGATCAGTATGCCGGAAGAAGATGTCGTCTCTGAAAATAAAGTTATTCAGGAAGAGCGCCGCCAGCGCACGGATAACAACCCAAGCGCTCAACTGGCCGAGAAGATGAACGCCGCACTCTTCCCTGCTCATCCTTATGGCATTCCGGTTATTGGCTGGATGGAGGAGATCGAAAACCACAAACGTGGCGATGCAAAACATTTTTATGACCTGTTTTACAACCCCGATAATGCGATTTTAGTAGTAAGCGGCGATGTTACTTTGCCGCAAATTGTCGAAATGGCCAAACGTACTTATGGCAAAATTCCTAAAGGAGAGCCGCTCCCGCCACGCATAAGGAAACACGAAGAACAGAATATCCCCCCTCATGATCCGATTATTATGAAGCATGAAAATGTTCGGGAGCCTTTGTTCAAGCGCATCTACCGCGTGCCCGGCTATCGTCAGGATACAAATACCTCGCTGGCTTTGGAGGTGCTGGAAGAAATTATGGGCGCTCCGTCAACAGGGCGCTTATACAGAGCTCTGGTTATTGAAAAAAAGCTGGCGGCAAATATCGGGCTTTATTGTTCTTTGGGAAGTTGGGATGACGGGACACTTGGTATCAGCGCAACCCCCTCCTCGGTGGATGGTGTGAGCGCATTAAGAGATGCCATTGATGATGAGTTAAGAAAAATGGCCAGCGATGGCCCCACCGAAGAAGAAGTAAAAGATGCGATAAAACGCCTTAAAAACAGTGCTATTTTCGCACAAGACAGCCTGAGCGCTCCGGCGATGATTATTGGCAGCAATATGGTCGTTGGCATCCCTTTGGATGATGTTGAAAACTGGCCGGAGGCAATAAGCACTGTTACAGCAGAAGATATCAAACAAGCCGCAATGGTTTACCTTAATCCAGATAGACCGACTTCAACGCCGTATATTGAGGGAATCTTGCTCCCCGTTGATTCAAGTGAAGGAGAAAAATAATGTGCTGTTGTAATTCTTCTTTCTGTGTTTGCAAAAAAATCATTATCCCTGTGATAGTGATATTGTGCCTGCTGGGGCTTTCTGTCTTTTTGAAAACGCATATCCTTGACGTCGCTCCACACCAGAAATCGACGCAAGATAAATTCCTGGACATTCAGGAAGTTACCTCCGGCAGTGGTATCAAAGCCTGGCTGGTGGAAGATCACAGCTTGCCGATTATCTCCATGAATTACGCATTCCGTGGCAGTGGTGCAAAAAACGATCCGTACGAAAAGCAGGGACTTGCCCGATTGGCTTCCAACACAATGGATGAAGGAGCCGCCGATCTTGAATCACAAACTTTCCAGAAAATGCTGCAAGATAATTCCATATCGCTATCTTTTAGCGCCGGACGGGATCATTTCAGCGGCTCATTAAAAACCCTGTCCCAAAACAAGGATATGGCATTTGATCTGCTTAACAAGGCTCTGACCGAGCCGCGTTTTGATGACGAGCCTCTATCACGTATGCGTGAAGCAAATAAAAGCCGTATTCGTTCCTCTCTTTCAAACCCGAACTGGATTGCTGCGCGTTTGCAAAATGACCGGTTATTTGAGGGACATGAGTATGCCATGAACAGCGGCGGCACCCTGTCTTCTTTGGAAAAAATTACCGCAGAGGATTTGCACAAATTTCACGAGGGGCTTGGGAGAAACCGTTTAATAATCGGCGTTGCCGGAGATATTACAGCCAAAGAGCTGAAACAGCGACTTGATGATATTTTTGCCGAACTACCGGTTATTGAGCGCGAGGATCCTCGAAAAATTAAACTAAGTAATGAGGGGAAAGCCTATTTGTTCAGGCAAAACATTCCCCAGACTATTATCAAAATCGCCCAACCGGGGGTTAATCGGCAGGATGAAGATTTCTATAGTGCCTATTTGATGAATTTTATTCTGGGTGCTTCAGGGTTTGGCTCCCGCCTGATGGAAGAAATCCGTGAAAATCGGGGGCTGACTTATGGTATTTACTCATATTTCAGCCAGTTTGAAGAGGCCGATATTTTGAATGTCTCGACTTCTACGGCAAATGAAAATGTTGAAGAAATGGTTTCCCTTATCAGCGAAGAATGGCAGAAAATGCGTGAAACTCCGGTAAGTGAGAAGGAACTTGAGCAGGCAAAATCATATATTATTGGCTCATTGCCATTGTCTTTAACTTCTACTGATTCAATATCCGGTATATTGCTTTCGCTACAGCTTGATGATTTGCCAGTTGACTATCTCGACACGCGCGCCGATAAGATTAATGCTGTGAGCGCTTCAGATATTGCAGCGGTTTGCAAACGTTTGCTTGACATAGAGAAAATGACTCTCATTATGGTAGGTGATCCGCCAGACATTGCAAGCCTGACGATTGGAAATCACGCGGTTAGTGAAGTAACCGAACTCCCGAATGTTGAATAAGATTTTACTGAGCCTATAAGAATTATGTCACGGATGTTTAAAAAGACAAAAGCTGCAAAAAAGACCGCTGCCAATTTTATGCGGTGCGATCTGCCTGAATGGGCTGAACTGGAGCAACACGCTTCGGCTATGCTAGACACTCATATCCACGACCTGTTTGCCAGAGATGCCCAGCGTTTTGAGAAATTCAGCCTTCGTCTGGGGTCTTTGCTTATGGATTATTCCAAGCAACGCGTGAGCGAGGAGACTATTAGAAAGCTTTGTAATTATGCAAAGGCCTGTGACCTGCCCGATTGGCGGGAGAAAATGTTTAAAGGCGATACGGCTGTAAATCCAACCGAAAACCGCGCGGCTTTGCATACGGCTTTGCGTGCAGGCGCAGATGCAAAAATCGTGATTGATAGGGAAAACATAATTCCGAAAATCCAGTGCGTACTTGATAAAATGCATAGATTCAGCGATGAAATTCGTAGTAACGGGCGCTTTACCCATATTGTTAATATTGGAATTGGCGGCTCTGATCTTGGGCCTGCAATGGCTTATAAGGCTTTGAAACCTTATACGGATCAAAACATCAAGGTACACTTTGTCTCTAATCTCGATTCTTCGCATCTAACAAGCGTTCTTAAACAGGTGGATGCGAAAAAAACACTGTTTATCATTGTTTCCAAGTCTTTTACCACAATGGATACTATGGTTAACGCACAAAGTGCCAAGGAATGGCTTTGCAAAGAAATTGGTGCGAATAGTGCGGAAGATCATTTTGTTGCCGTCTCACAAAATGTGGAGCTTGCGAAAAAATTCGGAGTAAAAGAAGATAATATCTATCCGCTTTGGGATTGGGTCGGGGGGCGCTTTTCTTTATGGTCGTCTGTTGGCCTTTCCCTTTGTCTTGCCCTTGGGTTTGAGCAATTCAGGGCTATGCTTGACGGCGCAAAAGCAATAGATGACCATTTCAATAGCGCCGTGATGGAAGAAAATCTGCCTGTTATCATGGCGCTCATTGGAATGTGGAACCGCAATTTTCTTGGGTATGACAATCTTGCTATCATTCCTTATATACAAAATATGTCTCGCTTCCCGACATATATGCAGCAGCTGGATATGGAATCAAACGGCAAATCCACAGACAAAAATGGACAACCTATTCCCTATGACACAAGCCCTGTCATTTTTGGCGCGCCGGGAACCAATGCTCAACACTCCTTTTTTCAACATTTTCACCAAGGCACCACCATTGTTCCATGTGATTTTATTGCCTGTATAAAGAACACTGACTCTATCGGCGACCATCAAACCAGATTGCTGGCCAGTATTTTTGCCCAAAGCGAAGCTTTGATGGAAGGCAAGGAAAGTGATGACCCGAACAAGCGTTTTGAGGGTAACCGGCCAAGTACAACTATTTTGCTTGATGAACTAACACCCTATTCTCTTGGTATGCTAATAGCGCTTTATGAGCATAAAATCTTTGTTCAGGGGATTTTATGGAATATTAACAGCTTTGATCAATGTGGTGTGGAGCTTGGGAAAGTACTGGCTAACCAAATTATTCCGGCACTTTTGGAGGAAAAAGAGACTAAAGCCATGACTGGCTCCACCAAGAATCTTATAGAGATTGTCAGGAAAATATCGTAACACTAGTATTAACACTGAATATATTGCGATTGTTTAATTAAAACAGCGCTGCACTGCTTATCTTATAACTCTTCATTAAAGTTTGATTATTTAAGTCCATGTTGGAAGATTTGCCAAATATCGAGGTTACCGAAATTCCTCAACCTGAATCCTTGCCCAAAGTTTCCCAGATTGAGCTGGATGATGTTTTGGAAAAGCATCTTATGTTTTTGCGCGGGAAAATCGGCGGCGGAAGAGCTGTTTTAAGGTATAAAGACTTGTCCAAACTAAACTTCAAGGGAAAAGATTTATCGCAGGCAGATTTTACCGGCTCTTCTTTTGTTAATGCAGACCTTTCTTTATGCACACTTAGATGTGCCTGTTTCTTTGGCTGTAACATGGATTATTGTGACCTGTCTCACGCAGATCTGGCACGCACAGATTTGCGCGGCGCCACTCTTACCAGAACGAACCTTTCCGGCGTTAATTTGATGCAAGCGGATATGCGCGAGGGCAAGATCATGGAAAAGAAACACAAAGGTGATCTTATCACTCGCATAATGAAAAATGGTAAAGGTGCGAAAACTGTTTTCACCGGCGCGAAGCTGAAAAACGCAGACCTTTCCGGGGTGCGCGCTCGTAACGCCGATTTTTCACAAGCCGATATGACGGGCGTCACTTCACGTGATGCGGACATGACGCAAGCGCTTTTTGTCGGAACCAATCTTAGTAACACCGATTTCACCGGCTCTAACATGACAAAATCGAATATGCGTGATGCTATTATCTCAGGCATGAATATGAGCGATACAGAAAGATATGGCGTAAACGTTTCGGGGGCTATTGATGAAAAAGTTGAAGTGCTTTCTTCCACTGATGATCCAGAACAAAGCCTGATTGAACAGCTTGAAGATCAGCAAAAATGGGTTAGCTCTGTAGGTCGGGACGGAAACCGAATGAACCTTTCGGGATATGATTTGCGCAAGGTTGAAGATTTGCGTTTATACCCTCTTACAGCGCTTCATGCTCAACACGCTTCTTTTGTGGGATTAGACCTCAATCATGCTTCGATGCAAAGCGCTAATCTTGATTATTCGGATTTTCGCGATTGCTACATGGATAATATAGATTTGCGTGGCTCCTCATTAAAAAATGTAAAAATGAATCGGGTGCATATGCATTATGCGCGACTTAGCCCGTTGGTTTTTGAAAGCCTGCTGAAAAAACGTATAAAACGCACAGACCTGAGTGGCTCTGATTTAAGTTTCTCTGATTTGCAAAATTGCGATTTTCGTGACTGCATTTTTATGGGCGTTAACCTTAAAGGAGCGGATTTAACAAATTGTGATCTGCGACGGGCAGATTTCACAGGAGCCACCATCGATGATACCGTTTTTGACGGCGCGCGACTTTTGGGAGCCGTCTTCGATAAAAAAAATGATCCCAGAACTTAATTCTCCTGTTTTTCTACTGATCCTTGCCTGGAATCGAAACATGCCGTTATAGTCGTTTTTATGCGTATTCGATATTTGCCAGAAACCCTTATCAACCAGATCGCAGCCGGAGAGGTTGTCGAGCGCCCTGCTGCTGTCGTTAAGGAGCTGGTCGAAAATGCTCTGGATGCGGAAGCCAGTGCTATTGATGTTGATATTGTTGAAGGTGGAAAAACCAGAATTGTTATCAATGATAATGGCTGCGGCATGTCTGAAGAAGAGATTAAGGCCGCTTTAGACAGGCATGCTACGTCAAAGCTTCCAGACGATGATTTATTAAATATTGTTCATCTTGGTTTTCGCGGGGAAGCTCTGGCCTCTATTGCGGCTGTGGCAAAAATTAATATCAAGACATATGATAAGGAAAATAAAGAAGGCTGGGAAATTGCTTGTGAAGGCGGGAAAAAATCGGGAGTGCGGCCAAGCTCTCATCCCGAAGGAACGCGAATAGAGGTTGCCGATTTGTTTTATGCCACACCGGCGCGGCTCAAATTTCTAAAAAGTGAGCGGGCAGAGTTCGGCGCAATCAGGGACACTCTCGTTCGTCTTGCCATGGCATATCCGGCTGTAGAATTTTCGTTAATCCATAACGGCTCGCGTAAACTTAACTTACCTGCTGTTTTAGATTCCCAAAGCCGTTTGAGTGCATTACTGGGGCGGGATTTTGGCAAAAACTCCATGGTAATAAAAGCCGAGCGAGAGAAGATTATAATTACTGGTTATGCGGGACTTCCCACTTATCATCGCGGTACATCGCAATATCAATATCTGTTTGTTAATGGACGGGCTGTAAAAGACCGTTTGCTCCATGGCTGTGTCCGCGCAGCTTATGCAGATGTTTTGCATCGCAACCGGCATCCGGTCGTTGCATTATTTCTTGATCTGCCGCCTGAGGAAGTCGATGTTAACGTTCACCCGGCTAAGGCAGAAGTGCGGTTTCGTGATCCTCAGCTTGTGCGGGGGCTGATTATAAGTGCCCTAAAGCATGCTATCATGGAAGGGGGATACAGGACGGCGGGAACTGTCGGAGGGCGCACTTTAGAGGCTTTGGATAAAAGTGCTTCGGGGTCTTTTTTACCGCTTTATCGCGGGCAGGGAAAAGCGGTTCCCCGATCTTATACCAATAATTATACGCCAGCCCAGCTAAGTGCAAATCACAATTTTTATGAATCCGAGCAGGTTTCTTATGAGATAAACCCCAATGCACGAGTTGAAGAGCAGCCCTGCTCCGTGCATGAAGAAGATGCTCAAGGATTTCCTCTTGGCGCAGCTAAAGCACAGATACATGAGAATTACATTATCGCCCAGATAAAAGAAGGTGTCGTTATTGTAGATCAGCATGCTGCACATGAACGGCTGGTTTATGAGCGCTTTAAAGGGCAACTCGAAAAGACCGGAGTGGAGAAACAAGGCCTGCTTACACCCGACATTATCGAGATGGACGAAAGCGACGCTGAGCAGCTTTTCGAATATAGCGAAACATTTGCCAAACTGGGGCTTGAGATTGAGCCATTTGGCGCAGGCGCTATTGCAGTACAGAGCGTTCCTGCTCTGTTATCGGGGAGATTAGACACTAAAACTCTGCTCTTTGACCTACTGGATGATCTAAAAGAATATGATAAAGCGACACTGCTTGAGGAAAAGATCAACCATATACTTGCAACAATGGCGTGTCATGGCTCTGTGCGTTCAGGCCGGAGATTAAATGCTAATGAAATGAATGCGTTGCTGCGGCAAATGGAGGAAACGCCGTTGTCCGGACAGTGCAATCACGGGCGGCCTACTTATGTTTGTTTGTCATTAAATGAAATTGAAAAATTGTTTTCACGGCGTTGATGTTAAAGAGCCTGAACAAGGGTCAAAATAATGGGCAAATAGCTGTTTACTCATTACTATTTACTGCACTATGATGAGCCATTGCTATCATCAGGAAGGATCAGCAAAGCACGAAATGGATAATCAAGAATCTGCTCCAAAAACCCAGCAAGAAAGTATTGTCAGGGGAAAAGACCTCCCTCCCTGGTTTAACAATTTTCTTCTTTTATTTTTATATATAGCGTTTTGTACGTCTTTTCTGTGCGCAGTGTTTCCAATCAGCTATATCAGTATTTTTGCTCTTATGATCTGTATATGTGTTCTGGCGGGCATCTATACTTACCGCGTGCGCGGGAAAAAGGCGAAAGACAAATTGGTTATAGCCCACACAAGCTATATGATCCGAACATTCTGGAATGCTAATATACTATTTGCGATATCGGCTTTTTTCGGCCTGTTATATATGCTTGTAGTGGTAGACTATCACCCTTTGGAAGTCTGCACCGAAGCTTTGTTCAGCGCTGTTAATCATGGGAATATGCGATCAGTTAACAAGATAATTGATTTTTGTGGTGAGCTTATTTTTGAGAAAAACAGGCAAAATCTTAAAGTTGCGGGGTTTATTGCGTGCTTACCTGTATTTATATATGTTTTATGGCGTTGCATGCGGGGAAGCTGCCTGCTGGCGTTTTACAAAACACAGCTTGATAAAAAAACACCACAATCGGACATTACTAAATAATTAGGCAAAAAACATGAAAAATAAAGCATTTTCCTTTTATACCGGAGTATTTTTAATCTCGGCTCTGGTGATGGCTCTGCAAATTTTGCAATCCCGTTTATTCTCCGTGACCTCATGGTATCACTTGTCATTTTTGGTTATCAGTATGGCAATGTTCGGCCTTACCCTTGGAGCGCTCAAAATTTATCGTGGCGACGAGGAAGAGCAGCGGCGCGACTTCGGTTTGATTGCTATAAAATATTCCATGGGATTTGGTTTCTTTATTATTGTCGCCCTTATAGTCCAGCTTTACGTCCCCATAATTTCCTCTGAAGTAATACAAACCCTGATAACATTACCTATTAATGCTCTAGCCAGCGGCATAGCATATTATTACGCAGGTATTGTCATTACAGTGAGCTTAACGCGTGCGCCTTTTCCTATTGGAAAAACCTATGGCGTAGACCTTATAGGTGCAGGATTGGGTTGTCTGGCCGCTCTATTATTAATGGAAACAATTGATACACCTTCAGCAATCATTTTGCTGGCAGGCGCAGCGTTCCTCGCCGCTATGGCTTTTCCCGTTGAAAGCGATGCATCAAAAGACGTAAGGCTCGGCATTAAACACTATAATCTTAAGAAACTGGCTGTAATTTTTATTACCGGAAGTATTGGCATAGGCACGATAAATGCTCTTTTACCGAAACCCTTTTTCTATCCCTTGTGGTCTAAAGATGCTTTCATAAAAAGATCATCCATCGATTATGAAGGATGGAATTCGATTTCACGTGTTACCGTTATGAATGAAGAAACTCGTGAGCCTTTTCTCTGGGGACCTTCGCCACTTTTACCTGAAGGGCAGAAATTTCCAGTAAAGGCGTTGATTATTGATGGTGATGCTGAAACACCCATTACAAAATTTGATGGTGATTATTCCAAGCACAAATATCTGGAATACGACGTCACCAACATTGCCTATTATTTACCAAATCTGAAAAAGGCTGCGATTATAGGGGTTGGCGGTGGCCGGGATCTTCTTTCGGCCAAGTATTTTGGAGTTGACGAAGTCACTGCTATTGACGTTAACCCTGTGCAAATTCATTTATTGCGCGACCATCTGGAATACAGGGAGTATGCCAATCTGTATGAATTACCCGGCGTTACTCTCCTTAATGAAGAAGCGCGTAGCTGGTTCAGACAAAACACTGAAAAACTTGATATAGTACAAATGAGTCTGATCGACACATGGGCTGCAACCGGCGCTGGTGCGTTTGCTCTTTCTGAAAACGGCCTATATACCACAGAAGCTTGGGAAATTTTTATGGATGACCTGAGCGATAATGGTGTTTTCACTTTAAGCCGCTGGTCGGCTAGCGTCAGGGATGATAGCGCCCGATCCTTGAGCGTTGCTATGTCCACACTTTTCAATCAAGGTGTTGAAGATGCCAGCAAATATATTGCTTTATTTAGTTCAGAGTTCCTTGCAACTCTTGTTATTTCGAAATCCCCTTTCACCCCAGAGCAAATTGCTGCTCTGGAAAATGCAGCAAACGAAAAACAATACAAGATTGTCCTTCTGCCAGGAACAAATCCTCCAGATGGTTTAATCTCGGAATTGATTAATGCCAAATCAATTAAAGATATTAAAGAAATTTCGGAAAGGCAATTCTTTGACATTACCCCATCTACGGACATGCGCCCGTTCTTCTTTAATCAGGCTCCTTTAACCAAACCCTGGAAAGTTGCAAAGCTTGCCATAAGCGGCCATGAAAATATGCACCATGTTAATTTGGGGCAAGTAAAAGCTACTTTTAACCTTTATTTAATCATCATATTTGCCGCAATTATGGTTGGGTTTGTAATTATACGGCCTCTGCTCAAGACAGTAAAAGACAAGACCAGTCCATTTGTTATGGCAGGAACACTTTACTTTATATTGATTGGTCTGGGCTTTATGTTCATGGAAATATCACTTTTGCAGGCCTTGGGTTTGTTTCTTGGTCACCCGATTTATGGGCTTAGCGTTGTGTTGTTCAGCTTGATTGTTTCTGCCGGTATTGGCAGTTTTATTTCAGATAAAATGCCTTTGGCAACCCTGCCCCGACAAATATTGTGGTGCTTGCTCGTCTTTGGTTATGGCTTGGCAATGTCGCATATTTTGCCTTACATATTCCATGAATATGCCGAATCAGGAATTATCTCCCGCGTTCTGGTTAGTATTGCCGTCATGTCACCTGTAGGCCTGCTTATGGGGTTTGGCTTCCCTACAGGATTAATGCTAACCGAGCGGTTTGACAGGCGGGCAACTGCATGGTTCTGGGGAATAAACGGTGCAGCCGGAGTCCTTGGAAGCTCTCTGGCAATTGCCTTTAATATAACTTTTGGTATTGATAATACCCTGATTATTGCGGGGGCTTGCTATGCTTTGCTCAGCGTTGCCTTTATTGTTTTTTATATTATTGGGAAAAACAGGGTTATATAGAACACAACATCCCCTACGTGCCTTGCCGAAAAGCCCTTATTATCAGGGTTATTTTGCACTGCAAGATACAAAAAAACTAATCTTCTTTGAAAAAATGCATACAAATCGTATAATGGGCTCTCGTCGAACTATATGGACTTAATATTTCAGCACAGCTGTTTTTGTCTTTATGGAAAAAATTGTACAAGTTTCGGAGAACAGTGTATAAAAAGTAAAAACTTAATAAAAAACTTAATAAAAAGGAAGGGAGTAGTAAAATATGAATTATCATAAAGCAGCAGTCGCAACAGTAGCTTACGACACAATCACAGCAAAGGACTCACGGGAAGATCGTGCGGTCAAGGAGGTGATTAATGCAGCTAAACTTATTCACATGGAGTTGGGGCCAGGACTTTTACAAGAGGTATATGAAGATTGTTTATGCCAGATTTTGACTAAGCGGGATGTTCCGTTCAAGCGTAATGTTACTTATCCTATAACATTCATGGGCGAAACGCTTGATTTTAAGCTGGAGCTTGATTTGATCGTTGATGATTGTATCGTTGTCGAAGTCAGAACAGTGAGCAAACTCAAGCCAATCCATGAGGAGAAATTGCTTACAAGTCTGAAGATGTCAAAAGCAAAACAATGTTTGTTGATTAATTTTAAGGTTCCTCTTTTAGAAGATGGTATTAAGCGGATCATTAAACAAGGTACAGCATAGGGATGATTTGCAGGCTCTTAACAGGGTCACATATCATGAATACGCAGTCATAAATTTGAGGTCGGCTGGCAGGAATGCTTGCCGACTTCATTGTTATTTATAGCCATAAACTACGGTTATGATTCCTCAATATCCAGCCCTATATCAAGCGCAGTGACAGACTGGGTAAGAGCACCTATAGAGATAATATCCACGCCTGTTTCGGCAATATCTCTAACGTTGCCTAAATTAACGCCACCAGATGCCTCGGTAATCATGCTCCCACTCACCATTTCCACACCGATTTTAAGATTTTTAAGTGAAAAATTATCCATCATAACAACGTCAGCCCCGCCATGGCTCAATACTTCTTCGAGTTGGGCGAGGGTATCAACTTCAATTTCGATTTTGACCATATGGCCGGTATTGTCACAAGCCATATCAAGCACCTGAGATATCCCGCCAGCCGCCGCGATATGATTGTCTTTAATCAGCACAGCATCATCTAGACCAAAGCGATGGTTAAACCCGCCACCGGCACGGACAGAATATTTTTGTATAGCTCTTAATCCGGGGAGCGTTTTGCGCGTATCGCATATTCTTGCTTTTGTGCCCTGCACAGCGAGAACATAGCGCCTCGTCATGCTGGCTATTCCAGACATATGGGTCATAAAATTAAGAGCAACCCGCTCCGCCGTCATGATAAATTGCGCCGGGCCGCTAACTACAGCAATACCCTGATTGGCATCAAGAACTTCACCATCTTGAGCAAAAATTTCAAATTCAATATCCGGGTCGACATGATGAAAAGTCGATAAGGCTGGAATAAGACCGGCTAAAACGCCCTCTTCGCGCGCTTTGAAAATACTGCGTACTTCTAGATGAGGAGATAAAGCAGCAGCGCTGGTAATATCCAGACCATGCCCCAGATCTTCCTTTAAGGCACTGCGTACCAATTCTTCGATAAGAATAGACGGGAGCTGCATGGTTTTATCTCCTTATAGATAGGCATTTGACCTTAAACCCTAACTCAATTCAAGCATTCTATCTACTGGAATGCGGGCGAGTTTAATGATTTCAAGATCAATCTCTACTTCCGGGCTTTCAGTTTGCAGGGCTTTCAAGATTTTCGGCAAGGTAATGCGCTTCATATGCGGGCACATCTGGCATGTACCAATCATCTCAACATTCGGGTTGGCGGCTGCAACGTTATCGCTCATCGAGCATTCGGTCATTAGCATGGCACGCTTGGGCTGGTTCTTCTTGATGTAGTTATCCATTTGAGCCGTCGAGCCGGAGTAATCAGCCTGAGCCATAACTTCAGGAGGGCATTCAGGGTGTGCGAGCACAACAATATCACCATAAGATTTACGGGCATCAATGATATCTTGCGGGCTAAAGCGCTCATGCACTTCACAGCTTCCTTCATATATAATGACGTTAACGTCAGTTTCTGCGGCAACATTCATAGCTAGATATTTATCAGGTGCCAAAATGACGTCTTTGTGTCCCTGCGCCCCCAATGCGTTAACAATCTGCAGTGCATTGGCGGAGGTGCAGCTAACGTCTGATAAAGCTTTGACCTCTGCGCTGGTATTCACATAAGTAATGATCGGAACTCCGGGATATTTTTCTTTTAGAGCAAGCATGTCCTTTGCTGTAATTGCATCGGCTAATGAGCAACCGGCCTTGGTATCAGGGATAATCACTTTCTTTTCAGGGCAAAGTATTTTTGCAGTCTCGGCCATAAAATTCACGCCACATTGGATTATTATATCAGCATCTGTTTTGGCCGCATCCCGCGCTAGCATCAATGAATCGCCGACAAAGTCGCTAATGCCAAAAAAGATATCCGGCGTCATGTAGTTATGAACCAGAATAACCGCGTTTTTTTCTTTTTTAAGGCGGTTAATCTCATAAATATAAGGGGCGATAGTTCTCCAGTGCGCTTCATCATATTGTCTGGATAATTTCTCATATATGGGAGCCGTTGCCTCGGCAACTTCGTCTGTGTAGGAAAGGCTTTGTAAGCTCATATTTTTAACCTTCTTCCGGCGTTACTCTGTGTCAAAGACGCTATATTTCACCGTTGGGGCGGGCAGGTCAAGTCACGTATTTGTATATTTTAAAAAAAAGATATTAATGACATTATTTTCGCGTGATTAATAGCATCCCGCTAGCAACAACCATACCCGCTCCGATAAGCATCCACATGTTTGGCACGTCGCCGAAAATGTAATACCCAATGACCAGCCCTAAGATCATCTGTATATATTGGGCAGGAGCAATCACAGCATAAGGTGCATTGCGAAAGCTTTGCAGCACGCAGGCCATGGCTAGACATACGCTAAATCCCGCCAGAATAAATATTGGAAGATGACTGAGTTCGAGTAAGGAGATATTACCCCTTGTATAGGCAAGCATCATGGGGATGGAGATTAAAGCAGGATAAAAAGGAAAGGTCAGAATATGGTCGCTTTTACTTATCGGGCGCGCCAGAAAACTAACGGCTGTCGCAAAGAAAAGAACACCAAAAGCATATAAAATATGTGGATTGACAAAATTGGTTTCTTTGTGGAATGCAACAACAATTCCGGCAAAACCAATAAGGATAATAAGCCAGCTTTTTTTGGAAACAGATTCCTTATATATCGGAATGGCTAAAATAGCAGCAATAGAAGGAAACAGGAAAATGATGGTATAAAGAGTTGATAAAGGCAATCCTTGCGCTCCGTCAAATGCAGCAATAGCGCAATAAGAAAGGAGAACCATACAAAAGCTCCGTACAATATGGAGAATTGGTGTTTTTGTTTTAAATGTTTTTTTTAGCCCGGCTGGAAAGGCTAAAACAAGGCATGTTATTAAAGCAAAACAGTAAGCCCAGAATAAAATTGTGCTTTCCTGATAACTGTTCCCAAGCCATTTAACACATGTATCAGATATTGAAAAAAAACTATAACCGATAAGAGCAAGAAGAATTCCCTTTTGTGTATGGCTTAAACCCATTAGTATGACGTCCTTAATATAGGGTAAGTGTTAAACTGCAGAACTCTAAGAGGTTTTTATGATAAGTACAATAGGAGTTGTTGCTCTTGGCGGTGCACTCGGTGCAACAATGCGACACGGCGTAAACGTGGGATCGGTGCATTTTTTAGGGCACGGCTATCCTTGGGGGACATTGATCGTAAATATACTTGGCTCTCTTTTAATGGGGATAATGATTGGCAAGTTTGCGCAAATGGATCAAGTATCACCGGAGCTTAGATCTTTGCTTGCTACAGGATTTTTAGGAGCCTTCACAACATTTTCTACATTTTCTCTTGATTTTGTAACATTGTGGGAGCGTGGCGCACTGCTACAGGCCGCTGGATATATAGTGTTTTCTGTGATGCTCAGCATTCTTGCCCTGTTTTTTGGTTTGTGGATTATGCGGAGTATAGCGTCATGAGTGATGGGTCTTCCCACCGTTTTGTTAAAGTTAAGGATGACGATGACGGGCAGCGTCTTGATCGCTGGCTGAAAAAAAATGTGCCGGAGTTATCATATGTTCTGGCTCAAAAGCTTTTACGCAAAGGGCAAATCCGTGTAAACGGCAAGCGTGCAAAACCTGACTCTCATCTTATTGCAGGACAGGAAGTAAAAATCCCGCCTTCTGCCATGCAGACCGTACAAGGAAAATCCTTTAAAACGGATAAGCCTAAAATCACCGATAAAGATCACGCCTTTATGCGCTCGCTGGTTATATACGAAGATGATGATGTTATCGCCCTGAACAAGCCCTATGATCTGGCCGTGCAGGGAGGGAGTAAAACAAAGCGCCATATAGACGGATTGCTTGAGGTTTTTGCCGATAAAGAAGGAGTAAAGCCACGCCTTGTTCACCGCCTTGATAAGGAAACCAGCGGCGTTATGCTTTTGGCTCGCTCGGCCAAAGTCGCCAGAGTGTTAGGGCAAAGCTTTAAAAGACATGATGTTCGAAAGATATATTGGGCGGTGGTTTCTCCCGCTCCAGAGGGTTATGAGGGTACAATCAAGGCTCCGATTATAAAATCCGGCGGCGATTATGAAAAAATGGAAATCAATGATGAAGAGGGCAAATTCGCTCTTACGGAATATGCGGTTATAGAAAACGCTGGGCGCGAAGCTGCCTTTGTAGCGTTCTGGCCTCGTACAGGGCGCACGCACCAAATCCGCGTACACGCAGCTCAAGTGCTGGGTTGCGGCATTTTGGGAGACCGTAAATACCAATCCATAAAGGATGAGGAAAGCAAACGCATTGATGCGGATATGGCAGGAATGGATATCGCAAAGCGGATGCATCTGCACGCGCACCGCCTGATTTTACCCGATCCGTCAAATCCACGGCAGTTGCTTGATATTACAGCGCCACTCCCGAAAGATTTAGTACAGAGTTGGAAATCTCTGGGGTTTAATCACAAATACAAACAAGATCCTTTCGAGGCGCTTGATTGAGATTGTATGCTCTTTATAATGAGTGCCAGATTATAAACGCTGGCGAGCAAAAGCAGAAAGAACAGATTAATGAATGAAGAATCTTACCTTCTTAACCCAAAAGACAAAAAGCAAAAAACTCCATATGAATGGTTTATGACGTTTCTTAAAATATGCTTCTTTCTTTTGGCTTTTATGCTGGTGATTATAACAGTTCTGGCCAATATGGGTGGTAATGGCGAGATCTGGCACGAGGGTGTGCGCGGTTTTATTTCCGAGTTTTCCGGCAGGCGTCCTGTTAAGCTTGGGAAATTAAACCATATGGGCTTCTTTCCTTCTGTGAGTCTGGACGTTGAGGATGTAGATATCTTATCCAGTCCCGACGATATTGTGCCTCTGGTTAAAGTTAAAAAATTACGTATAGGCATGCCCTTTTTGGACGTGGCCACCCGTTCTCCACGCGTTTCGGAGTTTTATGTTGACGGGCTTTCAGCGATTAAAGGCGTTTTTATGCCTAAAGAATTTTATATTGATAAAATCTTTATCGATCACGATCAGGTTGGCAAACAAGCAACGCTTCGTGCAAATGGTAAAATTGGATTGCAGCCATGGAATTTTGAAGCAGGCCTTGAAGTGCAAAAAAGCTTCACAGGGAAATATAATTATGTCCTTGCCCCCATAACTCCTTTTGCATTTAACTTTGCAGACGTACAAGCCAAAGGCACATATAACCACATATCTTCAAAACACCTGAAAATAGAAGAATTTGAGTTGCGCTCGGGAGATAAATCTATAGGCGCTAATCTCACCATTTCCTCTGTGGGGGATGATATGTTCAAGGTTAAGGGAGCTTTAGATATTCAAAATATGAATACCGTTATTTCCCCCGACATAATCATAGAAAAAGCGCAAGCGGGGAATTTACGTACAAAACTTTCCGGTGATATCACATCTGAAAAAATTGTTTTAGAGGATCTAGTTGGTGAGGAAAGTGTTTTTGCTATTTTTACCCGCATACGGGAGCTTATGGGATATTCGAGAGAAGCCTCTGGTACAAATGGCTTTTGGGGATTTTTGGATAACCGCGATTTGAGTGTTCATGTATATCTTGAGAACGTTCTAGCCGGAGACGCGTCATATGAAGCGCTTGATTTTGACGTTATGAAAGAAGACGGGCTTTTGCGAATAGGCAAGATTACAGGCAAAGATGATCGGGAGCTTATGCCCGCATTTATGCTGTTAAAAGAAACTGCAAGCAATGTTACCAATATTATAGTACAAGATGGTAATCTGGACATTGCTTTCGTGCGTCCGTGGTTTGCGAACCTGCCACATGAGTTCTCCGGGAAACAAAGCGCTCAGATCCGATGCGGAATTGGCTCCCTTGCCACAAATGAGTACAAAAAATTTGCTATGGATACAAAAGACGGGATTATCAGAGTTAGAGAAACATCGGCAAACGACAATCACAGCCCATTTGATACGTCTTTTTATCTTTCAGATGACGGCGGGCTTGATAAAATCAAGCTGAGCAAAGATCAATATGATTTCGTTCAAGCCAGTTTGCAAAGATCCGGGAGCGGTTCTTCCTGTGTTCCTTATATTTCTCTTAAAGAGCCAAAATCTAAAGAAGAGCCAAAGCAGGAATAAACGTATTATGAAACGATTTTATACTCTGGTATCTTACGAGAAAAAACCGGAAGGTTACGCGATATTGCTCGACGGTAAAGCGGTAAAAACTGCGTCCGGCGCTCTTTTGCTGGCACAAAACGAGCAGATTGCCGCAGAGATCGTAAAGGAATGGGCGGCGCAGGAAAAAAAGATCAACCCTGGAAACATGCCATTTACCCAAATTCTAAGCACTTATATAGAGCAGGTTCGCAAAAAAAGAGCGGCGATGAACGAGGCGGTTTTAAAATATCTGGATACTGATCTTATATGCTATTTAGCTGATAAACCTCAGGAATTGCAGGATGAACAAGAGGCTAATTGGGCAAGGTGGCGTAATTGGGTGGAAGAGCGTTTCGGCCATCCCTTAAAAACAACTACAGAAATTAAAGCGCTAAAGCAGGCGCCGCAGCTTCATGAATCGGTTGCTGCTCATGTTGAAGCAATGAGCGATGATGTTTTTAATCTGCTTCAAGTGGCTGTGCCTGTCTGCGGGTCTTTAGTGCTGGGGCTGGCTCTAATAGAAGGGCAGGCCACGGCTGAGGAAATTTTTAAGGCCTGCTTTGTTGAGGAGCACTATAAGGACAGATTTTACCTTTTGGACGAGTATGGCCGTGATCCTTTGAGCGAGCATAAACAACAGGCAAGCCTGCGTGACCTGAAGGTTTGTGAAGCATATCGCAATTATTTATAGTGCTTTGATCCTGTTCCTATATTTCCTTAATCAAAAGCTCGGCTATTTGTACTGCGTTAAGCGCGGCTCCCTTACGCAGATTATCGGCTACGCACCAAAAATTAAGGCCATGTTTAACCGTTGGGTCTTTACGAATGCGCGAAATATAGACATCGTCTTCACCCTGCACTTCTTTTGGTGTTATGTATTCCAGATCTTCGTTATCAAGGTCGATTACTGTTATACCTTCAAACTCGCGCCAGATAGTTCTGGCCTGATCCGGGGAAAGATCTCTTTCCATCTCGATATTAATCATCTCGGCATGGCTTAGAAATACAGGCACGCGTACGCAAGATGCACAAACCTCAATTTTAGGATCAAGTATCTTTCTGGTCTCTTCAACCATCTTCATTTCTTCTTTGGTCATGCCGTTATCCAGAAAATCGTCAATTTGCGGAATGGCATTAAATGCAATCTGCTTTGGATAAATATTGGGCACGGGAGACTGGTTCATATAGATACCCTTGGTCTGATTAAACAGCTCATCCATTGCGGCTTTGCCAGAACCGGAAACAGATTGATAGGTGCTTACAACCACGCGGCGGATTCCGGCAGCGTCATGAATAGGCTTGAGAGCAACGACCATTTGAATAGTAGAGCAATTAGGATTGGCAATAATATTCTTTTTTGAATAATTTTTTATGGCTTCGGGATTAACTTCTGGAACTATCAGGGGGACATCCGGATCCATACGGAAATGACTGGTGTTGTCAATTACAACCGCGCCAGCCTTGGCCGCAACCGGAGAATATTGTGCGGAAACTTTTGCTCCGGGCGATGAGAGCACAATATCAACGCCCTTAAAATCAAAGTTGGCGATGTCCTGAACCTTGGTGGCTTTATCACCACAGTATACTTCTCTTCCTGCCGAACGGCTGGAAGCCAGTGCTATTACATCATCCGCGGGAAAATTACGCTCATCAAGTATATTCAAAAGCTCGCGGCCAACATTGCCCGTTGCTCCTGCTACAGCGACTTTATATCCCATTTTTTTCTCCTAATCATATTCATATTCTATGGATAGCTAAGAGACTGTGATAGCTTATAGCATTGCAGTATTGCAAGCCTTTCTTAACATTTGCTGCCTGACATGAAGAAACCATGACACCAGAAAAAGAAATAAATACGCAAGATACAATCGCCGCTTTAAAGCAAGCCGTAGCGGAAGCTGATGAACTGGCGCAGCAAAAATCCAATTTTCTAGCAACTATAAGCCATGAAATTCGCACACCCATGCAAACAATTTATGGTTTGCTGGAGCTTATTGCCGAAGAAGAACCAAGTGAAAAAATAGCCTCTATGGTTAAAACTGCACAAAATGCATCCAGCGGCTTACTGGAAATTCTCGATGATGTGCTGGATGTGGCAAAAATGGATGCCGGAGCGATGGAACTAGACATTTATGAAGTGCCGGTGCGCCTGCTTGTGCGCGGTATATTGGAGGCTTTATCCGTCAAAGTGCGCGGCGCTCATGTACGGCTTATTGATGACATTGGAACTGATGTCCCTTTTGTAGTACTTGGAGATCCAAAACGTTTGCGCCAGATCATTATGAATTTATGTGGCAATGCGCTTAAATTCACCCATGAAGGTAGTGTTACAGTGCGGGTTAGTACAGTGGCAGAACATATCAAGGTACCCGAAGGCGCTCTGGTTTTGCGCTTTGAGGTTATTGATACAGGAATAGGCATCCCTTATGAAGTATGCGGTAAGCTATTCTCCTCATTTACTCAGGCGGATAATACAACCTCGCGTAAATATGGCGGTACTGGGCTTGGTTTATCCATTTCCAAGAAGCTGGTCGAACTTATGGAAGGGAAAATCGGCGTTGAAAGTACCGAAGGGCAAGGATCAATATTCTGGTTTGAAATCCCCACCGAAGAAATTAGCACGGACGAAGAGCGCGTAGAGTTGCCTAATCTGGAGGGAATATCAGTTCTATCAATAGAGGATCATCCACAAGGCGCCAGGGAAATCGTGACTTCGCTGCGCTCTATGGGGGCGCGAGTAGAACAATGCTCGACCTGTAATGAAGCTATGACAATGGCTTTACAAAGTCCTTTTGACGTTGCGGTTATTGATCAGGGGTTGCCTGACGGGCTTGGCCTTGATCTGATGCACGAGCTTACCGTTTTGCGCCCTTATATCGGCCTGATTATGTATACAGTGCGTGATGATGTCGGGTTGGCGCATAGTCTACATTCCTTGGGTGCTCAATATATTACCAAACCGGCCAGCCGCCGTGGTTTAGGGGAGGCTGTCAAAAGTGCGGCAACCCAGAACAAGGCTATGATTGAAGATAATGCTAAATTGCTTGTAGCGGAAGATACTGACAGTGTGCGTGAAATAATCCGCAGACAACTGGAACATTTGGGCTGTGATGCTGATTTCGTTAGTAACGGAAAAGAGGCGCTGGAGCACCTTGAAAAAGGAAATTACAATATTCTGATTACCGATCTACATATGCCTGAAATGGATGGATACGAACTGGTCAGCATTATCAGAAATGGTTATGCCATGGTCAGCAAAGATATTCCTATAATAGCTTTGACAGCAGATGTGCAGCTTACTCAGCGCGAGCATTATATAAATTACGGGTTTGACGAGTATCTTTTGAAGCCTGTTACAATTGGTCAGCTTAGAGGACTGCTCGTCCGTTGGTGTCTGCTAAACATTGAAGAATGTCCGTATAAACCTAAAAATAAAACATATCCTAAAATTGAAACGCCATCCATTGACCAAAATTGTCTACTTGAGCAAATCGGCGCTATGGATAAAGGTACGAGAGACATGATGTATATGTTCATTGATATGACCGCACCACTAATAGAAAAAATTAATAAAGCTCTTAAAAACGGTGATGGAAAGCTCTTATCTGATTTGGGGCACAGTTTAAAAGGCGCAGCGCGTTCAGCTTGCTGCAAGCAACTTGGAGATCTTGCTTCCCGTTTACAAAATCACAGCAACACGCAGGATAATTGTTCAGCATGTGTGGAAGAAATCAATAATGAATTTTCGCGGGTTATTTTGGATATCAAGCGACTATTTCCGAGATAATCCTATGGACAAGCAGCTTCGTCGTTATCGCTGTCACCATTATATATAGCTGTATTGCTAATGGTCATACGTATACGAAAACAGCGGAAACCTCCTTCACAGCGTGTTTCCCCGTTACTATCCAGATCAACGGCTCCGCTTGTTGCATCCACTACATCAGCCTCACATTCTCCAAACTGATCATCAAGTTTGTCCAACGCTGATATGATATATGCGTCTGTTTTTTCTGTTCTAGTCCAAAAATAAACGCCATCTGCGCCATTGTAATATTGCCAAGGTTTAAACATTTCCGGCGGCGGAGGTAAGAATTTCCCTGATGTGCTCTTAAATATTAATGCATGATTATTATCACTTCCCGGATTACCAGGGCAACGAATGTCAGCAGCAAGTTGCCCTGTTGTCGGGCCTATAGCCGCACCATTGAAATGTGTGGAATTTGGTTTAATTGGAAAATTGCGGCGTGCGTAAGGATCCGTACCGGAGGCATCGTTATCAATCGTCAAATCACCCTTTGGATAAGACAAAACACATTCCTGCACAGCAGAACGAATTATATCGATACGACTACGTAAATCTGTTATCAGTCGGAAGGAGTTTTGCGAAGATGTCTGCTGGCTAGATGAACCCATAAAAGTTACGGTCAATGCAGCCAACAGAGCAATAGCGATAAGAATATATACAAGAGCACTTCCGCGCTGATTCTCTTTATCTATAATAACAGCTGCTTTTCCTGAATTACAAAAAAATCTCATTTTAATATAATTACCCAATGAAGCTTTCATTAGCGCTCCAAAACGACGTGATAATAAACATAATTACCGCCACCACCATCTTGAAAACAGCCGAAGGGTTGGCCATCAAAAGTTCCCGAGCCATCATCAATATCGGGGACGTCGTCCTCTGGTATTTCATAATCGTTGGTGCCATCGTCATACATACGAACCTCAAAATTGGCGGAGTTTCCACCTTCAAGCTCAGGTATTGTGGAACCTATACCGTATTCTTCGTTAATTTTCATGCAAATAGATTTACGCAACCCTACGAGATAAGCGATTATATCGTTTCCGCCAATACCGGACAGGCCAATTTCCGGGACTTCCATTTCTGCGTTAAAAGTCCAGTCGCCGGGTTGGCCATCAGCCATAACATCCTCAGGTGCAGGAATATATGATGCCCCACCGCCATTTGGGTGAAAAACTCCTATATTTGTTGAATCCAGATCATCAAATTCATCATTTTCAGGACGATTAAAACGAATTTCATCAACGGATACGCCGGAGATTACCATACGAATAACAGCAGTGCTTACAGCAGCAGGGTATTGTGTGATCTGGGCAGAGCTAATCAAATTTGTTTCATTACTGGCGGCGCCACCACCCGTACGTGTAGAAGATGTCACAGCGTATGAAAGAGCCGCAAATAGTGCCACAGCAATAAGGATAAGAAACAGAACATTACCGCTTTGATTAGCGTGCTGACTCCCTCCTATAACCTTGTCAAAACGGCTCTTACACATTAATTCACTACTTTCTTTCCCTTAGGAAATAACCCCAAACATCTCATATCATTCTTTTTCAACAGAGACCTTATTAATTTTTAACGAAGCAGTGAGAGGATTAGGATTACACTCTTTTCCTACACACAGTTTATCCACGTTCACACGCCAGCCAAGACCTCCGTTTTGGATATGTCCGATGGCCTCACGAAACTCACCAAACATGGACGTTGATTTTGCGGTCACAGTAATATTAGAGGAACCCCCTTTGATTTCAAGGCCTTTGTATGTTTTCTGTAACTCATCCACAAAAGCCATAACATCCCTCGCCTCCACCGGCTTATCCTGAATTCTGGGAACGGCAGGCAACAAAACCTTGGCCTCCCGACGCTCTACTGATAATTGTGCAGCTTCCTGCATTTTTATAGTGGCAGATAGTCCCAGAATACCGGCAGACACCCACACTGCCGCCGCTATTATTAACAAAGCTTTGTTTGTGTTTTGGGGCAAAGATTCAAGAAAAACATCAAGATTGCTAAACGATCTTGGATTTAGGTATTTTACAAATGCCTTATAATTAAGATTTATAAAATTAAATTTCTTTGTATCCATTTTTCTACCAATAATATAATTACAACAACATGTTATATAAGTTTATTTATTCCCTATGAGACGGACGTTGTCCTCATCTTCTTTTGTAACTTTAGGCACGTGTTTTCTCACGCTACTTCCTACAACATCTATATAGCTTGTATCTGTGCGTGCCTGATCCGACAACGCGGTCGGAACAACAGCATTCCAATCTGTGCGTTTCCCTGAAACTTCGTATCTTACCAGATAGCCGTTCGCCTGTGCAAGATTATCCAACAGATTCTGAACCCTTGCCATATGTCTGATTGTATCGCTTTGCATCACCTCGGCCGCATTCTCCATAAGCTTAAACGCAGCCTGATCTGTTTCTTCTTTGATTTTATTTAAGTTACCGTGAATAAAGGCAACGGAAAGAACGCTGAAAAACAATACAAACATAGCAACAGCGTTTACTCCCATGCCCATAAGAATAAGCACACGTATAACAGCTCTGGATAGTTTTTCGGTGTGAAGCATCCTGTTACGCCATAAAGCGATGCTGGCAGATTCCGGGTTAATCGTTACAAAATTTGCGTCCATACTTTGCATACGCGGCAAAATGGTACGTGTGGCGCCAAGGAATACTTGCATGCGTCCTGTTTCTGGATCCCATCTTAGCGCTGAAGCCATACCTTCTTGTTCATAAAGATAGACCGTTTCTTTATCCCAATGTTCGCTGTTTCCGGGTAAAGCCGCAGCAAGAGGGCACCAGCTATCAGGGTTTGAGGATAATGATGATGAAGGGCAAGCCAAATACCATATACGTCCTCCATCAACTGAATAAACATAGTGCACACGTTCTGTCCCACATGCTTGTGATGCAGCATTCCAGACCGCTTCATCTTCTGTACCATAAACATGGGGGATTGAACCGCCGATTAACTCACCGGGAAGATATGGTTGTATATTTTTCTTAAAATCGCCAGCTTCACCGGCAAGAATGTCCGCTATACCGGGTTTAACACCCTTTTGTCTGGGGGCTTCCGTCGGGTTTTCTCCTACCTGCCTTTCCGGGCCAAGAGATTGCTCCTGACCAAGCGGCGGTAATGGATTACCAACTGCTTGATCCGGATTTTGCTGTTTATTTTCTTCTTCCATATTTGCCTTTATCCTTACATAGCTCCTTGCATCAAACCACCCATCATAGAATCCATACTCATATTCATAACAGTTAGAGCGTAAATAGCACTACCGAAAGCTACCGCAAGGAATACGCCTGTCAAAGCAAATGCAATCCAAACGATGAATTTGTGTCTGGTTCTTGCAGAAGATGCCCTCATTTCGGCAATTGATTCCATGACTGTAGCAACTTGTCCGAGATCGGACAAGCCTGCTAATTCAAGGCGCTCGCTACGTCTTAGAGGTTTCCGGTCAAGAGCAACTCCAAGGCCAATACCACGATCGAGATTTTTGGATGCTTCCCGCCAGTATTCTCCCACTTCCGGTACGCTGGAGGCCTCTTCTGATTGATTCAAAGCAATGTCAATTTGCACACGTCCACGTATCATACGCGCAGCTGCCATCATTGAATCGGCAAAAGCCAGATCTCGCAAATAAGAGCCGATCAATGGAATAATCCTAACAAATCTGGCTGTAGGCCAGTCTTTTTTTCCGCGGTTTATCCAAAATGAAAAAACACACCACGCCATAATGACACCAAAAGATACTGCGACCCATATAAGAACATCCCATATGATTTCCAGATTATTTACTACAAGATCAAAACTTTCGCGCTCCACTGGATCTACTGGTCTATTGTCTCTAAACCAGCTTAAGACCATCCCTTTACCTGCCCACAGGGAACTAACGATAGAGAACACATCAAATCCTAGCCATGCAAGCGTCCCGACCACTGCACGGGTATTTTTTCGTTTTTCAGTGATGGATTGGATAGCGTGAGGGATCCCCTCACTAAGCTTGTTAGCCTGTTCAGAACCCGCTAAAATAGCCAATGTTCCATGATCAAAGATATTCAAAGCTTTAAGCGCTTCTATAACGCCAAGGCCGCGTGTGAGAGCCTCCCTCGCAGGTGCCAAAATATTTTGCCTGCGCGGATTATCTTCTGCCTGAATAATTTTCCACAGTGCCACACCTGGCGAAGCCGTTTGTGTCCTGAACTGAATTCCACGCAAAAGCCGTACCTGCCACCATGTGGATTTAGCCAGAAGGCGCTCCAACGGAGAACGAGAATAAGGGCGAACATTTAAGACATATCCTCCTTTTTTTGTCACAGCAGCGCGCACATCATCAATGGTGGGCAAAAAGAAAGCTTCCGTCACTTTTTTAGCACCTGTACGTGTTTCGTAAGCTATTTCTACTAACCATTGCTGCATATATTGCTACCTAAAAAACTAATCTTATTCATCAAGATATGAAATTGCGGCAATCGGATCGACCATCCCTGAAACGACCAGATCCAGTAAACCATCTTTACGCGAATAAACCAAAACCCCGTCGATATTTTTAATATTGTTAACATTAAGCAACAAAGCCTCATATATCTCGTTACGCTGCGAAGGGGGTAAATTAATCAATAATGCATCCAGAAGAAGTGTTCGGCCTGAAATACCTGTACGGCTGCATAGATCACAACCGCTAGAGTTATGTAATCGTACTTCCTGATTCTTGTCCAAACCAACATGCTCTAAAATATCCGGGCTTAGTACCTCGCCCGCCCTCTTTGTGTGTGCACAACCCTGACAAAGTGTTCGTACCAGCCGCTGGTTTAAAATGGCTCCAACCTGTTGCGCCAATGTATAGGTTGATGAACGCTCACGCGTGGCGGGGATGAGTGAGCGCAAGCGCTCAAAAGTTTGCAAAGCAGTATCTGCGTGCACCGTAGAAATAACAGTATGCCCGGATTCCGCGGCGCGCAGCGATGTCTCTACTGTATCAGGGTCACGCATTTCCCCGATAACAATATAATCAGGGTCATGACGCATGGCAGCGCGGATCAGATCTGCAAATTCTCCACCGGCCATGCCGTGCCTAACTTGCCATTGCGTAGCGTAACGCAGTTCATATTCAATCGGATCTTCAATCGTAAGTACATGTTTGCGGCGCCTGTCAATATGCTGAACACACGCGTAGAGCGTTGTTGTTTTACCAGAGCCGGTCGGCCCGGATAGCAAAATCAATCCGCCCGCACCTTTGATTTCCGGAGAAAGAAGTTTTGATAAAGAATCCGCAACGTCCAGATGGCGACGGAAAAGGTCATCAAATCCTTTTAGTGATGCACGATCAAGCAAACGCAAAGTAATCTTTTCACCATCCTGAGCATGCGGCCCAGCGGCCACACGAACATCAATAGAGCGTCCCTGCCATTGAAACCCAAAGCGTCCGTCTTTCGGGGTAACACGATCACCAAAGTTCAGCCCTGCATCCCTTTTGAGCAATGTTGTCAAACGAGCCATCGAATCGGCGGGCAAAAGATGCATCGGCAGCAAATCCCCATCGATACGGTATTGAATCCAGTTTGGTGTTTCGGGGGTATTATCATGTACAAGATGAATGTCGGATGCGCGCATTTGCAAAGCTTCTGCCAGCATGTCACGCTGAAACTGGTTTAAAAGCAGGCCATTATCAATATCTCCAAGCCATTGAGAAAGTGTTTTTTCACACCGATCGGCGGACAAATCATGCACAGCCCGCAGGGTGTCGGTAAGCTCTTTACGATCCCATATCTCGATTTCCACCTTATCCACACGGAAACCACTGCGCTTTGCCGTAGACATGAGCGCCTCTATCTGGCGATCTTGCATCTCGTACAATGGCGCAATAGTCAAAACACCGTCTTTTAATCCTATCAAATGGATACGCAGCGGGAGCCATGATTGGACCGGTAAAATAGAGCGCAACTGATCGCCGGTAGCGCGATCTTTAATTGCCTCTTCATCGTCTTCTGTAGAAGTGACCGCACCGGCCATATCCAATAGCTGCTCCGTAGAGCGGGCAATTCCCTGCTCCAGCAACATTACACGCTCGCGTTGAACCATATCTAGGTAACGCTCACGTCCCTCTTTTGCCTTCTCACGACGACGTATTGCTAATTGCTCTCTGGTCATAGCACCCCTGTCAGGGTTTATTGCCAGAGAGGCTTTTACTTCTTCGCCAGGCGCTTTAGGCGCTTCGTTATTTGGCTCCTGTGATGGAGGGTTCTCACTCATTACACTGACCCAGATTTTTCATAAAAACAATATTACCCTTCTTACCGGTTAGCCACCGGACGATGAAGAGCTTGAAGACTTGCTATTGGAGGATTGCCCGGTTACACGATTAACCGAAGACAAAGAACGATCAAACAGAAGTAATACACGGCTTGTTTCGCTAATAAACTCAATGCCATTCTTCTGGATACTTACATCCCATATAACCCCGCCAAACATAATAGGTTCACCATCAAACACCAGACGGCTCCCCCCGGGGCCATTTACTATTGCCCGGCTTGCTGAAAAAGATGTGATAACAAGGCCGTCAAGGGCGCTTGATGAATTCATAGAACTTGTTGAAGAAGATGCAGAAGTGGCAGGCTTTGCTTTTTTAGAAGTCTTCGTCTTTTCAGCTTCCTTTGTTGCGGAATTATCATTTGAAGACTTGGCATTTTCATTACTAACCACGCTTTGCACCCTTTTACCATTCGAGCTAATCACAATTGCCTTTTGATCCTGGCTTACTGTTGCTGTTGCTTCCCCTCTCACGGGAAGAACAAGAATGCCACGCGCACCATTGTGAACAACCTGAACATCGTCAACGACACTACCCAGACGCGTTGGCGACCATGTCAAAGTAAGAGGGCAGGCTTCAATAGGGTTTAACTCCAAACCTTCAGAGCAGCCTGTGTTGGCCAGTGTTAAACCATTATCACCACCAGAAATCTTAACCTCTCCCAATGTCAACGCAGTATCTCCTGTGTTAACAAGCGAAACCGTCATTGTTGAGGCTGAGGAAATGTTATCACCAAAATCAAATTCTGTTTGGGAAGACACAAGGAGACCGCGCCCGGGTACTGCTTCAGGAAATCCTTCGGCCTCTTCCACATCATCAGGCTTGTACTCACCTTTTATTGCAATGCTGGTTAATGCTGTTGGCCCGTCATGACGAATAATAAGAACACCGGTAGCCGGGCCGGTTCTTTTCGGAGCCCAGACAATTGTTGCAATACACGCCTGCCCCGCTTTTAACTCAGAGCAGTCTGTTTCTACAACGTAACCGGCACTATCGGCGGCATTCATCGCGACTTCGGAGATATTAACAGTACTGGATGTTGTATTGCGCAAAATAATCGATTTGATCAGGGTTTGGCTGGAGCTAAGTGAACCAAAATCCAGACTGTCCGGGATAGCCTCAATATCACTAGAAAGGCGATTTGAGCTATCTGAACCGGCCTCCACTTTGCCTGAAACTGTTGCAGTTACAAGCCGAGTACGCCCTGAATGGCGCATAAGCATTTCAAGGCGCCATGCTCCTGCTTGCAGCCCTTTTACCGATATAGCTACAGCGCACTCAGCGCCGGAAGAAAGGCCGGTTGCGCACTGGTTTAGCGAAATATCCGCGGTTATATTTGAAGACGGATACAGGTTTATAAGACCTGTCTCAACATCCTGCGCCCCCTCGTTGCGGAATAAAACAACGACTTGTGCAGAAGCACCAACAGGGATCGATCCTCCGTCAATTAATGACTTGACGGGAATTAGTCCGAAAGATGATCCACCAGACATACGTGATGTTGGTGAATCAAAACCCCTATACTGTGCAAAAGCACCTTCTGCGTCCAGAATTATAGCTAAGACGATAATAAAAAAAGCAATTATTTTAAACTTGTGCGAACGCATCTTTATTGAACTTTTGTGGACAGCAATAACCCCTTATTATTATACACAATATTTACAGAAACATAGGGATTTGTAACCAAAAAAGATAATATATCACATATATGTGGAAAAATAGTTTTATTTGGCGTCTGTACGTGGTCTATACAAGGTATTTCCGCTGTACGTTATATACTTTAGGATACATATCCTTGCACATTACCCCTCAAAATAATGATAGAAATTTTAAGGTCAGGATCTAATAGCGATTCATATCATCGGCATATATTTCACTGCCACCACCACTGCCAACACCCTCGGATGTGTATACTATAACACGTGGTTTTAGAAGAAATACAAGCTCTGTATTTGCTTTTTCAGCAGTTCTGGATGTTGGAAAAAACGGCATATCGAATCCGATACCATCAGAGCTAAACTCATCACTTTCCCGCACCAATCCTGCTATCAGCAACGAATCACCGGGACGGATCCGAACCTGTGTTGAAAGCTCTCTTTCGGTAGTTTCAGGTAATTGCAGCGTTGTGCCGTCTGCATCAAAATTCTGGAAGCCTCTAAATTCCTCTAAAGAAATTTTAATGGTTCCATAAACCGTTGCATTGTCCCAGTTACTTGAAATAGTAAGCGTAAACCCTGTATCTACCGAATCAGTTTCCGTAGAAACAGTCACCTCTCCGTTATCAGTTGAACGCGTGAGTGCAGACACGTAATTCACCGTATCTGCCGCACGTAAACTTGCCTGAGCCCCAGAAAGTACGGTAATTTGCGGCTGTGAAATTGTCTTAACAGCGCCGAATGAAGATATAAACTCAAAAACATCGTTTGATCCGAAGGAGAACCCTCCCGTTGTCGGAAGGCCTATACTGATTGGTGAATAGTTAGCATTAGCTCCGCCGGAAATGTTTATGCCTGTTGTATATTTTCCGATAGAATCTATACCCTCCCAATCAATTCCTGTAGAATTTCCACTATTCAATGAAACTTCCCAAATATAGACCTCGAAGACAATCAATGCCGTACTCGCCCGTACTCGCTGAAAGTAACGCTCCGCAAGCTCTGCCGTTCTGTTCGTGGCCTCATAGATAATGGTGCGGGTTGAAGATTCGGTAATGGGAGAAGTTCCCGTAATTGCCTGAACCCCGGTTGCCAAAGAACTCAAAATATCTGTCTCTCCTCCTACAGGGGGTACGGTAACAGTAAATGTTTGAGTTTCCTTAACAACCAGCAACCCGTCATCATAAGAACAATACAAATCAGCCAGACTGCATACACGCTTCACCACTCTACTGAGCGGCCCGTGCAAATTTGCTACGGTAATTGTGCGAGAAAATGCCTCATCACTTTCAAAAGCCATCGAGACTTCGTAGTCGGCTAAGATCAACTGTAGCGCGCCTGCCACAGTTTCAGAGCGAAGCTCAAACGGCCCGACAATCTCTTTTGGCAGCCCGATACCAGAAGCCGTTTTAGGAACCAGAACATCGCTGCCAAGTGGTAAATATATAACACTATCGGATTTTTCATTAACCGCATCCTTGCGCTGTGCGGCCATTGTAGGGGAAGGAATCGACAAGTTGCGAGCACCAGGTATATCTACGGGTGAGCACGCCCCCAACCCCAAGAGCGCGCCAAATAAATATAATAAGAAAACCGAGGAGAAACTCCTCACTGATAGCAGCAAACTAACCTCTAAACCTTGTCGTTTATATCTGACATTAATTCAAACACGTCTTTAAATGTAGCATCCGGCATCTTATTTTTCCACGTTCAAAATACGTGAAACTGATTTAATCAACCGTTCTTTTTGTACCGGTTTCTTTAGTACCGCCGCAACACCTAGCCTGGAAGCCTCGCTTAGAATATCAGCATTTTCATCACCTGTGACAACAAGAACCGGTGTTTTGTTTCCCTGCCCGCGCAGAACGCTGATTAACTCAAAACCATTTACTGGTTCCATGCGCACATCTGCTACGATCATATCAATGCTATTACCAGACAGAATATAAAGTGCTTGCTCTCCATCGATTGCTTCGAGCGCTTCAAACCCTTCATCGATCAAAAAGCGGCAAAGCTGCATTCGAACAAAATCATTATCTTCAATAACAAGAATATTTTTCTGGCTCACTTTAATCTATCATCCTGTAGTTAATTTATAGCTTTTTCTGCATCTTTTATCAGTCACAAAATTACATGACGGACATCATAAATGAAGCGTAAATAGAATCTTAATAACAAACAAATTGTGTTATAACACAATTTATGACCTCTTTCGCCTTAGTATCTGTAATAATTTATTCTCTTTTTATTTTGGTTTTGCTTTTTTGTATAGACCTGAAGACGCGCCTGCTGCCGAATCGTTATGTCCTCCAGTTCTTTTTTGCCGGTCTGGCTTTTCATATTATAAGTGGTTTTAGCGAAGCTCACCCCCTGGATCTGTTTATAGCCACCGTTCTAAGCAGTAGTCTATTATTAGTGATTCGCAGCTTTGGAAACAAGTTTTATGGCATTGATACACTGGGTATTGGCGATGTTAAGCTCATCGGAGCGGCAGGAATATGGCTGGGTAGCGAATATATTTTCCTTGCCATGGCACTTGGTGCGTTGGCGGGTGTTTTTCATGGCTTAGGTATTATTTTTTATTCGCGTTTTGTGATGAAGAAAAAGGTTCCGTTTAACACTCTTTCTATCCCAGCGGGACCGGGCTTTATTGTTGGAATTATTGTTTGTGCCGCACTCAAATACCACACATTCATACAAGGGTTGTTTTAAGAATCTACTGGACATTGAAATAAAACCAGTGCATTTCCTGATATTGCATAACATCATTGAGAATTAACAACGTGGACGGGAAAGAACATGGAGCATCTACTTGACATAGACGAACTTAGCGTAAGTGAGATCAAAGAAATCTTAGACTTGGCGCAGTTTTACGCAGACGCCCTTAACGGCGGAGAATGGGATCGAGAAAAGCTAAAAGACAAAGTCGTTATGACTTTATTTTTTGAGAATTCAACACGGACGGTGACGTCTTTTAATTTTGCCGCTTTAAGGCTAGGCGCAGAGCTTATAAACTGGAACGCTGGCGTTAGTTCGCTTAACAAAAATGAGAGTTTTCAAGACACCATTGATACTTTAGGCGCTATGAAGCCCGACGCGGTTGTGATTCGTCACAGCGAATATGGCGCACCTATCAAGGTGGCCGAGCGCATGGAATGTCCGGTTATTAATGCTGGAGATAGCTATCGCGCACACCCTACACAAGCCTTACTAGATGCTTTAACGATGATACAGGAAAAGGGCTCGTTGAAAGGCTTGAACGTAGCAATTTGTGGAGATATTTCGCATAGCCGAGTGGCCAACTCTAATGCTCATTTACTGACCAAAATGGGTGCTAATTTACGTTTTGTTGCTCCGGATTTCTTTAAGCCGGAAAAAATGCCGGTAAAGGGAATAACATACTACGATTCACTTGATGAAGGCATTGATGATTGCGACGTGGTGATGATGCTGCGCGTTCAAAAAGAGCGCATAGCAGATAAAAAGGGACTCCCTGATGATGACACTTATTTCAAGAATTACGGTTTGACTCACGAGCGCCTGAAAGCGGCTAAGCCAGATGTTATGGTTATGCACCCTGGCCCAATGAATCGCGGGATCGAAATTTCTGGCGAACTGGCCGATGATATGAAATATAGCCGCATGGCAAAACAGGTCGAAAACGGCGTTTATGCCCGTATGGCGGTGCTGGATTTGTTACTTACTAAATGATTAAAAGAGGTTGATATGGACTGGGAAAGCTTGTTTAATCTGATTCTAATTCCCTTTAGCGTTGGTTATGTAGCAGGATCAATTCCTTTTGGTTTGATCCTGTCCTATGCTGCCGGTTATGGAGATATCCGTAAGATTGGCTCCAATAATATTGGCGCTACAAATGTGCTAAGGACAGGAAATAAGCTATTGGCTGTTGCCACTTTACTCACCGATATGGGCAAAGGCAGTATTCCAATTTTGATCCTGTTTGGCGGTTTTCCTGCTATGCAATACAGTGAAATGTGGGGCGCGGAGATGTCTATTGTTATAGCGATCATTAGCGGTATTGGTGCAATAATCGGCCATTGCTTCCCTATATGGCTTAAATTTAAGGGTGGAAAAGGTGTTGCAACAACATTGGGTGTACTTCTTGCCGCTGTACCTTATAGCGGTCTAATTGCTATTGCGACTTGGTTGGTCGTTGCTTTCACAACCCGTTATTCTTCTCTATCCGCATTATGTGCCGTAGCTGTAGCTCCTATTGCAACGTACTTCATTTATGGCGGATCAACTGCTGTGATTTGTGCTGCGATTACAATTTTTGTATGGTTACGACATAAAGAAAATATCCAGCGGTTACTGTCTGGAACAGAAAGCAAGATCAGCGGGAGTAAAGGGTAACACACAACCACGTCATTGCACGCCATTAGTGCGTGCAATCCATTTAACCTACTAGATTACACGGACAAGCCGTGTAATGACGTTATAAAAAGGGAAACAGTGAAAACGCAAACAATATATAGCCCCTCCACCAATTTAAGTGAAGAAGAGCGCCTGAACTGGCTCAGGCTTATTCGCACCGATAATATCGGCCCGATTACTTTCTATCAGTTGCTTGAGCGCTTTGGCTCTGCCAAAAATGCTCTTGAAGCTCTTCCTGAATTATCGCGTCGTGGCGGGATTAAAAAACCTTTATCCCCTCCTCCTGTGGGGCAAGTCCTTGCTGAATATAAAAAGCTGAAAAAGCGCGGGGGAGCGATTCTTACTGTAAAGGACGAAGCCTATCCTCTGGCTCTTGCCTCTATTGATGATGCCCCCCCTGTTATTAGCGTTTTGGGAAATCCCCTGCTTCTTAACCGATCATGCGTCGGTATTGTGGGAGCACGTAATGCGTCCCTTAATGGTAAAAATTTCGCAAGTAGGCTGGCAAAAGAATTGGGAGCAAAAGATCAGGTTATTGCTTCCGGTATGGCTCGCGGGATAGATACGGCAGCTCATCAAGGGGCTTTGGAAAGTGGAACTATCGCTGTTGTCGCGGGCGGCGTGGATGTTGTCTACCCGGAAGAAAACCAAAAGCTCTATGATGAAATTATAGAAAAAGGCGCTGTTATAGCGGAGAGCGCTTTTGGCGCAAAACCTTTTGCCGCAGCATTTCCGCGCAGAAATAGAATTGTTTCGGGATTGTCTGCGGCTGTAATCGTAGTTGAGGCCGGTATGCGTTCCGGCTCGCTTATTACAGCGCGCATGGCTGGAGAACAAGGGCGCAATATTATGGCGATTCCGGGATCGCCGCTCGATCCACGGGCGCAAGGGCCTAACCATCTCATACGTGAAGGCGCCACTTTGATACGTAACGCGGAAGATGTAATGGAAATTATTATGAACTTTTCTGGAAATGGCTTTCGAGAACCTGTTGTACAGGAACGAAGTTTTGTTACCAATATTGCAAAATGTGAAGAACTGACAGAACCAAAATCCAGAGAATTGCTTCAAGATAAAATTATTTCCAGCCTGTCTTTTACTGCAATAAATGTTGACGAATTGCTCAGAGCATGTCATGTGACTATCTCCGAACTTCAGTTGGTTCTGATGGAACTGGAGCTAGCAGGGCGTATTAAGCGCCTCCCAGGAAATAAAATAATCCTGATAAAACAAAATGATAATTAAAATAAAAAACAAAAGAGGCATGGTTTGAGTAAAAATCTCGTCATTGTTGAATCACCAGCTAAAGCCAAAACTATCAACAAATATTTAGGCACGGATTATGAGGTACTTGCTTCTTACGGGCATGTTCGTGATCTGGTTAATAAGGATGGCTCGGTTCTTCCTGATGACGATTTCATTATGAAATGGCAGATGGGGGATCGCGCCGACAAAACGCTGCGAGATATCAAAAAAGCGCTGAAAACGGCTGATGCATTGTATCTAGCTCCCGACCCTGACCGCGAGGGAGAAGCTATTGCATGGCACATTTATGAAATTTTGAAAGAAGAAGGTCTTTTGGAAGGCAAAGGCGTACACCGTGTGACCTTTAACGAGATCACAAAGGCGGCTGTACAAAATGCGTTCAAGAATGCGCGGGGGCTTGATCAGCCTTTAATTGATGCTTATCTGGCTCGGAGGGCTTTGGATTATCTGGTTGGGTTTAATCTCTCTCCGGTTTTATGGCGGAAACTCCCCGGCTCCCGTTCTGCCGGGCGTGTGCAATCTGTTGCTCTGCGCTTGATATGTGAGCGTGAGACAGAGATCGAAGCTTTCAAGCCTCAGGAATACTGGAGCATTGAAGCACTGCTGCATACTTCTGATGGTGCACCGTTTACCGCGCGGCTAACGCATTTGGCGGGAAATAAGCTTGATAAATTTGATATTGGAACCGAAGAGGCAGCAACAGCCGCGGCAGCTCGCATTGAAGGTAAAAAGCTTTCAATTCAACAAATTGAGAAGAAACAGGTTCGCCGAACTCCGCCCGCTCCGTTTATTACTTCGACCTTACAGATGGATGCTTCACGTAAATTGGGTATGTCGGCGTCACGTACCATGCGGTTGGCTCAAAGATTATACGAAGGTAATGATGATGGCGGTTTAATCACCTATATGAGAACCGACGGCACTACCTTATCGAATGAAGCTGTTGCCGGATGTCGTAGCATAATTACTAAAGAATACGGGGATAAATACCTTCCAGATACGCCAAGACTTTATAAGTCCAAGGCCAAGAATGCTCAGGAAGCACACGAAGCTATTCGTCCGACTGATCTAACACGTACGCCTTCGATGATGCGTGGCAGGCTCGAAGAAGACCAGTGGAAGCTCTATGATCTGATCTGGAAGCGCACCGTTGCTTCGCAGATGGAAAATGCCGTACTCGATCAGGTGAAGGTCGATATTGCGGATGGAACAGATGATGTGGTTTTGCGGGCAAATGGCTCGGTTATTGCCTTTGACGGCTTTTTGACGCTTTATCACGAAGATAAAGATGATGATGAAACAAATGGAAACGGAAATGGAAAAGACCGCGTCTTGCCACCGATGAAAGAGCGTGATCCAACGAAGCTTATTAACACCTCTACAGATCAACACTTCACTCAGCCTCCGCCGCGTTATAGTGAGGCCTCGCTGGTTAAGCAAATGGAAGAGCTGGGCATTGGCCGCCCGTCAACATACGCGTCTATTTTGCAAGTCTTGCGTGATCGTAATTATGTAACCATGGAAAAGCGGCGCTTTGTGCCAGAAGATCGTGGGAGACTGGTTACAACATTTCTGGCCAAGTTCTTCGCCCGCTATGTCGATTATGATTTCACGGCCAATCTGGAAGAAGAGCTGGATGCGATTGCTTCGGGGCATGTAGCATGGAAGGAAGCTATTCGCCTGTTTTGGATAGACTTTAAGGCGGCTGTAGATGAAACCAAAGACCTTACAATAACCGATGTTATTGACCACCTGGATGCCGAGCTTGGTGTTCACTTCTTCCCCGAAGGTAATGAAACGCGCAAATGTAGAGCTTGTGCCGATGATGAAAAGTTAGAAGAAGGCCGCTTGGGGCTTAAACTCGGTAAGTTTGGTGCTTTTATTGGGTGCTCTAATTATCCTGAATGTAAATTTACCAGAGCTCTGGTTGCTCCTGATGGTGAGGATGCCGAAACGGCTGCGCTGGCAAATGAGCCCAAGATTCTAGGAAATGATCCTGATAGTGGCCGTACAGTATCGCTGCGCCGTGGCCCTTATGGCCCTTATGTACAAATTGATCCGGCTCCTGAGGCCGTGGCCGAGGTTGAGGCTTTGAACGGTCAAGCCGAAAAAGAACATGAGAAGAAGGTCAAAGAGGCCAAAAAAGCTGATAAAAAAGCTCCTAAAAAGCCAAAGAAAAAGGCTTTACCTAAGCCGAAGCGTCAGGGTCTGGCCGCTGGAACAAACGCCGAAGATGTAACTTTGGATCTAGCTTTGGGGCTGTTATCGCTGCCGCGTGATGTGGGTGAGCACCCGGAGACAGGCGAGATGATTCAAGCGGGCATTGGTCGTTTTGGTCCGTTCTTGAAACATCAGGGCACATTTACATCCTTGCCTAAAGGCGATGACGTTATGCATGTTGGCATGAACCGCGCGGTTGAAGTGCTAGCTCTTGGCGCTGAAAAACGCGCCGCTCGTGAAGCAGCGAAGATTGCTAAAGCTGAAGGAAAAGAAACAAAATCCAAGTCGAAGAAAAAGAAGAAAAAAACCACTGCCAGTAAGAAGAAAAAAACTGCGACGAAAAAGAAAAGTGCTTCTAAATAACAAAAACGAGGCTGAGGCTGTCAGATCAAGTAGGAACCACTACATTTTATTACATAATCACAAAAACAGGTAAATTTTTATCAGAACATGCGTCTTCCAATTCCTGGCTGGATTTAAACTGTTGTTTTACTGTTGGTACAAAATTTTTGTTAACCCATAACTCTTTACCATTAGGGGCTATTAGTAATTCCAATAACATACCCTTTTCCAATAAGTCTTTTTTAACTTGTTCCAGATTTGCGGCAAAAGCCTGATCGTTCTCTATGGGATCTTCAATTAATTTACCGTTACCCCGAAAGTCAACATAAACATCCACATGCTCTGTGTATTCATCAACCATACTTGAGCTTATCGCAATAATTTCAGACAAAGGGATGTCATCATTAATACATCCCAAAACTGGTTCTTTTTTAATCCCTCTCATATCCAATTTTTTCCTTTTTGGTAAAATATCCTGCCTAATCCTCTTTACACCACTGCGTTACTATATGTCAAAAAGCATTATTTCCTTTACGCTTCCCTAAATAAAGTCTACACAGTGCCTCATGACTACATTGAATAAAGAAGCGGTTTTCAAGTTTATACAGACCTCCCCCAAGCCGTTAACCAAGCGCGAAATCGCGCGAGCATTTGGGATTAAGGGTGGAGAAAACCGCGTTGCGCTAAAGCAGATATTGAAAACCTTAACAAAAGACAGTTCAATTACCAAACAGCCGGGCGGAGCCTATAGCGCGCCGGATGGCCTGCCTTCGGTAACTGTTGTACGCGTTCACGAAATTGATCTTGATGGTGATGTGTTTGCCCTTCCCCTTGATTGGGATGAGGCCTTGCAAGGTGCTCCGCCAAAAATAGAGATTGTTCCCGACCCTAAAAATTTTAAGAATGTGCGTGAGGGTAGCCGCGCCTTATGTCGTCTTTCTCGTGTTAATGATGGCTTTTACGAAGCGCGGATTATTCGCCTTGTAGATGAAGGGGCACGACATGATGGTGGCTCGGTTTTAGGTATTATCCGTATGCAAAAGCGCGGGGCGATATTGGTTCCGACCCATAAGAAAGCCAAGTACGATTTTGACATCGCTATCGGAGATTTGAACGGTGCCAAAGACGGCGATCTTGCCACAGCCGAGATACTGCCTTCGCGTGGGCTGAAGCGCAAGCAGGTCAAGGTGAGTGAAATTTTAGGGCGACAGGGCGATCCTAAAACTATTAGCCTGATTGCCTTGCACGAGGCGGGTTTAAGTGACTCATTCCCCAAGGCTGTTTTGGATGAAACAAAGGATTTAAAAGTTCCTCCCTTGGGTAAGCGTGAGGATTTACGCGCCATTCCTTTAGTAACAATAGACGGAGCAGATGCCCGTGATTTCGACGATGCAGTGTTTGCAGAAAAGACCGTCGAGGGCGGTTATCACATGATTGTTGCTATTGCCGACGTTGCGCATTATGTGTGCTTTGGCACTGATTTGGATAAGGAAGCGCAAGCAAGAGGTAACTCTACTTACTTTCCTGACCGTGTTGTACCGATGCTCCCCGAAGCTTTGTCGAATGATTTGTGCTCGCTCAAGCCCGGTGAGGTGCGAGCATCTCTGGCGGTGCATCTTTATATTGATGAGGCAGGCAAATTGCTGCGCTATAAATTCGTGCGCGCGCTTATAAACTCTCATGCGCGGCTGACTTACGAGCAAGTGCAGGCTGCGCGGGACGGGCATGGCGATGCAACAACAGCGCATCTAATGGACAATGTTATTAATCCGTTATATGCAGCTTATAAAATTTTAGATAAAGCACGCTCCAGCCGTGGTGCTCTTGACCTTGATTTGCCAGAACGGCAAATTTTGATTAACGAGAAAGGCGTGATGACAGGAGTCAAGCCCCGCGCTCGTCTGGATTCGCATAAGCTTATTGAAGAGTTTATGGTGCTGGCCAATGTGGCGGCGGCCAGTGCTTTGGAAGGCAATAAGGACTATCCTTGCATTTACCGAATTCATGACAAGCCATCTTACGACAAGCTAGAGAGCGCACGGGATTTCGTCGAGAGCTTTAACTTGAGCATGCCCAAGGGGCAAAATATCAAGCCACAGCAACTTAACGGCCTACTGCGCAAAGCCGCTGCCTCGCCCTATTCGCATTTAATTTCGCAAATGGTGTTGCGCTGTCAGTCTCAAGCAATTTATTCACCGGATAATATCGGGCATTTCGGGCTGGCGCTGGAGCGTTATGCGCACTTCACCTCCCCTATTCGCCGGTATTCAGATTTGCTTGTACACCGCGCACTGATCGGCGCTTATGGGCTTGGCGATGGCGCTATGAATAAAGAGGAAAAATCACGGATAGAGGAAATTGCCCAGCATATCTCTGCAACCGAGCGTACTTCTATGGAGGCTGAGCGCTCTGCTGTTGATCGCTTTACGGCGAGCTATCTCTCCAGCCATATCGGGGCAGAGTTCCCCGGCACTATAAACGGTGTTACACGCTTTGGTTTGTTCGTTACACTCGATGAAAGCGGCGCAGACGGGCTTATCCCGATGCGTAGCTTAGGCGATGATTTTTATATCCATGATGAAGCCGCTCATGCTTTGGTCGGGCGACGTACAAAACAGGTATTCCGGTTAGGAGCACATATACGAATCAACATTAAAGAAGCCGATGGCATGACCGGATCGTGTATATTTGATTTGGCTCCGGGGCAAAAAGGAGCCGATATTCCAGGTATACAAAAGCCCATAGCTGCCAGAGAAGGCCAAGGCGCGGAACGCAAAAATAAGCCTCGTCAAGGGCAAAGAAACCGGCAATCACGGCGCAAATAATAAAAAATAGCAATCAGGCTTATGAAATACTTGACATTTACTGGCAAAACCTTCATAAAACCGACTTCGAATAAAGGAGTTTTAGGAAAATGGCAAAAGCGTCATACGTTAAAGTACGTCTTGAGAGTGAAGCTGGAACTGGATACCGCTATTACGCGAAGCGCTCCACACGTGCAGAATATAAAATAAAAAAGAAAAAATATGACCCTTGGGCTGTTAATCCAGAAACAGGCAATAAAGGCGCACATGTCATGTTTGTCGAAAAGAAGATGCCCCCATCCAAGAAGTAATTCTTTGGTTAGGCAATATTGTAAAATTAACTACCCCGTTGCCAAAAGCTGCGGGGTAAGTTTTATTAATTAGAGATTTAATAATCCTTTGGGCTTACTATGTTCAGCAAAGGGCATTTGCCGGGTTGAATATCTGCCCATTTTTCTTGCTGGACGTCAAGAACGCTAAGTGTTGCGGGAGCATATCCCCCCGTTGTTAGGCGATGAACCAATGCATCATTACCAAGTTCTGCCAAGAGAGCTACCAGACCATATATACTGGGGTTATGGGCAACGACCATAATGCTGCTATACGAATCATCGCAACCTTGTATCTGCGCCAGATAATCTCCGGTACTGCCCGCATAAAGAATGGGGAAATATTTCACATTAGCGACAGGCACATTTTGCAGCACACCTTCCAGTGTTTTACGGGTACGCGGCGCACTGGAGCACATAACCATGTCAGGTGCAAAGCTATTTTTCTTCATATAAACGCCAAGAGCTTTGGCCTGCTTAACCCCTTCTTGGCTAAGCTCTCTATCTATATCTTTTACTCCCGGTACGCTTGGGCTATGCGCATGGCGCAGCAGATATAGTCTTTTTGTATTCTTAATATTTTTTACATTCATACGTGTACTCAATTACCAGATCAATCTCAATAACCATCAAACTCCAGAGTTACAGCTTAATTTTTACAATTTTTTTATCTTTAATACCAATTCCAATTTTGCCATGTTTAACGGCCAGAGCGTCTTCTCCGAACACTTCCCTGCGCCAGCCTTTAAGCGCAGGAACGTCTGCATTATCATCCAGTGCAATCGCCTCAAGATCATCCACAGAGGCGATTATTTTTGGAGCAACCCCATGCTCTGTACTTTCGATTTTTAACAGCATTTTCAAGATATCAATGATAACTATCTCGTGGGGAGATAGTTGTTTTTTCTTTACCGGAACCGGCCACACTTCCCTGGGGCTGGCCAAAGCTGATTCAATAGCTTTTAGCATCTGATTTCCCAGCTTACCGTTTATAATATCTTTTGAAATATTACGTATTTTTTTCAGGTCTTTTATATCACGAGGAGCCTGCCCCGCCATATCTGCAAGCGTGTCATCACGAATAACCCAGTTTTTAGGGATATTACACTTTTGTGCCTGCCGCTCCCGCAGCGCTGCCAGCTCTCGCAATATAGCCAAAGAGCGAGGCTTGGGAGAGCGAATCTTGATGCGTTTCCATGCCTCGTAGGGATCGTTTTCATAGGTAGCCGGATTGTTCAGAATCTCCTCTTCCATGAAAACCCATCGGCAACGCTTGGTTTTCTTGAGCTGCCCGCGCAAATCCTGATATACATCACACAAATGTGTAACATCTCCTAAGGCGTATTCGAGCTGTTTATCGCTTAAAGGGCGAAGTGACCAGTTTGTAAATTGAGAGCTTTTGTCAATATTGGCGCCCGCAATGCTTTTCACCAACTTTTCATAGCTTATTGCATCACCATATCCACAGACCATAGCTGCGACTTGTGTATCAAAAATCGGCGTGACAACGCAGCCCATCAGATTATAAAAGATCTCCAGATCCTGACGACAAGCATGAAAAACTTTAAGTACACTTTTATTTTGCAACAAATCGAATAAAGGCGACATATCAATGCCTTCGGCCAGAGGGTCTACAGCCCGCGCGTCTTTATCAGAGCCAGAGAGTTGGACAAGGCAAAGCTTGGGATAATAGGTCTTCTCCCGCAAAAACTCTGTGTCTATGGTTATAAATTCTTCTTTAGCCAGCTTTTTGCAAAATGCAGCCAGCTCTTCATTATCTGTAATTATTGTCATACTAATTCCCGGAGCATGCTTCACTCCTAACTCTAAAAGAATTCTCATAATACTCTGATGTTATTATTCGTCTAGCCCCGTAACGGCGAAAATCATGGCTTTTATGCATGTTTTTTGCAAAATCGGCGTGACATTGGCGTTAGATACGGTATAAAACACACTGCTACGTAAATATTTTCTAAGGATAAAGAGATCAATGCACGCTTACAGAACACATAAATGTAACGAATTAACCAAAGCCAATATCGGAGAAACCGTACGTCTGTCGGGATGGATTCACCGTATATACGATCTTGGTGGAGTTTTGTTCATTATCGTACGTGATACCTTTGGCATCACTCAGTGCATCGTCGATGAAGGCTCCCCACTAATTGATGAGCTTAGTAAGTGGCGCGTTGAATCAGTTGTTACCCTTGAAGGAACAGTTAAAGAGCGCTCCGCCGATACCATTAACTCAAAAATGGAAACTGGCGAGATTGAAGTTTATATCGACAAAGCAACCCTACAATCAGCCGCCGCTGTCCTTCCATTTCAAGTTCACGAAGATGATGGAGCAGGCGAGGATATCCGCCTTCGCTACCGTTATTTAGACTTGCGCCGCGAAGGCATGCAAAACAAAATCCGCCTGCGTAATAACGTGATTGCCACGATGCGCGAGAAAATGTGGGGGCAGGGCTTCCAAGAGTTCCAAACACCTATTCTAACCGCCAGCTCTCCAGAAGGCGCGCGCGATTACCTTGTGCCATCACGCCTGCACCCAGGCAAGTTTTACGCGCTCCCCCAAGCGCCACAGCAATTTAAACAGCTCCTGATGATGAGCGGCTTTGATCGTTATTTCCAAATCGCCCCATGCTTCCGTGATGAAGATGGTAGAGCCGACCGCCTCGCCGAATTTTACCAACTCGACGTGGAGATGAGCTTTGTCACACAAGACGAAATCCATAGCACTGTCCAGCCAGTTATCGAGGCTGTGTTTAAAAAATTCTCCGACTTCACAGGCGAGAAACGCGAAGTCGTTTGGTGCCCACCTATTCCGTTTAAAGAAGCGATGCTTAAATATGGTTCAGACAAACCAGATTTGCGCAACCCGATAGAGATTTGCGATCTTACGCAAGTGTTCTCTCGTGATGATGTAAGCTTCAATGCCTTCAAAGGTGTGATCTCCAAAGGCGGCGTAGTGCGCGCTATCCGCGCTCCAAAAGTCTCCGAGCTCCCACGCAGCTTCTTTGATAAGCTCAATAGCTGGGCACAAGGGCAGGGCGCTCCGGGCTTAGGTTATATCCTCTTTAATGAAGGTGAGGGCAAAGGCCCAATCGCTAAATTCATACCCGAAGCAGCGCAAGCACAAATCAAAGAAATATCATGTTGCGAAGACGGCGATGCGATTTTCTTTGTCTGTAACCAAGAGCTTCCAGCCGCGAAATTCGCTGGGCTCGCCCGCGATGCAATCTGCTCTTCCATGGATGAAGCAGGGATAACCACACGCGAAACCGGCGTTTACAAATTCTGCTGGATTGTTGACTTCCCGATGTATGAATTCGATGAAAAAGCACAAAAGATCGATTTCTCACACAACCCATTTTCTATGCCTCAAGGGGGCATGAGCGATCTAACCGATAAAGATCCGATTGATATCTATGCATTTCAGTATGATTGTGTGTGTAACGGCTATGAGCTAGCATCGGGCGCTATCCGTAACCACAAACCCGAGATCATGGAAAAAGCTTTTGGCATCGCTGGCTATGGCAAAGAGGTTCTCGAAGCCAAATTCGGCGGCATGCTCAATGCTATGCGTTATGGCGCTCCGCCTCACGGCGGATTAGCATTCGGGATCGACCGCATAATCATGCTGCTAGCAGATGAGCCGAACTTGCGCGAAGTGTACGCCTTTGCCATGAATGGCCAGTACGAAGACCAGATGATGCAGGCGCCATCCGAGATTGATGAAGCGCAGCTTAAAGATCTGCACCTGAAGGTTAATCTACCAAAGAAAATGACGGGTGTGGCTTAAAGGTTAATCATTAAACCTAACAGGTCAGTTCTTCTTCAAGATCTGAAGTTTCTGACTTACCCTCTTCCTCTTCGTCAACAGTGGAACCATATGGAGTAATATCAAATTGCTCTTCCTCAATCTCTGGAAGAGTTGCTGCTATATCCGGAACACTTGCATACAGGCTCATAAAAAACGCTTTTATGCTCTTATTCTGTTTTTGGGAATATGTGTTCTTGTCAAAGTCCTTAACATCTTCTTCAAGCTCTGTTTCAATTTCTAACAGCTCTTCAGTGTTCCTGGCATTCTCCAATTTTTCATTATGAGCACTTAGACGGTTGATAAATCTCTCAAGTCTGCTTTTTTTCTTTTCAATCGCGCTAATAGTAGATGCGCCTGCACCGGAGGCTGCTGCCGCATCCTTGGCCGTGGAAAGGACTGTATCGATAACCTCAATTTGTTTTTCAGCGTTTGTCTTTATGCTTTCTATTCGTCCGTAAAGATATTTAGCAAAATTTTTAAATACTTTCTTTGACATTCTTTCAAATTCTTCAACCCATTCCTGAAGGGCTATCATCGCGCGGTGTCGTTCCTTATCCAGTTTTGCAGCTTTTTTCCTCAAAATAGAAGAATCTTCACCCTGAGCGAAAAAGTGCAAGGGAATCCCCGTCTCATCATCATTGATTGTAACAAGGATGCCCAGCCCCTTATTCAGAGAATTTTTGAATTCTGATAAATCTTCACTGTGCTCACGATCAAGAAATTTAGCCAATGAATCAATATGATGGTTGATTTCGCTACTATCTCTTGTCTTGTGTGAAGGTTTTTTATTTGGTTGCCGACTCATAATTAAATATCCCCGCCCGCTTTATGCTTTTCGCTCGATGCCCATATGTTTTTGTTATTCTGCTTTGTACTCTAAAACTACAGTGTGAGTCAAAGGGCGCACTAAACGCTAAATAAGAAATACCCGAACGTACTCATCAAAGAAAATGTGAATACGTCCGGGCTTTCGGGTTTACCTGCCATTAGGGTTGGGTTAGGGGGGATGCATGGCAGGTACGGGTTATTTAATCTTTTTCAGTTCGTTATAAGCTTTCCCCTGCTTTCATTCCGCTGCAAACAGCGCCAGATCTTTTCTTTCTTTTTTATCCTGATACAAACCGCGGTCGGCTTGTTCTATTATATTTTCGATTGTGTCACCGCACACATATTCTTTAAGACCAATGCTTGCATTAATTTGTATGGCATCTCCGCCCCAATCAAAGGTGAGATCATTAATTGCGTTACCAAGCTTTCTTGCGCGGATCATTGCTTTTCCGATGCTGGAATTAGGCATAAGAATAATAAACTCATCCCCGCCTAGCCTAGCTGTGATATCCATAGGGCGGGTGGAGCTGCCAAGGAACCGTCCGACAGTCCTGAGCGCCTCATCACCGGCCAGATGTCCATAACGGTCGTTGATATCTTTGAAATAATCAAGATCAATCATTATGAGCAGGCCGCCCTCATTTTCTCCACGATTTGTGCGATCCAACTCACGTTCAAAAGCATGGAAAAAGCCCCGACGATTGGTTAGTCCGGTCAATTCGTCAACCGTAAGAATTTCCTGAAGAGTTTGAATGCGCTCTTCCATGTGCGCCAAGTCACGCTCTGCCTGACGGAGCATTTTGTATGCCGTTTTTAACAAAGCGGTTTTATTAAATGTTTTTTCTTTTTGCGGTTCTTTAGAAACCTTCAGCGGGGAATTTTTAACATTGACATTAACGTTGGCTACAGCTGCACTACCAACAGTTTCGGTGAGTTCGGGTTTATCTGTTTTGATAACGCCAAACGCCCTTTTGCGTGGCTGCACTCCGGCAAAGCCTGTGGAAGAAAATGCTTTCTTTGCCAAGCGGCTGCGTTCGCGTAAGGCGTATGTATTTTGAATAAAATCTGAAGTCATAATTTTTACCCTTAAACATTGACGTGTTAAAAACACACCGGCTACTCAAATAGATATCAATGTTTGTAATGCGAGAACTGTGCCAGAAATAATATTGTTATATAACAATATATTAACTGGTTTTCTTTATAAGGCTAATTGGATATATTATACCCTTATACACCATGTGAATTATTTGCCTATCATCTATGCGGCATGGTTTGCCGCTTTTATTTTTTAGCTTTAAGCCCTTACATGTTTGGGGTAATATTTTGTCTATGAAAAATCGCTATAAAATGAGAGGAATTGCTAGAAATATAAAAGCTCTTAAAGCTGGAGCAATTATCATTCAATTTGCGATCGTATTATTTTTTAGTGCTCCTACAGATGCGGCAAGCGATCCTGCTATAAAAGCGGGGCTTATACCCCATAAAGCTTTGTATGATATCAGCCTTACTTCCAAAAAAAACGGCGTTATGCTCTCGAACCTGAGCGGTAAAATGTTGTATGAGTGGCGCTCCTCCTGTGATGGCTGGGTATCAAATTACCAGTTTGATATGCTTTATGAATATGTTGAAATGCCAGCCGCGCGAGTTACCAGTGACGTTTCCACTTATGAAGCTTTTGATGGAAAAAACTTTACTTTTAATGCTCAGCGCAAAAAAGACGGACCTCTATTTGAACAATTTCGCGGGGCAACGTCTCTTGGAGAAGACGGTAAAAATATCGTTGTTAACTACAGTATTCCCAAAGATCTTGTGCAGCCATTGCCTAAAGGTACTTTTTTCCCAATGGGGCATACGCTTGATGTTTTAAACAAAATAAAACAAGGCACACGTTTTTATAGCGTCCCCTTATTTGATGGTAGTGATGGAAAAGGGCCGGTCGATATCAACACATTTATTGGCGATACGCGTACATACCGGTTTCCTGAAAACTCAGAAGAAAGTCCTGTCAAGATGAATATTGACCCGGCCTTAGTAAATACCAAGGCATGGGATGTACGACTGGCTTTCTTTCCACATGATTCCTCTGATACTATGTCTGATTATGAAATGTCTGTGGTGTTTCATGAAAATGGTATAATCAGTAGTATAGAGATTGAATATTCAGACTTCTCTATCAGCCAGAATTTAATAGCTATAGAGCCTGTAGAATCTGGCTGTGATATTTCGACTATCCACAAAAAAGATGAGGAAATAAAAGGCAAAGATGGAGATTAAGAAAAATAATTGGGATTAAAGCTGTTTTTTTTGCATATATTAACGTTTTGGCAAGTCTTAACGCTTAGGATATGCGGTAGAAAGCTGTGCTTTTACAATTTTCTAATGTGTTAGTATTCTGCAAAATCAAATAAAATCAACTCTTGTGTAGAAATTTTTATCAATATTATGACAAAAAAAGTTCTGATCGTTGAAGACAATGAGCTTAATATGAAGCTGTTTCATGACCTCCTTGAGGCTCATGAAATCGATACTGTACAGGTCAGAGACGGACGTCTGGCTTTTGATACAGCTTTAGAGCATAAGCCCGATCTCATTATAATGGATATTCAGCTTCCAGAGATTTCCGGTCTTGATGTCACACGTCAACTTAAAGAAAATGAAGAGCTAAAAGCCATTCCGGTGATTGCTGTTACAGCGTTTGCCATGAAGGGTGATGAACAAAAAATTCGTGAAGGTGGTTGTGAAGACTATATCTCCAAACCAATCTCGGTATCCTGCTTTATCGAGGTTGTGAAAAAGCATCTTTACAGTAGTGACGATAAAACTGAAACATCAGAAAATGAGGGGGAAATGCCAGAGGAAGGGCTACAACAGGCAGAAAAGCTGCCGGAAGACCCTCCACGAGAAAGTTATAAACCGGAAGGAGAGAGACAATAAGATGTCAGCACGTGTTCTCGTTGTCGACGATATACTCCCAAACGTAAGGTTGCTCGAGGCTAAATTAGCCTGCGAGTATTACGACGTTATTACTGCTGTTAGCGGTCAGGAAGCCTTGGACAAGGTTGCCAACGAAAATCCTGATATTGTGCTTCTTGATATCATGATGCCCGGCATGGATGGTTTTGAGGTCTGTTCGCGCATTAAATCAAACCCGGATACAGCGCATATCCCCGTTGTTATGGTTACAGCTCTTACGGATATTCAAGATAAAGTGCGGGGGCTTGAGGTCGGCGCCGATGACTTCCTGAGCAAACCTATAAATGATATAGCTCTCATGGCACGCGTACGCTCTTTGGCTCGTCTTAAAATGGCATTAGATGAATGGCGCATCCGTGAAAATGCAGCAACCCAGTTCGGGGTTGTAACCGAAAAAACAAATCTGATGCAAGAGCCTATTGAGGGCGCCAGAATTTTGCTCATAGAAGACAAAGAATATGATAAAGATAAAATTATTGAAGCTCTGTCGGCTGACCTGAACATTGTCATGAGCGCTCCCGGTGGGATAAAAGCAATGGAGATGGTTGCTGCTCAGGATTTTGACGTGCTAATGGTAAGTCTAAATCTTAAAAATGAAGATGGTTTGCGACTTTGTTCCCACTTACGCTCTAATGAACGTACACGCTCTCTTCCTATTGTCATGATTGCCGATGAAAAAGATATGACTCGTGTTGCTCATGGCATGGAAATCGGAGCTTATGACTACCTCATGCGCCCATTGGAAAAAAGTGAGGTCATAGCGCGTGTACGTACGCAAGTTCGTCGTAGACGGTTTCAGGAGCGCTTGCGTTCCAGCTATGAAATCAGCCTGTCCATGGCATTAACAGATAGCTTGACTGGCCTTTATAACCGCCGCTATCTGGAAGTCCACCTTGATAAGCTTATTGAAAGCAACAAGCAGAGCAAAAAAGCTCTGGCTGTATTAATCATGGATATTGATAATTTCAAGATCATAAACGATACGCATGGGCATAATGCAGGAGACGAGGTTCTCAGAGTTTTTTCAGACCGCGTTAAAAACAATACAAGAAGCTTTGATCTTGTAGCGCGTTACGGCGGTGAAGAATTTGTTGTTATCTTGCCTGATGTTTCGCCCGAGCGAGCTTATATGATTGCCGAGCGCTTGCGTCGTTCAATCGGCGACACCCCTATTACTTGCAGTGTAGAAGCAGGCTCCCTTGAAATCACAACTTCTATTGGTGGGGCGATCATTGAAAGTGGCGATCATGATATTGGAGAAGTTATTGGCCGTGCGGACAAGTGTTTATATGAAGCCAAGAATAGTGGCCGTAATTGCACAATTTTTGAAGGCAAAGGTCTGATCTCCAAAGAAGACTATCAGGAAATAGAGCGCGCCGTTTATACGCAGGATTTAGAAGAGTTCGGAGGATAAGGATCTTTTTTTAAGGTGTCTTTATTCGCTTTGCATCTCGCTAAGTACTAGACGCAAAAGATGAATAGATATCTTTTTCTTTTCTGACAAAGCCCGACGGTCTGCCAGCCTGACCAGTTCCTGAGCAGCAGCAAAAGAGCGCTCCATGCGCGGCAATAAATACGCAATAACATCATTGCCAACGCAGAGCTGCCTGTCACAAAAAAGTTTATTCAAAATAGAAGCAAGCAGCATATCGTCTGGAGTGTGAATAGTCACACTTGGCGCTGCGCGAAAACGTGATGCAAGATCCGGCAACACAAAATCAGTCGCACATGGAGCCATTCGCATGGTGATCATCATGGTTTTTTGCTCTTCTTTTAGCATATTATAAAGATGAAAGAGTGTTGTTTCCGCTTCGTTATCGCCAAGCCATGGATCAAGCCCGTCTATAACCAGTGCATCTCCCAAGTCAAATAATTCAGCCGAAGATTTTGTTGCCAGCCATTCAGGATTGATCTTGTGTGCCTTGGTTTTTTCCTGCCACACAGCGACAAGATGGCTTTTGCCGCTCGCCGCCGGTCCCTGCAAAATTAATACAGGAGCCATCCAGTCCGGCCAACGGTCAATCCACCCTACTGCGGCAGCATTTGATTTGCCAATCTGAAAATCGGCGCGGCCATAGGCTGGGCGTGCACCGAGATCAAAGGCTATTTGGCGGGCGTTGGCAAGGAATTCTGCTGGCATAACTATTTTTTACTTTTTTGTACTTCTTTTTGCGGTGATTCGACTTTTTGTGAAACACCATGATGATAATCGCTTTGCCTGTATTTATACAAGACAAACGAAAGAAGAACACCAATAATAGCGGCTACGGGCACTGCTAGAAATATTCCTAAGATGCCCAACAATGAGCCACCGGCGAGCAGGGAAAAGAAGACCCACAACGGGTGCAGACCGACACTGTCCCCGACAAGTTTTGGCGTTAATATGTTCCCCTCGATAAGCTGCCCGCCTATAAAAATACCACCAATCATAAGGACATACGGCCACTCTTCTGTTTGGAACCATGCCACTGCGACACTAACAATCAGGCCAATAGATGATCCGACCATGGGAATGACCGAGATCAAGCCAGACATAATTCCAATGAGCAGACCATATTTTAACCCGGCCAGTGTCAGGGCTATTGCGTAGGCTAAAGCCAGAAATAAAGCGACGCTTATTTGACCGCGAATAAAGCCCGATAGTTTGTTATCGATTTGTTTTAACAGATCCATAACGTCGTCTTTTGCGTGGTGCGGGATCAGATCTTTTGCCCAGCGCAAAATTGACGGCCACTCTTTCATCATGAAATAAGCGACAATGGGCATAAAAAACAAAAACGAGATGATATCAATAATTGTTTTTCCGCCAGCAGCCAGCTTGTCTGCCAATACTCCTGCTATGGATGTAGTTGTTTTGGAATTATCTATCAAAAATCCTTTAAAATCCAAATTCTCCATTTCACTGCCAGAGTATTTTTCTAAAAGTTTTTGAAATGGAAGTACCAGTTTTTTTATTTCTTCTACATAACCCGGAACGTCTTTGATAAAATAGCTTAGCTCTCTGACTAAAAACGGCGAGATAATTGCTATTACTGCGAGAATAACAACAAGAAATCCGGAAAGGATCAACAGTGATGCAGGCTCCCGCGAAATACCGATTTTTCCAAGCTTACCTACTGCCGGGTTCAACATATAAGCAACGACTATGCCTACCACAAAAGGTAAAAGAACAGCTTTGAGCAAAAATACGGCGCCGACAAAAAACACCGTAACAAAGCTCCAGAATATATAATGTGTTGATGGTTTTAGTGTTTTATATTCAGCCATGGGATTTGCGCCTCTTTTTAAAAAGTGTGGACGGATGATTGGCTATCCTGGTCACCTGATGGTTCCAAAGATGAGGCAGGTTGTTCCATTATATCAGATGCCGGAGCACCACCCTGTGCAGACGATCCATGTCCATATTGCTGCACATTTTTCTGCTGTTCTTGTGGATTATAAGTCGGCTTATAAGCATGAGGATTTAGCCTCATTTTTGTAGATTTGCTACGATGGTACATATCGTACATTACTTGTAATCCAGAAATTTGTGGCAAAGAAGAGCGCGCAGCTTCTTCATCTTTGCTGTATGGCTGGCTCAGAATATATGAACTTCCTGAACGCAACGCTTCGCGCAGACGAGCCTCATCTCCCCTGAAAGTAATAAGGAGTCTGGCCTCTGTCGGTTTGACGGAAATAACCGAAATTTTGCTTAACCCCGGAAGCGTTCGTAAAATATCCTGAGCATCAATCAATTCGTTTAAGCTATCAACCGGCATACGTGCGTAGTAATGCTGACTTTGAGAAGCGCTTGCAGCCGTTCGGCTTTTCCAGTTTTTCTGTAATGCCTGAAATCCTTTTAATACAGCACTATCATAGAATTGTGCCACGCTTTGCCCGTTTTCTGGATGAAGGGTAAAGTCGCTGACATATTCCGCGCTTCCCCTGTCTGTGCGGTAAATGCTAATACGTAAATTTCCGGCAGCTTGTTGTTCTGTTTCTAGCCCGGCTAGTGTGCTATCTGGCACCGCAATCATTATCGCAGCCTCACGAGCGTTATAACGCATAAGCATACGATCCAGACTTTTTCTCTCGAACCGTAACGCATTGTCATCGTTAATGTCTGCGACATCCTCTAAATCACCTATCGGAACCTCAATAGGAACCAGTGATGCTCCAAATTGTGCACTGCCCCAGGCTTTTAACCATGGATTTTCAGAACTCCATAATGTGGTTTTTCCATCTTTTTGAAAAACCGGCAAAACCAGCAGAGGGTTGCTTTTCTTATCTGTATATTGCACGCCTGATATGGAAAAATAGTTTCCCAAGGCTTTGGGATCAAAATGAAACTTAAACTCCCCAACATAACGAACTGAAGATATTTGTTCATTGCTAACTTCGTAATCTTTAATCATCGAAGCGATAACCGTTAAATCTGGCCGAACCATATTTGATACATCTGTTTCGGCAACCATGCGATTAGCCAGAATATCAAAAGCCTGTATTTGTGCTTTCTGAAAGGCCTGCTCCTTAGCACTAACAGCATCTTCGGCTGTAACATCAATTTTCACCCCCTCTACCACGAAAAGAGACGAGTCGTATGCCTGCGCATTTTGCGGCACTGCAAGAACAAGCGCTAAGAGGGTAAAAAAGAATGAAAAAGCTATAATATGCTTGCAGTAAAAAGCTGTTTGAGGTATGCCCATGGTGCACCTGAAGTCTCTGTGTTTGAAAAATCGTATGTTCTCGTTTTTACAACGAGGCGCGTATAAGAGCAACAGCTAGTAGGAAAATAAAGGAATAAGACGTTAAAAATGCAAAGCCATAACGCCCCGGAACGAAAAGAAAGCGCATATAAAAAAGCTGGTGTCGATATAGATGCGGCGGCTGATTTGATCGAGTCGGTCAAGCCGGTCATAAGAAAAACAAATCGTAGTGGCGTAATGCCGGGATTTGGCGGGTTTGGAGCTTTATTTGATTTAAAAGATGCAGGATACAAAGATCCAATTTTAGTATCATCAACTGATGGTGTGGGAACAAAAATCAAAATTGCTGTAGATTCCGGAGTTCATAATACAATCGGCATAGATCTGGTAGCAATGTGCGTTAATGACCTTGTAGTACAAGGCGCCGAGCCTTTGTTCTTTCTGGATTACTTTGCCACAGGGCATCTTGAACAGGCAGTGGCCAAAGAAGTTATTACCGGTGTAGCAAAGGGTTGTGAAATTTCAGGGTGTGCTTTGGTCGGCGGTGAAACTGCTGAAATGCCGGGAATTTACATGGTAGGTGATTATGATCTGGCAGGTTTTACAGTTGGTGCTGTAGATCGCAAACAAGTTATTACGGGGGAAAGAATAAAAAGTGGCGATGTTATCCTAGGGCTTGAGTCAAATGGTGTGCACTCTAATGGGTACTCTCTTGTACGCAAAATAATCGCTGACACAAAAAGCAGCTATGACCAGCCATGCCCTTTTACTGCGATGGTGCGCTATCAAGATAAAGATATCGAAAAACAAACTCTGGAAAAAGCAAAAACGCTTGGACAGGCATTGCTGGCTCCAACTCGAATTTATGTGAAATCTCTACTTAAAGCAATGAAAGTAAAGGATTCTGACGGCTCTCCGGCGATAAAGGGTATGGCGCATATTACGGGCGGCGGCATTACAGAAAATATCCCGCGCGTTATCCCGGACAGGTTAATGGCAAGGATTGACGCTAGCAAATGGGAATTACCCGAGGTCTTTAAGTGGCTAAAAGCTGAAGGTAAACTCGATAATGATGACATGGCTCGCACCTTGAACTGTGGTCTGGGAATGGTCGTAGTTTGTTCGCCAAACAAGGTTGAAGAACTTACAAAGGTTCTCACCAAAATGGGAGAGAATGTTTACAAAATTGGCTCCATTGAAGAACACAAGCAGTCTGATATTTCTATAACTATTAGAGGGCGCTCTAAAGCCTGGGCTGTTTGAGGTTAAGGTCTGTATAGAGTCGTGACCTATTATACTCCGCATATTATTGCCCCCCTTCTAAAAATGAAGGGATTACAATCAAGCTTGTTGAGGATTCTCAGAATTAATATAACCTGATATCAATCTTTATATATTTATAATATTGCTTTAGTGAAACATTAACTTTTTTAGTATCATAATGTAGTCCTAAGAAAAGCGATGTTTTTTCATGCGTTTTTTTACTGAGTTTTCTAAATTTAATTAGAACAATTTCACCAAGCATGTATTTTAAGCATGCTTAATTATGCGCATATGATCAAAAACGGGTATAGTATAACAGCATTTTTTACAGCCAGATTTTTCTGGCTAGTGCTTATTGTCTCTCTATTTTGCTTGTTATCAAATGCGCAGACAGTTGCGCAAAGCAACGCTACCTTAGTCTTGAATGAAAAAGCTGAGTATTATAATATTGCAAAATATTCGTATGTAACCCCTGATCCAAACGAAAAGCTAGACCCAAAGATTCTAGTCGAGCGTTATAACAACAACCTGCGCGGAACAAAAGTCTATAGCGATGTTATAAAAATAAGTAATGCTCACGAGCCTTTATGGATTGTTTTTGCCGTTAACAACGAAACAGAAACAGAAGACTGGATTCTTGATTTTGGGGATTCCCTTTCCGGACGGATGGGAATGATGAAAAATATTGAGATCTTTAATTATACTACAAAGCAAATCCAAAACTTCCCTGTTAAAGAAAATGTAAATAGCGAAAATCCATTTGTTGGTTCTGCGCTTGCCCTTAAGATTCTTCCAAAAGCAAAAAATGTCGTAATATTAAGACTTGAGGCACAAGAAGGCTTTCCCCTAATTTTTAATCCAAAACTTGTTACGCAGCATGAGTACTTGCGCCAGTTAACACAAGGCAGCTTTGTCAACGTTATAGCCGCCATTATGTTTATCGGTATGAGCGTTTTTTTTATTGCCGCTTATTATATACGCTGGAATAAATCATATTTGGCTCTAGCCTCATATTATACTATCTTGTGTGCCATATTTTTTAATTTGAGCAGCACAATCGTTTCGCAAGGTATTATTTCCGGCTCTGTTTTATTTATATTATATATGGCCAGCTATTTGCTGCTCATTGTTGCAATACGCAGCTATTGCAGTATGCGATATCATGAAAGACCGCTGGAAAATATCGCGCTGGCCTCTGTTGGTGGATTAATCATTATCGGAACGCTTTTGTACCTGTCTGTAATGGGAACTTCTGTTGCAGGACTTATGCTTATGAGTGGCCTGATCTGTGTTTGCATGATGGTATCGCTCGCTATTCTTTTCTTCTTGAATAACAGGCCGCTTATCAACACGCTTCTTTTCGGCGCAGGATCCTTGTTCTCCGCTTTTTCTCTAGTATGGCTTGCTTTGCTTAACGCAGAAATAGTTCAAGTTTCTTCCGGTTTTGTTGCAACTTTTTGGTATTTGCACATAATACAAGGTGTGTTCTTCATTGCAGCCTTTTTTCATACAGAGGCTTATAAAAATCAAGTTGAACAGCGCCAGACAGAAGAGCGATTACGTGATGAACAATCCATTATGAGATTGCAAAAATCAAAAGAATCTGCCGATCAAGCTCGTTTGGTTCGAGTTATCGAGCGCGAAAGAGAGCTTATGGCAGAGTTACGTGAACGCGAGGTACGGCGCACTGAGGAAATGCGCATCGCAAAAGAAAGCGCCGATAAAGCAAATCAGGCCAAATCTGCGTTTCTGGCTGTTGTCAGTCACGAAATTCGCACGCCCATGAATGGTATTTTGGGCATGGTACAGCTTCTACAAAAAACAAATCTTAGCAACTCCCAGCTTGATTATGTAGAAACCATACACAAGTCTGGTGATACTATGATGGCCTTGCTAAACGACATTCTTGATTTCGAAAAAATTGAGAGCGGCAATCTGGCACTGGAAATAATAAATTTTGACCTGCACCGACTGGTTAACGATGTAATCGTACTTATGTCTGGGCACGCTTCTCAAAAGGGCGTCTCTCTTAGTGCAGACATAGATAATGATAGTGTCCCAAGGGTCGTTTCAGGAGATCCTACGCGCTTACGTCAGGTCTTGCTTAATTTAGTAAATAACGCAATTAAATTTACAGATAAGGGCGGAGTATCCGTTAGTATTCGACGTTTATCTAGAGAAAATCCTGATGTTAAAGATAAGTTACGAATAGCGGTTAAAGACACAGGAATTGGAATCCCCGAAGAAGGAATGAGCAAGCTGTTCACCCCATTCACTCAGGCTGAAAGCAGCACAACACGTAAATATGGCGGAACAGGTCTGGGACTTGCTATCACTCATCGTCTCATAGAAGCAATGGATAGTCATATAAATGTTCAAAGTGTTGTTGGACAAGGCACAACCTTTTATTTTGATCTGGATATAATAATTCAGGATGAGCAAGGACAAGACCGTATTGTCCCTGATGAACATTTTACCGATGACGGACAATCGCATAAAACGAGGCCTATGAATATTCTGGTTACAGAAGATAATGAAATGAATAGAAAGGTTCTTGATGGCCTGCTATCACAACAGGGTCATACACTATTTATGGCATCCAATGGTCTTGAAGCTATCAATATTTGCAGAAATCAAAAACTCGATCTGATTTTGATGGATATTCAACTCGGTGGAATGGACGGTCTGGAAACAACTCGCAAGCTGCGTCTGGAGCCAGATCCCCAAGTCGCTAACATACCGGTTATTGCACTTACCGGCAATGTTATGCTGGAGGATATTCAGCGTTTCTTTGAAGCGGGTATGAATGGCTTTTTGGCAAAACCAATTGATTCAAAAAAGCTTTCTGAGACTCTTTATAATGCTTCAATCGGAAAATTTGACAATGGCTCGGAAAGCTCGGGCAAAAAAGAAACAGAAGGCGAAATGGAAACTGATAAATCAGGGGAAATTAACAAACCTGCCCCGAAATCAGACGTTGATCTTTCCAATATAAAAACAGGCCTTAGCCTTGATAACAGAGAACACTATACATCTGACTCGGAACTTAACCTAATGACACAAAAAGAAACGAGCAAACCTTTGGCTCAAACAGGAGATTCTTCTCTGATATTTATTGATGACGGATCTTCAAAAGAAAATGAATCTCAAGAAGATTTGGTTTTAAAGGAAAAAGATCAGGAAACTGGTGATGAAATCACCGGTATTCAACGTTTCTTAATGGAACAAAATGGCGAAAGTAATAAAGAAAACAATACCATAACAAAAACAACATCTGACAATGGGTACAATCAGGATGAACTACTTGACCTTATAATGCTTGAGCAGCTCTTAGGAACACTCGGACAAGAAAAATTCCTGTCTTTGCTAAAAGGGTTTTTGAACAAGGCCAGTGAAATTGTTGAAGCAATCGGGTTACTTACCGAAGAAGAAAACCTTGCTACACTGGGCAGCCGTGCGCATGAATTAAAGGGTCTGGCCAGCAATTTTGGTATGAAGTATCTAAGCTACGAAGCTGGCGAAATTGAAAAAGCTGCGCGCATGTCACGAAAAGAGGAAGCTGTAAAAAAAGCAATGGGCTTGCGCGATATAAATACGCAAACCCAAAATACTTTAAACAACTGGGCTGAGGAAAACACCTCTTCCTAGCCAACGATCTCATCTTCTTTAAAGAAGTACTCAATCTCTATCTTTGCATTTTCCAAAGAGTCAGAACCGTGTACGGAGTTTTCTCCGATGTTAAGAGCATATTCTTTGCGGATTGTACCTGTAGCCGCATCGGCTGGATTGGTTGCTCCCATAACTTCACGGTTTTTAGCAACAGCATCTTCACCTTCAAGCACCTGCACGACTACCGGCTCTGATGACATAAACTCTGTCAGCTCGCCGAAAAACGGGCGCTGGCTGTGAACTTCGTAAAAACCTTCGGCTTGTGCCAAGGTCATGTGAATGCGTTTTTGCGCTATAATGCGAAGGCCTGCTTCTTCAAGTTTAGCATTGATAGCACCAGTCAGGTTGCGCCTTGTTGCATCAGGTTTAATAATAGAAAATGTGCGTTCTATGGCCATTTTTGTATGTTCCCTTGTTTTTGTAGTTTTGATGGGGCTTTTATAACCAGAGTTTGAGGTCAGGGCAAGCCCTTTCGCCCGCAGCTTCTTTTTAGGGATATATTAAAATATTTGCATTATTGTGAACGGGTGTGATTATAATTGCTGATAGTAAATAAAGAATAGAACTTATGGCGGGATCACAAAAACCTAAGAAAAAGAAGATAAGCCCCAGAACTACCGTTTTTCGTGATAATTGCGGTAAACCGTTTCCTATGCAAAGCTGCGGATCTTTAAATGAGCTTTATGAACACGCCGAAAAAATTGAAAAACAATTTATAAAGTTTGGCGCACGTTTGGAAAAATTAACCGGTGGCAAATTTAAGCTCGGCGCTACAAAAGAATTTGATACAGCACGAGAAAAAATTGATAGAGATTGTCACGGTAACGCGACTTTGATATCCGATATTGTGCGTGCAAAGATTAAGGTTAGCTCCCCTGAGGCTATCGAAACCTTGTTAGAGATGCTTGATCCTGAGAAAAAAGAAGAAGATCCCCTCTTTAAAGAATTTAAAGGCTATTGCGCCCAACTGAATAATCACTTTGCAGCTCCAAAACTTGAAACAGGTTATCGCGCTATTAACGCAAAAATCGCCTTTCCTCTTTTTGGAAAGGATGGAAAAGAGATAGAAGGAGAATATTTGGTTGAGCTGCAAGTTGTACACAAAGCACTTGATGAAGCTGTTTACGATAAGACGCACAAGCACATGCGTCTGGCACAAGACATCTTGAGCCAATACAATAACGTTCAAATACCAAACGGACCAGCCATAAGAGCTGATGCACATTTTGCTGTTTGCCGGAAACACAACGGTGTAGCAGCACGTGAAGCCGGATTAGACAGGTTGTTGGTTAATCCATCTGATGCACTGTCATTTGAAGAGGAAAACGAGGCCGATGCTAAAATTAAACAACATAATCTGGACTAATAAAAATCTTGCCTTTTTTTACATAAGTGTGTTAGAACCGGGCAACAAAGCTTAGAGTTGTACACTCAGGAGTAATTATAATGACTGAATTAAAAGAAAAATGGGGCGACGAAAAAAAGCTCTATACTTATCTGATAGGAACCTACTCCGGTATTGATGGTACTATCGGCCGTGACGCTTTGTTTATGCGCAAAAAAAAGGTTCCTCCATCTGAGGATAGGGAGTATCCAAAATCCAAATGGATAACCGTATTAGCAGAGAAATGGCTCTTTGAAAAAAAGAAATGGTGTGTAGATAATTCTCTCCTTACCAAACTAAATAGTACAGAATTTGACCTTGAAGTCTTTGAAGAAGATCAAAAAGAAGAATTTAATCAACACCTGAGCGAAGCACAATCCGCATTCGATAAAATACACGCTTCCCCTGCCGAAGATCATACCCCATAATTACTCCATGACAGACAATATAGATCAACCAAATGATAATATAGATATGAATGAGTATGGAAGTATCGAAAAAGATGCTCCTATTGATAAATACGTTTATTATCTTGTGGGTGATCGTCCCTTACGTATCGGTTATGTAGGCGCTAGCATTGCTGTTATTGCCGAAGTGTTAAACCTTGAGAACAAAGAATTCGAGATTGATAATTTCTACATTTCCTATGTGGCAAAAAGCACAGAAGTTGTTGAATTAAGCAAGAAAGAGTTTCTTGATGCCTGCCTTAAAAGAGGCGCAAAACCTCCTTTATAAATATGGGTTCCTAGATTCAAAAAAGAAGTGCAACACCCTATCATATGAATGAAAGGGTGATCCTAAAGGCGAAATAATTTGAATTAATTCCTATTTTATGCTAAAGTCGGTCACGGGTTTTGTTAATAAGCCCGGAATTCTCTCTTACTATAAGAGGGATTAAACGGAAAGAAAGAGGAGCTAACTATACAAAAACCTGCGGATTTCGATGAGCTAACTGTACAAAACTCTCCACGCCGCGGCATTAATCCGCACCGAAAACAATAAAAAACATAGATATATCAAATATTTATCAGGAAAAACTGACCAATTTCCCTTCAATCGCAAAGCTACAGCCTCAAGAGCAGCTAATTGGCTTGAGCTTGATAATAAAAAATATGCGTTCCATGACCATTTTTGTATGCGCCCTTGTTTTTGTGTTTTTGATGTGGCTTTTATGGCCAGAGTTTGGCTTTGGACAAGAGCGTTTTTTACTTGCCGCTTGTTTTTCTGTTAAGGTATTCTTAAATCATACAAAATATAATTACTCGTAAGATTAAATAATAAGGGTGAATGATATTAAAATGGCTGTTATTTCTGCGGGTAATATCCAGCGAATCACTACTGAGATTTTCAACAAGGAAGCCGCTTCTGTGCCTTCGCTTGAAGATGTTATGAAGTCCATGAAGCCTAAACACCGAAAAAAGCTGCAAGCTGCCATTGATCAGTTGCCTGAGGGCATGAAACTGGTTCCTGTTTACTATACAAGGATTTCAAAAGAGCAAAATCAAGCAACAATGAAAGAGTTCTTACAAAAAGTTGCCCCTGCTTTTTATAAAAAAATTGCCATACAGAATGAAAAAGAACTGTTGGAAGCCGGTTTTTGCCAGAACTCTATTAATGAAATGAAAGAAGGACATATTCCTTCTGACAAAGACGGTCGTTATTATCCTTATGATCTTGATCATATTATCGAACGCTCCGGCAGTGGCCAAATAGCCTCTATAAAAAAGGAAGATACCGATTGGCCAGATAGCGATCCCGAGAAATCAAAGAGCACGCTCATGGTTAATCACTTACGGAATTTGTATCTTTTGCCTATGTCAATTCACGCTATCAAAAATACAATTAATAAATACCAGCTAACCAATATTGAAGAGGATGAAACACGGCTTATATACATGGCTGTCCCTGATAGAGAAGAAGGAAGCTCTCCATTTTATAAACATGTTAAGGCTGCCGTTGTAGAAAAAGAAAACCCTGTTTATTCTTCTATCGCTGCCCTTGCAGCATCTGAAAAATGTACACGGCTCTCCGAAAAACTCATAAAGTTTGGGCAAATTGAAGATACGAAGGCTATGCATTCAATCTGTGACCTTGCCGAGTCGACATATGCTTATTTATTAAAGTGGCATGGAAAAACCCAAGATATAATCGAACGGATGGAGGAAAGCAGAGAAAAAATGGACGGTAGCATTAGGCGGACTTTGTCTAATAATCAACACGCATTGGCCGAAAATCTTGAGGTTATTTTCCGTGTTTTACCGTATCTTGCCGACAGTGGAAACCTATTAAATGACGATTTTTCTTCCCTTCCCTCCGGAAATATGTCAATACAACCACCAGTTGAAGAAACAGACACAGCATTGGAAGAAAGTACCTTATCATGACTCCTAATTTTGTAGATGATAACCCTTCTCAACCGTTGAGACTTGCCTCAGAAATTAAGGCCATAAACGACGTTCTGCAACAAAGCAGGCATTGTACCCTTCCCGACGATTATGTAGAATTTCTACATAAAACAAATGGCCTACTTAGTAACTCTTTTTCTCTTTTCGGAACACGCCCTCAGGAGCTAGCCCAAGATGGAATGGAAGATGATATCTTAGACGCGACGTCTAAAGCCGAAGAGGCCGATATAATTGGCGAAGATGAGGTTGCTCTTGGCCGAACATCTGGTGGCATGTTAGTAATCTATTCTGATAAAAATAAGCATTACCATGTTATCGAAGAAACAACCGGCGAAAGCATATATGATTACTTAAAAATAGATGGTTTTATCGCCGATTGGTCTAATCCAGGCCCTCTTCAGGGCGCATATGTGAACCATCCCGAAGATCTAAACTGCTAGTTTTCCTTCAATCGCAGATACGGCTTTTGGGGCGGCATTACCGTCAGGGCCTCCGGCTTGCGCCATATCGGGGCGGCCTCCTCCGCCTTGTCCGCCTAATACTTCGGCAGCCGTGCGCACGAGGTCTACGGCGCTCACCTTTTTGGTCAGGTCGTCTGTCACCCCGACAACGATAGAAGCTTTGCCCTCATCCGTAGAGATCAGCACAACCACGCCAGAACCCAGCTTGGCTTTTAGATCATCGGCCATAGGTTTGAGGTCTTTGGCCGGAAAGCCCGCTAAAATACGGCTGGTGAATTTTATGCCGTTAATCTCTTTTATCGGAGCATTGCAATCTCCGGCTGAACCGCCGCCCATAGCGACTTTCTTGCGAAGATCAGAGACTTCTTTTTCCAATGCCCGTTTAGCATCGATCAGTTCCTTAACTTGCGCAGCCAGGTCAGCCGCTGCAGATGTTTTCAAAACCGCGGCTACATCGTGAACCGTCTTGTCCTGTTCCTTCAAATAAGCCAGCGCGTTAGCTCCGGTCACTGCTTCAATCCGGCGGATGCCGGAAGACAAAGACTCCTCGGAGATAATCTTGAATAAACCAATATCGCCGGTGCGTTTCACATGCGTACCACCGCAAAGCTCCACCGAGTAGGTTTTGTTTGCCCCCTCTTCATGCGTTCCCATGCTCAATACGCGCACTTCGTCATCGTATTTCTCACCAAACAGAGCCGCAGCTCCGGTTGCTCTGGCATCTTCCAAAGCCATCAGGCGTGTATCTACGGGGGTGTTGGCGCGGATTTGTGCGTTCACAATGTCTTCAACCTCGGCAATTTGCGCAGGCGTAATTGCAGCAGGATGGGAGATATCAAAGCGCGTACGCTCCTCATCTTGCAAGCTCCCTTTTTGTGATACATGCTCACCCAGCACGCGGCGCAAAGCTTCGTGCATTAAGTGAGTGGCGGAGTGATTGGCCTTGATGGCTTGGCGGCGCTCGGTATCGACGATCATCTGGACAGCACCATTTAAAGATAAGTCGCCTTTTACAACTTTACCGTAATGCCCCCAGACCTTATCCAATATCTTTCTTGTGTCCGTTACTAAAAATTCTCCACCTTCCGCGGTTTTAATGACACCAGTATCACCAATCTGACCACCACTTTCTGCGTAAAAAGGTGATTGATTGACAATAACAATTCCTTCTTGCCCTTCTTTCAATAAAGATGCTTCAACCCCTATATCTTCCATACCCTGACTAGAATTCAAATTATGGGTTTTAAGTATTAAGTTTAAGATTTTTGCTTCAGCCTTTTCCTTGCTGTAGCCGAGAAACTCAGTGGCAGGTATCTCTTCAATAATTCTAAACCAAAACTTATCAAAAGCCACATCACCAGAACCTTTCCACGCGGAGCGGGCTTTGGCTTTTTGCTCGGCCATGCAGGTATCAAATGCATCTGTATCAACCGCGATGTTTTTGGCGCGCAAGGCATCTTGCGTCAGATCAAGCGGGAAGCCGTACGTATCATAGAGTTTGAACGCAACATCGCCAGGGAATTTAGCACCATCACCAAGCTTGCCGGTTTCCTCATCAAGGATTTTTAAGCCCCGATCCAGCGTGGCTTTGAAGCGCTTTTCCTCGGTTTCCAGCGTCTGGGTAATCAGCGCTTCGGCGCGTTTAAGCTCTGGATAGGCTTCACCCATTTTGGCTTGCAGGGTTGGGAATAGCTTATACATCAGCGGATCTTGAGCGCCCAAAAGATGGGCGTGGCGCATACCACGGCGCATAATCCGGCGCAGCACATAGCCTCGCCCTTCATTGCTTGGCATCACTCCATCGGCGAGCAGGAAGGCTGAGGCGCGGATATGGTCGGCCAGAACTTTGTGTGAAGCGGCCATATCACCATCAGGGGCAACCCCTGTCAGATCAGCGCTATGCTCGATCAAAGAGCGCATAATATCAATATCATAGTTATTATTACTCCCCATCATAGTGGCAGCAATGCGCTCCAGCCCCATGCCGGTATCAACGCTTTGCGCGGGCAGGTCAATGCGAGTGTCGGCGTCGATTTGCTCATATTGCATAAAGACGTTGTTCCATATCTCGATAAAGCGATCGCCATCTTCTTCCGGTGAACCCGGAGGGCCGCCCCAGATATGCTCGCCGTGGTCATAGAAAATTTCCGTGCATGGCCCGCAAGGGCCGGTATCACCCATGCGCCAGAAGTTATCATCGCTGTTGATGCGGATGATCTTGTGGTCGTCAAAGCCTGTGACTTTTTTCCAGATCGTAGCGGCTTCTTCATCGGTTGCGTGAACGGTTACGCAAAGCTTATCGGCTGGGAGTTGTAGATTTTTGGTCACCAGCTCCCACGCAAAGGCAATCGCATCGTCCTTGAAGTAATCGCCGAATGAAAAATTCCCCAGCATCTCAAAGAAAGTGTGGTGACGCGCGGTATAGCCGACATTCTCCAGATCATTGTGTTTTCCGCCTGCACGTACGCATTTCTGTGCCGTCGTTGCACGGGTATAATCACGCTTTTCCTTGCCGGTAAACACGTCTTTGAACTGTACCATTCCTGAATTAACAAACATCAGAGTCGGGTCATTATGTGGTACAAGTGACGAGGAATGCACTACCTCGTGGCCTTTGCTTTTAAAAAAGCTTAAATATTCGCTGCGGATGTCATTGACTGTTTTCATCGCTTCACTCTACACTTTGTTAAGTTATTAATGTTTAAAATCGTGGAAAGGTATACTTATGCAGGAATTTGTGGCGCTTGCCAATAGGATGGCTGATATTGCGGGTAAAATAATTCATAAATATTATCGCAAGCCCTTTGAAGTGACCCACAAACGTGATGATTCTCCAGTTACTCCGGTAGATCAGGAAATAGAAAAAGCCCTGCGCGACCTGATACAAAGGAAGCGTCCCGATGATGGCATTATGGGCGAAGAGTTCGATGCTGTAGAAAGCAAAAACGGCCTGACATGGGTTCTTGATCCGATTGACGGCACAAAGAGCTTTATGGTTGGCCGCCCAACTTTCGGGACTTTAATTGCTTTGTGCGAGGAAGGCGTGCCTAAATTGGGGATTATCGATCAACCTGTTCTAAAAGAACGATGGGTTGGAGCCGAAGGTCGCCCGACAATGCTCAACGGTCGGCCAGTTAAGACACGTAAGTGTGATGATTTTGATAATGCAGTGTTTGCCTCAACCTCACCAACTATGTTTGAAACGCTCGCAGATTATGGCCGAGCTTATGAGCTGTTCGAAACCACAGGGCATAAATTTGTCTGGGGCGGTGATTGCTATGCTTATGGCTTATTGGCCAGTGGCTTTATTGATGTGGTGCTTGAAGAGAATTTAAAGCCTTATGACTTTGCTGCACTTGTTCCGATTGTAAAGGGCGCTGGAGGACATATCTCTAACTGGCGCGGTGAGGAGCTAACTTTGAATTCACCGGGGAAAGTTATTGCTGTGGGAGATCCCGCGCTTTGGCCAACGATTGAGCGCGCGATACGCAAATCACCTTATTAAAGAAAGCCCCTATCGATTAGCGACTTTATAGGCCTGTTCATTGCCAATGTAAGATGCGTAGCGAGGGGATTGGCCTTTTACGAGGTGTGCAAGGCTTATGAGTTCCTCTCCGGCACGCAAGCGGTATATCCAGTAATTCGTCATAACTTTGGCAACGTAATCCCGTGTTTCTTCAATAGGCATTGTCTCTATAAAGAGGAGCGGGTCAGAGAATGCTGAATCTTCATTCTTTGATAATGCAGATTTGTGTGCGTTCTCGTTGGCCTCAAAACGCTTGCGCCACTTCACCAGATTACCCGGCCCTGCGTTATAGGACACAAGCAATGAAATCATATCACCATTAACGGCCTGGCTATTCATAAGATAGGTCAGGTAATCCTGCCCCACCATCATATTGATCTCAGGGTCATTCATAGCCTGAGGGTTTATGATATGACCATAGCGGTTTTTCTTTGCTACATATCGCGCAGTTCTTGGCATAACCTGCATCAGGCCGAGCGCTCCGCTGTTGCTTTTTGCCTGATGATCAAAACGTGACTCCTGGCGCATAACGGCATAGATAAGCGCGGGATCCAGACTAAACCCTTTTTGAGGCTCCCAAGGAACATCGGGATATAGTGCAGAATCATAATATTTACCTTTACTTGCCGGAACCATATTTCCCAAACGAAGAGCCAAACCGGGCAACCCTACATGCATTGCATAGCTTAGTGCAGCGCGACGAAGGCCGGGAGTACTATCATAATCAAGCTGCATGAGCTCATCTTCTGCTAATTCATGTTGATTAGCTGAAACAAGCATAAACGCCCGTCGCCCCTCATCTTTTGAAGCGAGCAATCTTTCTTGCTCCTTCGTAAAATGGGGGTTTTTCCAGTCGAAATCAAATGACTTACCCAGCATCTTGGTTGCGATCAAGCCGTAGAATGTGCGGGAATGGCTGGAAGCTTTTTCCAATGATTCACGCACTTTCTCATGTTTGCCAAGGCGGCTATATGAGCGTGCAGCCCAGTAATGTCCGGCTGATGCACGCCATCCTGAAGCATAAGATGATGCTCCGACTTTTTCAAAATATGGAGCGGCCTTTGCAAATTCCTGTTTTTCCCAAAAAGCCAGACCGGCAGTCCATGATGCCAAAGGAACATAGCGGCCTGAACGAGCGCTTGCCTCTTCGGCTATTTCAAGAGCTTTGTCAATCTGGCCTTTATACAAGAAACCTGCGGCGATCTCTGCTCTTAAATAATCAATTTCAACCTTATCCATGTAAGCCAGAGGATCTGACGCTAAATCCGTAGGGGTCAGATGATCGAGTGCCTCTTGGCTTTGTCCACGACGCACCAGCCCATATACTTTGCGCGTAAGTGCCCGTGCTTGCCCCGTTTGTTCTTTAGTGCGTTTTATTTTCGAGACATAGCGCTTGGGATAATAAATATAAGGTTCGCCAATCTGTGCCAAAATACGATTTTTACCAGGATTGTTGATTTCATCCGGGCGGCCATAACGTTTGGCGTTTGCGAGTTTATATATATTATAAGCACCGGGATGCCCCTCATAGCTCGCCAGCCACGCTTTCAGTTCATCAAAATTGCTTACGTAAGATGGGTGCATGTAACGCTGGTATAAAACGCGCCCCAATAAGCGTTTGTCTTTCAACTTGTCAAGCTGGGCATCAGCCTGATCCCATCGCCCATAACGCTGTGCATTGAATATTTGCGCGTAAATTTTTGATTGTTTCCCGGAGATCGGGGCGGCGCTATCTGCGGATGCGTCAATTATATCTTCGCTGCTTCGAGAGCTATTGCCAAGTGCCGGAGCAATATTGGCAATAAAATCTGTAAGCTTCATATACTGGTCTGCCTGGGAACCATTCGCATCTGGCTTAGTCCCCGGAACAGGAACGCCGCCTATTGATCTGGAATCTTTAATGCGGTTAACGCTCACAGGAATCCTAAGCTCCAGAGATTTCAGGGGCTTCATGGAAGGTACAGGTACAAACACTGCGGCTTGAACTGGCAACAGCAACGCGCCTATACACATAAGACTCACGCCGAGGCGCAAGCCGACTTTTCCCAAATTCATATTGCTCATTATGAGACTTTTAATACAGATATTTGGGGCTAATGTCCAGCTTTTTATTATGAAAAATGTTATTTTTGTACTTTTTTTATGCGTTAAAAGCTATATTTAATAGCATTTTCTCTAATGCTCTAAATTTTTTTGACAAAAATTTTGTAGAGCCAGCATATCTGCCCAAACCAGTTTCTTTTGTCTTGGTGTGCGCAGAAGATAAGAAGGGTGATAAGTTGCTATTGCCGGAATGGGTTCTACGTCATCACCTAATCCACGCGTTACAGGAACGTAATCGTGCCAGCAATTACGAAGTTTAGAGATGCTTTTATCCTGCCCTAAAAGCGCTTTTGCTGCAACACCGCCACATAATATAAGCACCTTTGGTTTAACAAGCTGGATATGCCTCTCTATAAAAGGCAGGCTCACCTCAATTTCTGCAGGCGATGGTGTGCGGTTTCCCGGAGGGCGCCAGTTCAGAATATTTGAGATATAGATAGATTTCTGTGGATCATTTTCATTACGGCTTATATCAATACAGCCCAATATTCTATCGAGGAGCTGACCGCTTTCCCCGACGAAAGGCAAGCCTTGCCGATCTTCCTCTGCTTCGGGAGCTTCCCCCACTAGCATAATCCGGGCTTTTGGATTACCCGCTGAAAACACCATGTTGCCAGCCGTTTTTTTAAGGGCAATTCCTTCGAAATTTTTAATTGCTTGCGCCAGAGCCTCAAGGCTGTCTGCCTGCATTGCTAGACGGAGAGCCTCTTCACATGCTTCAGCTTTCCCCAGAAAAGTGCGATCAGGGAGAGCTTCAACTGTATTCCTTGCTTGCTCCATAATGTTTTGATGAAGTTTCTCATAAACAGGAGACGGTAAAGATTCCTCTGGCTTAAAGGTCAGTTTGTTAATGGCATTATCGACAACACACCCGTCTACCCCCTGATCTGCGTACCATTGGAGAGCTGTTATCATTTTACTGCGCATTTGTGTATTGACCACTTTGCTGACTAATCCTTAAATACCCAAACTATTATTATCTGGTGCATAAACCTAGAACAACAATTCAGAGATTGTCAATGAAACTCCATTTTGCTTGAAACGCTCCACAACCACGTTGTATATTGTCATTTTTTTGATGAAACGCAGCGAATATCCCTTATGATTACTGTTAGAGTTTTTAAAGGATAAATATCAGCAACTAAATTTCCCTTTCATCATATACAAGTATTTTGGACGCAGCCCTATGATAAAACGCTATTTTCTCTTTGTACTAACTTGCGCGGCTGGCTTTGCTTACGGCTCCTTACTTGCGCAAGCTAACGCGCAAGACGCTGTCAAAATGGTGAAAAAAGACGGTATTGCCGCCAATGTCACACAGGAAGAGGAAGAAAATTCCCGCGCTACCCGCGCTCAAAACAAGCCATTGATGGCAGGGAATTATCTGGCCAGCCGCTTTGCCCAGATCAAGCATGACTGGAGTAATGCCAATATTTTTATCAAACCTTTACTCTCTTCGGAAATATCAAAAGAGGAAATAACCCAGCGTGCAATGGTCATAGCGATGGGGGCGGGTGAAACAAAACGCGCGATTGAGCTTGCGCGTGAAATGAATGCTCTTATGGTCGATCCACGCAATACGATTGCAGACACTTTTCTTATCGTTGAGGCTTTTAAGAAAAAAGATTATGAAACAGCGCAAAAGATTTTTGACACGATGTCTCCTGACGCTACGAGCGTTTTTATAGGGCCTTTTGTTGAAGGGTGGCTTAGCGCTGCGCAAGGGAAAGTTAACATCAGAAACCTTCGCCAAAACACGGTGCAGCTTTATCACGGAATTTTGATTTCAGATTATCTGGGCGATCATAAGGAAATTGAGGGGATAATTGATAAATCCCTGAACGTAGAAGATGTAAACATATCTGAGCTTGACCGTATTGCTGATCTCTACGCTCATGTTGGCGTGAAAGAAAAGGCTCTTGAGCTATATAATAAGGTACAAAAAAACTTCCCTGATGATTCCACAATCAAAGAGAAGATAGAAAAGATCAAAGCCGGAAAGTTCGAGCCTCTTTTTGAAAAGGTACAAAGCGCCGAAGATGGCATGGCTTCAGCATTCTATGATATTGCCCGTATTTTGTATAATGAGGAAAATACTGACAGTGCCCGCGTTTTTGCGCATCTGGCAAAATATCTCTCACCATCGCTATCACAGCCCAACTTCCTGCTGGCAGAGATCAATTCTAAATATAAACAATATGATAAAGCTATCGCCTTATATAAAACTATCGCTAAAAACGATCCCAACTACAAGCAGGCGCAGTACAAGATCGTTGATATCTATGACTTAACCGAACAGTATGAAGACGCTTTGAAAGTTTTGGAAAACTTGGCAAAAAATGAGCAAAAGCCAGATGCTTTAATCAGGATTGGAGATTTGTACCGCCATCAAAGCAAATATGACAAAGCTTTGGAGCTATACAACCGAGCCATTAAAGCCATGAATGACGATGTTACTGATGAATACTGGCATGTTTACTATGTGCGCGGTATCGCATATGAGCAAACCAACAACTGGAAAGCCGCAGAAACAGACCTGAAAAAAGCCCTCTCCTATCAACCGGATCATCCTTATGTATTGAACTATTTGGGTTACTCCTGGGCAGATCAGGGCAAAAATCTGGACGAGGCTACCGAGATGATCCAGCGTGCAGTAGATGCCCGTCCTGCTGATGGTTACATTACAGATTCTTTAGGTTGGGTAATGTACCGTAATGCAGATTATGAAGGCGCCGTTAAGACATTAGAAAAAGCCGTGGAACTATTACCTTATGACCCAACGATTAATGACCATCTGGGTGATGCTTATTGGAAGGTTGGGCGGAGGCTGGAAGCTCGCTTTCAGTGGGAGCGCGCGAAAAATCATTCCAAAGAAGAAGAACAGATTGAAAAGATCAACAAAAAATTGGAATCTGGATTGATTGATGACATGGACAAGAGCACCCTCGCAAATGATATGGCTACGTATTAGCCGCCCACTTTCGAATATAAACAAAGGATCGGATCAAGCGCCGTGATAACTGTTTTTGCCCCAGCAAAAATTAACCTGTTTTTGCATCTGACCGGACGCAGAAACAATGGCTACCACACACTACAAAACTTAATCGGCTTCGCTGATGTTGGTGACATCGTGGAGATAGAACCCGCGCAGAATTTTATGTTCTCTGTTGAAGGGCCGTTTGCTGATGCTTTAAAAAAAGACGGCGCACATAGTGATAAAAACCTTGTTGTCAAGGCCGCATATGGGTTGGCTGAAATTGTTGACAAACCTTTAGATGTTCACATACGCCTTCATAAAAACCTACCGATTGCTTCCGGTCTGGGCGGAGGATCATCAGATGCAGCGGCAACGATTTGGGGCTTACAGGAATATTGGGGGTTAAGCCGTGATACACCGTATCTATGGCCGTTATTAACCCGTTTAGGGGCAGATGTACCTGTTTGCCTGCACTGTCAACCGCAACTAGCGGAAGGAATTGGGGAAGAGCTCAGCCCCGCGCCCTTGATGCCGGAAGTTCCTGTTTTGCTGGTTAACCCTTTGCAATCCTGTTCTACCGCGGAGGTCTTTTTGCGTAGCTCCGGTAAAGTTTACAAAGACAGCATAGTACCTCCTCCGGGATTTTCCTCTGTTTATGAAATAGTTGCCTTTCTAAACACCTGCGATAATGACCTGTTTGATAGTGCCGCTACTCTTTTGCCGGAAATCAAAAACATTATTGCCGCTCTGGAAACACAAAAAGAGTGCCTCTTTGCACGGATGAGCGGTTCAGGAGCAAGTTGTTTCGGATTTTTTGAAACTATGAACGAGGCTCAAAAAGCCGGTAAAATTATTGCCGGAGACAATCCTGACTGGTGGGTTAAAACCGCTTGGCTGAACAGGCCTGAGCTCTACTAATGTTTTTAATTTTGTGCCTGAAGCTCTTTAATGCGCTCTAGCAGCATGGTTTCTTTTATTTTATCGTCATCGGAGCGGAAAATAAATTTGTTATTATCTTCATCTATTTTATATATTTTGGAGCGTGAATAATAAAAAACTATAAGTTCATCATAGGCCTGTATCATTTTTTCTTCACGGGTAAAGAAGTCAACGTAATTAACGAGCTGCTCTTGTATCATGGCTTTCCATTGATCCAGAAACATTTTTTGCAGATCATTTTCTTCACCAGCCAGATCCTTTTCAATTTTTTGTGAATATTTCTCGAAAACAGCGATAATGTCTTTGGCCTGATTTCGTAAAGAAGGGGCGAGGCTTTCCCTAAACAAAGTCAAGTTCTCTTTGGCTGCGCCATTATCTATATAATTGCCCGGTCTGTTGAATTGTCTAAGTAACTTGCGTGTTTCCTTATAAGTATTGGCTTTAGCAATTATTTCACTTTGGAGAGAATTTAGGTAAGCATCAAACAAACCTTGTATTTTTGCTTTGCGCTCTTCCCTTTCTTTTTCGACCTTGAGCTGGAGCAAATCCTGCTCTTTTTGAATACGGGCAACTTTGTGCGTGTGGTATTGGTAGGCGATTACCCCACCGCCTAAAACCAGACACAGTATGAATCCTGCAACAAAAATGCTGCTCGCTATTTTATTTTGAGGGGCACGTTTATTTGAGGATGTTTTTGCCATTTATATATTTGTGCTTGCTGTTTTTGCTTTGGGGTCAGAACCTATTAATTATTTAAGCAAATCCGGATCCATGTGTGCCGGGATATGGGTTTTAAGCAACTTCATTTGCTCATAGCTGTTAACGTGCAATTTATCGAGCGTCTTTCCAAAATAATCGTAAGAGCCGAGTTTATAAAACTTAACAACCCGCTCTTTACTATCATAATAATAGCCGCCAGATTCTTTAAGAATAAAAGAAACCATGTTTTTATATGTTTTCAGGAATCTATGCTGAAGCCTAAAATACTGATTAGCGTGTTCATTATATTCAGCTATCTTGCTTTCCCACAGATCATCCAACACTTTTTGATCTGCTTCACGCACGCGCTCTTTTGTATATTCAAATTCTTGCTGAGCGTCCTCAACTGCTTTTTGCATTTTTGTATAATTATCATTGAGATTTGCCATAGCGCTCTTCAGAAGACCGGAAAACTCTGCAGCGTAACGCGTAGTTTGAAAACGTTCGTCCTCTAAAAGCTCATAAAGCTGTCTTTGATAATTAAAGTCGCTTATTGCATAATTCCAAAGCGCGGCAAAAAGACCATCATAAACCTTATCAAGTTTTTTTGCTTGATCTACGCTGGTCACTTGAGATGAGAAAACCTGTGGGATGGGATCTTCTAATTTTCCCTTCTCTCCGGCTCCCTCTTGCCCAGAGTAAGCACCGCGATACTGTGCGAATGCCGTGTTTTGGCTTGTAATAATAATCAATCCCAAAATCAGGAAAAGAACAAAAATAAAATCTTGAAAGCGCATAATGTATCTAGTCATGGGTTTCTTTGCATCATCCTGTTTTTTAATATAAATACAACGATCTTATCTGGATTGTTGCGGAAATCTCCTATACTTATGCTATATCAACGGCATAAAGTAAAGATTTTGAATCAAGAATAAAGCCCTATAACAGTGACCTTTACACGCAAACCACCGGTTAATTTTATATATAACCCTCCGAAAGAGCCATTAAACATTATCTTTAAAGACGATGATATAATTGTGCTGAATAAACCGGAAGGGCTTTTGACAGTGCCCGGACGCAAACCTGAACATAACGACTCACTTGAAAAAAGAGTGCAGGCCGTTCACCCGCAGGCACGTATTATCCATCGCCTTGATGAACCGACATCAGGCGTTATCATAATGGCTATGAATGCTCAAAGTCACCGTAATATCGGGCTACAATTCGAGCGCCGTAAAACCCGGAAAATATATATCGCCAAAGTATGGGGACACATAGATAATGACGAAGGCCAGATTGATCTTCCCTTGCGCTGTGACTGGCCAAACCGCCCCTTGCAAATGGTTGACCATGAGCAAGGTCGTAATGCGCTAACAAAGTGGGAAGTTATGAAGCGCGGGTATTTGAGTAAAGATGGTGTAAAATATCCGGTTACGCGCGTAGCGCTTTATCCTCACACGGGCCGATCTCATCAATTACGTGTCCATATGATGGAAATAGATCATCCGATTTTAGGTGATGAATTCTATGCGCACGATCAGGCTTATAATTGCTCGCAGCGTTTATTATTACATGCGCACAAGCTTATGATTCATCATCCCAAAAACGGCGAGAAAACCTGGTTTGAGTCGGAATGTCCGTTTTGAAGACGGGAACATTAAACAGAGGCATTAATAGTGCCAAAAACATGATCGTTAAATCATGCCTTCTTTTTGCTTTTTTGAAAGGGCTTTTATTTGTGCTTCACGTTTTAAAGCACTGGAGCGGTCTGGCTGGGTTTCCTGATAAACAAGTTCAACGGGTGCGCGGCATTTGGTATATTTTGCCCCTCTCCCAGAATTGTGCTGTTCAACGCGACGAGTAAGCTCGTTAGTTATGCCGGTATAATATGATCCATCCCGGCAACGTAAAATATAAACACTCCATGACATTTTTAATACTCTAATAAAGTCCACTACCAGTGGAAACGGCGGATGGTTGTTGCATACCTGATGAACCTCGCTCTACACCTGTTTGCCCAGAACTATTGTTTGTAGAGTCTGGCTGATAGTCTCCATACGAACCATAACCGTAATCTGACATAAGGGAAATTCCGGATTCATTAAGGATATACATATCATCGCCCGGCTCTGTACCGCTGACGAATGATTCCCATATTACCTCTTCATCTCCGGCTTTAGCGCGCACCCCTGTATTGGCGTTAATGCGTATATTTTTGATGCCTTCAGGTTTTCTAAAAGGTATTGCAGGCTGGCCTTCTAAAGCATTTTTCATGAAGCTCTTAAAGATCGGTACTGCTACAGAAGATCCTGTTTCTTTGTCACCAAGAGTTCTGGGGTTATCAAACCCTGCAAAAACACCAACGACCAGATCCGGTGTAAAGCCAATAAACCAGGCATCACGTGATTCATTTGTTGTTCCGGTTTTTCCGGCCAAAGGGTGTCCTAAAGATTTTAGGCGTATGCCTGTTCCTCTTTGCACAACCCCTTCCATAATAGAGACAAGCTGGTATGCGGTTCTGGGGTCTGCTATCTGTTCGCGGCTATCTGGAACATTCGGGACTACCTGCTGTTCCCATTTAATCATCGAGCCGCACGCATGGCAGGGTCGCTCATCGTGCTTAAAGATTGTCTTTCCATAGCGATCCTGAACCCTGTCAATAAAGGTTGGGGAAATCTTTTTACCGCCATTGACTATCATGCCGTAAGCCGTAGTTAGACGCAGAAGCGTTGTCTCCGTAGCACCTAAAGAATTCGCCAGTAATGGCTGCATATTCTCCGTAATACCAAAATGATCTGAATATCTGGAGATAAGCTCCATACCAAGAAAATCTGCCAGACGTACGGTCATAAGATTTCTTGATTTTTCAACCCCTTTGCGCAGCGTCGTAGGGCCGTAAAACTCATTGGAATAATTGGTTGGCTTCCAAGTCCCCGCGACCTCATCTTCAAGAACAAATGGCGCATCCAAAATCAGTGTTGCAGGCGTAAACCCCTTATCCAGCGCGGCCAGATACACAAACGGCTTAAAAGCTGACCCCGGCTGGCGTTTAGCCTGCGTTGCGCGGTTAAACTCGCTGCCGCCGTAACTATAATTCCACCCGCCCTGCATGGCTAGTATTCGCCCCGTATGAGGGTCTAGTGCTATTAAAGCTCCCTGGATATCAGGAACCTGCCGCAATAAATATACCGTGTCCTTGTTTTTTTTCTCTGTCTCTGTCTCTGCATTTATGTCCTTGTCCTGCTCTACAGATTTAGGCTCTACCATTATGACAGAACCAGCCTTAATAACCTGCTCAAGCGATGTAATAGCTGGCCCAAGGCTTAGCCCTCCATCCTTGTATTCACGCGCCCATTTGGAATCTTCAAGCTCTATTGTGCCGACAGGTTCTTCAATAAATCCAATTTTTGCTGTGTCTTTTTCTACTTTCAAAACTACCGCCAAGCGCCATTTTTCGAGCATTCCCTCCTGACGCTTGATATTAGAAAGCTTCTTGCGCCAGTCATCCAGACTATCCAGTGTTGCTACAGTCCCACGGTAGCCGTGGCGCATATCGTAGGCCAACAGCCCTTCACGCAATGAATCTTCGGCTATTTTCTGAAGCTCTGGATCGACGGAGGTTTTAACTACAAGCCCACCTTTATATAAACTGTCTTCTCCATAGCGATCAGAGAGCTCACGGCGAACTTCCTCTGCAAAGTGGGGGGCATCAACGCGCTGGCTGGTGTCTTGCCGCATCTCCAGCGGTACAAGCTCCGCCATTTCAGCTTGCGTTTGTGTGATATATCCTTCTGCCATCATCCGGCCAATAACCCAGTTACGCCGCTCCAGCGCTTCTTCGTGATTACGCAGCGGATGATAATTATTCGGTGCTTTGGGCAATGCAGCCAGATACGCAACTTCAGCAATATTTAGCTCTTCCAAGGACTTATCAAAATAATGTAATGCAGCAGCGCCCACGCCATGTGCGCCACCTCCAAGGTATATCTGATTGAGATACAGCTCTAAAATCCGCTCTTTTCCGAGAGTTTTGTTCATTCGATAAGCAATGATCGCTTCTTTTAATTTGCGCTCATATGATACTTCATTTGTAAAAAAGAAGTTCTTGGCAACTTGCTGGGTAATCGTCGAAGCACCCTCCGGACGGCGGCTGGAACCTTGTATCTTATTGGTAACGTTCTTGATTAAAGCGCGCGCAACAGCCTTCATATCAACGCCGCTATGCTTATAGAAATTCTGATCCTCTGCGGCAATAAAAGCGTTTTTCACAAGATCGGGGATAAAGGCAATCGGCACGAAAACTCGCTTTTCCTGAGCGAATTCAGCCATAAGATGACCATCCCCCGCATAGAGCCTTGTTACGATTGGAGGTTCGTAACTTCGGAGCTGGCTATGTTCTGGAAGGTCTTTGCCATAGTAATTGAGCATATAGACGAAGCCGCCCAAAGACACTATCGCTCCGATAAAGCCTAGTGAGAAAAGGTATAAGAAAATACGTCCAAGAATTTTCATTTTATATTATCCAAATTTCCTAGCAAATTATGCTATGCAACGCTTCTTGTTACAGGCCCGTCTGCCCGCCCGTGAATAAACTGCTCGACATACTCACTGCCGGAATGATCCAGATCTTCGACCGGGCCTGTCCAGATAATGCGCCCTTCAAAAATCATCGCAACGTAATCAGCAATTTTTCGAACGCTGGCCATATCGTGTGTAATTGATAGCGCTGTTGCTCCAAGATCCTTAACCTGATCGACGATCAAGTCATTAATAACGTCCGCCATGATAGGATCAAGGCCAGTTGTTGGCTCATCAAAAAATATGATTTCAGGAGCGGTTGCTACTGCGCGGGCGAGGCTAACGCGTTTTTGCATACCGCCGGACATTTCAGCGGGGAAAAGCTCTGCCACATCGGGAGACAGGCCTACAGCGCGAATTTTTTCAATAGCAATTTCGCGCGCTTGTTTTTTATTCATACCCTGCCCATGAACAAGCCCGAAAGCTACATTTTCCCATATGCGTAGAGAGTCAAACAATGCTCCGCCCTGAAACAACATGCCAAACTTTTTCATGAATTTGCTGCGGGTTTTTGTATCGCTGCCGACACTCTCTTTGCCATCGATAAGGATGGAACCGCTATCAGCATCAAGTAGACCCAAAATGCATTTGAGCATCACGGATTTTCCAGTGCCAGAGCCGCCGATCACGACCATTGATTTACCCGTCGGAACGTTAAGGCTAAGCCCGTTAAGAACATGATTGTTGCCAAAAGACTTGCTTACATTGCTTAGGACAATCTTGTTGTTTGGGCTTTTGTTATTTGTACTCTCGTTATTCATGAGAAAAATATCTGCGTTAGAAGGTAGTTAAAAATTAATATCAAAATCGAGGAAGATACAACCGCATTGGTTGTAGCCGCGCCCACTCCTTGCGCGCCGCGCGCAGAGTTAAAGCCGTGATAACACCCCATAATCGAGACAATAAATCCGAATACGGCGGCTTTCCACAAACCGGAAACCACATCCATACGAGTGATAATATCCCATGTCTGTGTGAGGTAGCTCCCCGCACTAAAGCCCAGCGAATGGATAGAAACGACATATCCACCATAAACCCCGATAATATCACCGATCAAAACCAGTATTGGAAGCATGAAAGTTGCTGCCAAAACGCGTGGGGCTATAAGGTATTTATAAGGATTTACCGAAAGCGTACGTAATGCATCTATTTGCTCGGTCACGCGCATAGTGCCGATCTCAGCGGCTATGGCCGCTCCTACCCGCCCGGCGACCATAAGCCCCGCCAGCACTGGTGATAGCTCTCTCGTGATAGATAAAACCACCACACCGGCAATCGCACTTTCCGCATTAAAGCGGGTAAAGCCCGTATAGCTTTGCAAAGCCAGAACCATTCCGGTAAAAAGCGCGGTCATGCCAACAACCGGCAGGGAATAATATCCGATATCGGTAAGCTGGCGGATAAGCTGTGAGGGGTAAAATGGCGGCAGAAAACAGTGTTTTACGCTGTGTATCATAAAATTAACAAGGCGCCCGACAGCCGCCAGAAAATTCAGGAAGGTTGCCCCTATTTTATTGAAGAAATCCAGCGGAGCTTCAATTAGTGAATTTGTTTGTATTGTTTTCATTACAAAATTTTCATTATAAAAATTAACCGATAAAATCTTTTTTAGAAAGCTAAACACTAGAGAAAATACAGTCTCCAGTCTATACTGAATATAAATAAATACGGCCTCCTTCCACTAAAAAATCGCGTTAGGATTTCCTGTTGACATTAGCTATAAACCCCAAAGACCTTGTATGCATGGATGATGTTGCCGGGCGTTATCATTTTCGCGTTGAACTCGCTTATGCGCGGGATGATAACCTGCTGTTCGGTGAGCGGATTTATCGGGAAAATGCAAGGCTCTGGCTATATAGGGAGCTGGCCGAAATTGTCTGCGAAGCGGCAAACTCCTGTTATGAAACACACGGCTTGCGCTTTATCCTTTATGATGGTTTACGCACGATAGAAGCTCAAGAGGCGATGATGCGTACGCGCCGCGCCCTTGATAATCCTCACTGGACGGAATCTCCGCGCCTGCTCTCGACACCCGGGATTGGCGGGCATCCGCGGGGCATGGCGATTGATATTGGTCTGGAAGATGAGAGCGGAAATCTTATAGATATGGGATGCCCATTCGATTTTCTGGCGAAAAGCCCTCATCCCGAGCATAATCCAGCGCACAGGAAGAGTGAGCATTCACGAAAAATTAAACAAAACAGGGCTATTCTTGATAATGCGATGGTAAAAGCTTCAGAAAATCTCGAAACTCCGATCATGCTTTTGGCTGAGGAATGGTGGGATTTCAGGCTTTTGCCAGAATTTTACAAGGTACATGCTCCTATATCAGAGATAGCTTTGCCAGAAAATATGAAAATGATGGGGTAAAATTTGCTTTTTTTGGCGTAATCCATTAAAATTTAGTAACTGTCTGAAAAAAAGAAGAACTATACATGAAAACAGACAGAGAATGGCCAAGGCGGGTCTGGTAGTATTAGGGTGATGTAAATGGCCGAGAAAATCATTCAATCTAATGGAAGAACTGGAAATATCCAGCAGTTTATGCTTGATAACAAAGCGGCTCTGGACAAAATCCCCGGTGTTGATATCAATACAAGCGTGCTAGTTAAAAACGGCACAAATCAAGTTGATGATATTTTAGGGTCGGGAACTGCCTCCGCCCTTGAGTCTTTACTGTATGCTGCCCAGATAAAAGCCAGAGTACCTGCCGACCAAATCACAAGCGAACTTAATGACACAACAAAAGGACATCTTCGTGAACTCCTGACAGAGCAGGGTATGGGTGATGAGATTGTCTCTAAATTTATCAAAGATGCTGATGCAATTGTAAATGACGGCGAATTGGGATCTTATTATCAAAGCCTTGCCAAAGCCGATGCCAGCGCTATCCGTAAAGCGTACGAGGCTTCCGATGTATCTGCTGAACCAAAACCATCTCCTCCTGAAGAAAAAGAGGAAATTAAGGATATTAAACCAACAGGCCCGACAGTGATTGTGCAGGAAGATGCGCCAGAGCCAGCGCCTGAAAGGGAAGCTTCTATTGCTCCGTCGCAAAACGATGTCGCCATGTCAACTATGGCGCTTAATCCAAACACGATAGTGGATAATCAAAACCGAATTATTCCCCAAGAGCCTGAAACTGTTTTTGAAGAGTATGGTCTGGATGACGGGCTGATTGCATCACATGAGCCCGTGGTTAAGGATATAATTTCCGAGCCAGCAGCCCCGGATATGTTGATGGCATCGCACAGCCCGACAATTCCGGATGCGGATACTTTTTCCGATCTTAATATGTACCCTATTTCTCATGAAGTTGTACAAAGCACCGATATTCCGTTTACGGTTGAACCAGAACCGGCTCCTGTTGAGGAAAAAGAAGCTGTAACGGAGGAAATTCCTGTTAACCCATCGCAAAACGAGGTCGCCATGTCAACTATGGCACTTAATCCAAACACGATGGTAGATGATCAAAACCGAATTGTTCCTCAAGAGCCTAAGACTGTTTTCGAAGAATTCGGTCTGGATGACGGGCTGATTGCATCACATGAGCCTGTGGTTAAGGATATAATTTCCGAGCCAGCAACCCCAGCCCCGGATATGTTAGTGGCATCGCACAGCCCGACTATTCCTGCTCCGAAAGTTTTGAGTGAAGAGTTTAAGCAATCTGATCTTCACATGTATCCTGTTTCCCGTGAAGTTGCGCAAAGCACCGATCTTTCGTTTACATATAAAGATATTGAAAAAATGAAAGAGGGCGAGCTTACTGCCGAGCAACAAAGAATTATCCAGCTGGTAGAAAAAGAGCATGCCGAGCGGATGCAAAATCCCGACCTTGTCAGCATCAAAGAACAAATAGCAGACTTGAAAGAAGAATTCGAAACCGGCCGCACACAGATGCAAGAATGTTATAAAAGCATAAAAGAAACGGCTATGGCTCTGGATTTTATAAGGAACGCAGAATCACACAAGCCGTTTAAGTTCGAGGTCAAAATTGATGGAAAACCGCAACTTTTCGAACTGAGTCTGGCTCAGATTAAAGATGGAAATTTTGGCGGTATTAATCCTCTTCATTTTCATACCAAGAAAATGGTCACGGAAGCCGCAGAAAAAACGTTTGATGAGCGAGGCATAAAAGATATAAACGAGCCTTTCCGGCTTGAAATCGTAGTTAGTCATCAGGATAAGGGATTTGAACTTAGCTTAGAAGACGTTATGAAGGGGCGGTTCGGGGATCCAACTATCCATCGCCCGGAAGATATAGAAGCCGTTAAACAAGCTGCTCTTACTGCCTATAAAGAGCAAGGTTTGAAAAACCCGGACAAGCCGTTTGAATTTGAGGCCACCGTAAGTAAAGACGTTAGAATATTTAACCAAAGCATTTCCCAGATCAGGGATGGTGAATTTGGCGGCCTCGCATGGCACGAATTTGGGGACAAGGATATTGTCAGAGAAGCAGGAAAAACAGCTTTCCATGATCTTATGGTGAAGTACGGGGGAGACTATGCCGAGCAGGTCGCCCAATATAATGAAAATGCAGAAAGGCTTGTCGGAAAAGAAAATACTAACGGCCATGCCACAGAAGACTTCCACACTCATTATTCTCTTATTAATGTATTTGATCACAGGAAAGACGGAGAGTTTGCGATAGTTGACAACTACACAAGCAAATTACTTGCTTTGCAGTGGAAAGCCGAGAAGATGGAAAACAACATCGAAGAAGGAACGTACATAGTCAAACGTTCTGATCTTGATGCTTTGGAGGCTCAGGAAATGGTAGCGCAGAATAAAACCCCTCAAGATCAAGAGGCAACTCTTTCTACAACGATGTAAAATAATCGAGATAATCTATTACAATTTAAGAGCCTCTTTTTTTAAGGGGCTTTTTTATTATGTATGTTTATACACCCGCTTATAGCGAGCCCCTAAAGATGTCACAATTTCATGTGATATTGTACCTGCACTGGTAGCAAGAGATTCCAAAGTCTGGCTGGAGCCGAAGACTTCGATCATATCACCGCGCTTTGGATGCTCCTCTTTGGGGACATTTGCCAAATCACAAATAATAGCATCCATGGACACTCGCCCCCGAATAGGCAGAGCATAGCCCTTCCAGTATAAAGTGCCGTTATTCGACAGGCTGCGCGGGAGACCATCTGCATAGCCTGCCGAAACGACTGCGAGTGTAGTATCCTCGCTAAATCTGTAAGTGGAATTATAGCCAGCGCTCGTACCTTTTAAGGCAGTTCTGATCTGGAGCACAGGGACTTGCAAAGAAACAACCGGCTCCACCGGATTATCCCCTTGAAGCAACAAAGTCGGGTGGGCGCCATAAAGAGCTATACCGGCGCGCACCATATCAAAGTGGTGATCCGCCCCTAAAAATAAACCGCAAGAGTTTGCTATGGAATAGCGCGCATTTGGAAAAAGTGGTTTTGTACGCTCTATAATTTCATCAAACCGCGAAAGCTGGCTTTTATTACCGGGGTTATCCAATTCTTCGGAAGAGGCAAAATGGCTTATCACCAGACGAACATCCAGACTTTCGAGGATTGACGGTTCCTGATAAAGCGCTTGCGCCTCATCCTCTCCCAAACCAAGGCGGTTCATGCCTGTATCAAAATGTAAAGCTACGGGGAGATTGTTCCCTATTTTGCGCGCCTGTTCAATTTCAGCCAGAGAATTCAAAACCGGGATAATACCAGCCCTTGCCTGCTTGTCGCCAAAGTCCAAACCTCCAAGAACATATATATCTGCGTCTTGCGGGAGTATACTGCGCAAAGCCGCGCCCTCCTCGCTTGTCGCAACAAAAAAGCTGCGCGCGCCTGCCTCGTACAAAGCCGGTGCGCATTTATCTGCGCCCAGACCATAGGCATTGGCTTTGACCACACATGCTGTTTCACAATCAGGTGTGCTTACTATGTCGAGAGCTTTGTAGTTGCGCTTTAACGCCCCTATATCAATCGTAAGCTCACCGCTCATTGCACACATATTTAATAACCCATATTCTTGTCGTGAATTTCGTCAAGGTCGCTAAATCGGGTATATTCTCCTGTAAAATGCATACGCACATTTCCGATAGGGCCGTGACGGGCTTTGGCGACAATACATTCCCCAATATTAAGGGCACGTTCGCATTTTTCCTGCCACCTCATATGCTTTTCAGTGCCAATTTCGGGTTCGGCGCGATGAAGGTAATATTCTTCACGATAGACAAACATCACCACATCTGCGTCTTGCTCAATGGAGCCTGACTCACGCAGGTCGGAAAGCATCGGGCGTTTATCTTCGCGCTGCTCAACCGCACGGGAAAGCTGGGACAAGGCGAGAACAGGGATGTTTAATTCCTTGGCAATGGCCTTGAGACCTCGGGTAATTTCGGAAACTTCCTGAACACGGTTAGCCTCACTCTGGCGCGAGCCTGTTCCTCGCAATAGCTGGAGATAGTCAACTACCAGCATATCCAGACCGTGTTGCCGCTTTAATCGACGCGCACGGGTTCGCAGCGCTCCGATACTTAGAGCCGGTGTATCATCTATATATAGCGGAATCTGTGATAGCTCCTGAGCTGCTTTAACGAATTTTTGAAAATCTTCCTGTTTAATATTCCCCTGTTTTATTGCATGGCTGGAAATGCTGGCTACATCGGCCAGAATACGAGTGGCTAGCTGGTCGGCAGACATCTCAAGAGAAAAGAAGCCAACGCGAGCGCCCTCTTTACCGCCGGTTTTGGCATAAATACGCGCAGAGTTAAATGCCATATTGGTGGCCAGAGCCGTCTTACCCATTGATGGGCGCCCTGCTAAAATCAAAAGATCCGAGGAATGAAAGCCTCCAAGCTGTTTATCCATATCACGCAAACCTGTTGTAAATCCCGTGACATGGCCTTTGGCCTTAAAGGCTTTTTCAGCTATTTCAATAGAAACCAGAACCGAATCGCGCAGGGAAACAAATCCCCCGTTCGACTCACCGTTTTCAGCCAAAGAGAAAAGTCGCGATTCCGCTTGCTCGATCGTGTCTGTGGCGCTTGATTCGAGGCGCAAGGAGTGCGCGTCGTTTACCACATCTTCGCCTAGAGCGATCAACTCGCGGCGCATAAACAGCTCATATATTGTCTGGGCGTAGTCATAGACGTTAATCACACTAATGATGCTTCCGGCCAGATCAGCCAGATAGACCCCGCCGCCTAATTCTGCGAGGTCTTCATCATTTTCAAAATAACCTTTCAAGGTGACCGGAGAGGCCGTCTGGCCGCGCTCAATAAACTGGTTTATAGCGGTGTATATTCGCTGATGTACGGGCATGAAAAAATGCTCGGCGCGGAGCAAATCCGCAACTTTCTCATGGGCGCGGTTATCAATCAGCAACGCTCCGAGCAAGCCTTGCTCGGCCTCAATATTGTGCGGCAAAACACGATAATGCGGGTTGTTGCTTCCTTTTGTTGATTCCTGACCATAGCCAGAATCAACAGATTTAATCATTGTGTCACTAATCATGAGATGGAGGCTAGCAAACAAGGCGGCAATCTGCCAGCGCTTCTGCGTTTTAGGCTGTGAATAACGGGGATATAAAAAAGCCCCCTACAAAAAATGCGTGGGGCTTTTAAAAATTTTATCACCTTAAAAGAAGACTATTCAGCTTTTTCTTCTTTTTTAGAAGATTTCTTTTCTTTTTTTGCTTTTTCTTCTTTAGGGGCAGCTTCTTCCTTTGGAGCCTCTTCGGTAGAAGATTCTTCGGCCAAGGCTTCCTCTACAGGAGCTTCTTCTTTTGATGGTTTTTCAGCTTGCGCATTAGCAACCAAAGCGCGGCCTGTTTCTGACTGGATTTTTGCTTCCTCAGCAGAACGCGCGATGTTAACAACCACTTCGATTTTTACTTCCGGGTGCAAAATAACTGTTACAGGAATAAGACCGATTGTCTTGATATTCTGATTTAAATCAATCATTGAACGTGTAACATTTTCTTTTGTCGCATCGCAAATGCCTTGTGCAATATCACGTGAAGCGACAGAGCCAAATAGCTGCCCTGCTTCAGATGCCTGACGGATAATAGAAATTTTCACGCCGTCGATTTTCTTGGCGATCTTTTCTGCTTCGGCGCGTTGTTTATCGTTTTGCTCTTGAAGAACTTTTTTCTGTGCTTCAAAATAGGCCATGTTTTCTTTGTTGGCGCGCAACGCTTTTTTCTGTGGCAACAGATAGTTACGGGCAAAGCCGGGTTTTACATTGACGATATCGCCAAGCTCCCCAAGCTTTTCTACGCGCTCAAGCAAAATGACTTGTGTAGTAGATGACATTATCTTTTCTCCAAATCTTTACTCTTGATTACCGACGACCCTGATGGCCCTGGTCAGTATCATGTTGAACATATGGCAATAAACCCATGTAACGAGCGCGTTTAATTGCTTTTGCAAGCTCGCGCTGTTTTTTCTGGGATACTGCGGTGATACGGCTTGGGATAATTTTCCCGCGCTCGGAGATAAAACGGCCTAGTAATCTTGTGTTTTTCCAATCAATTTCAGGCGCATTCGGACCTCCAAACGGACAGGTCTTTTTACGGCGGAAAAATGGACGTTTTACAGTTGGAGCATCAGCAGCAGACATTATGCACTCTCCTTCTTATTGTATGGTTTTCTTACAGGTTTTGAATCTTCGTCACGATCATACTTTTCCATCATAACCGAAGGGCCTTCTGACAGGGCTTCTTCACGGATGGTCAAGTGACGCACAACATCTTCATGAAGGCGCATTTGGCGCTCCATCTCATGCAAAGCAGCGGCTGGTGTGTCCAGCTCTAGCAACACATAGTGGCCTTTACGGGCTTTGTTGATGCGATAGGCAAAGGGCTTTAATCCCCAAAACTCTGTTTTGTGAACTTTACCATCATTATCTGTAATGATTTTTACGAAACTTTCAGTCATTGTTTTGACTTGAGCATCCGTCAGGTCTTGCCGTGCTATAAACACGGTTTCATAATAAGGCATCTTTCTCTCCTCTCGGGTTAGCTAACAAGGCCTTTCCTGCTAGCGAGGTTCATTAAAGTGGGCAGACTATAGCTATTTTGCCGGAAAGCGCAAGTTTTTTTATGTATAGAGGTCTGCTTTTTATATTCTGTTATATGCCATGGTAATAAAAACATTGACAAAGTAACCGTTTTTCATACTTTCTTGATCGTTAATTGTACAAAAATAGAGGATTTAAATAATGGCTGTTACTTTTGTATTTCCCGGTCAGGGATCGCAATTCATCGGTATGGGAAAAGACTTGGCCGAAAGCTATGCCGAGGCGCGTGAAACTTTTCAGGAAATCGATGAAACCCTGTCACAAAGGCTTTGCGCCATGATGTTTGACGGCGAGGAATCAGACCTGAACCTTACCGAAAATACTCAGCCTGCCCTTATGGCTGTATCAATGGCTGTTATAAATGTTCTAAAGAAACAGGCGGGAATTGATGTGTCCACTACATGTAAATTTGTAGCCGGGCATTCTTTGGGAGAATATGCCGCCCTTTGCGCTGCCAAGGTTATTTCTCTGGCCGATACTGCGCGTTTATTAAAGCTGCGCGGGCAATCCATGCAGCAGGCCGTGCCCGTCGGTGTCGGTGGTATGGCCGCTATATTAGGGCTGGATTTCGATGTAGTAGCCAGGATTGCTGAACAAGCGGCGCAGGGGCAAGTCTGCGTAGCTGCTAATGATAATTCGGTTGGGCAAGTGGTGATTAGCGGCCATAAGGAAGCTGTGGAGCGCGCGATTACAATAGCCAGTGAACAAGGCGCACGCCGAGCTGTAGCTTTACCTGTGAGCGCTCCCTTTCATTGCGAGCTTATGGCTCCGGCTGCGGAAAAGATGGAGAGGGCTTTGGCGGAAACAATGTTTAATGCACCATTAGTTCCCGTTGTTACCAATATTACAGCAAATGCGCAAAATGATCCTGATGCTCTTAAAGGGCTGCTCGTAGAGCAGATCACCGGAGCAGTGCGCTGGCGCGAATCTGTGCTTTATATGCACCAGCAAGGTGTAACCGATATGATAGAGATTGGCGCAGGAAAAGTACTTTGTGGACTTGTGCGCCGAATTGATCGCTCCATAGCTACGCAAAGTGTTGGAACGCCAGCGGATATTGATGCTTTAATTGAGAAGTTAAATTCTTAGGCCACATCAAGTGAAGCAGGATCTTTATAATCATCCGCGATTGCAAATTTTGGCAATTTTTGTGGACGCCAGAGGTGGTTATTGCTGGACTGGATGTTGTCTGCAACTTTATCCAAGGCCTCTGCCACGTGAGCGTTATTGAGGTACTCACCGTGGATCATGGCTGCCTCACGGATTTCATGGATTAAATTATGCAAAGAGAAGAAACTCATGTCAGCAGCACGCATACCATTTTCATCTACACCCTCTTCAGCCTTTTCTTTTATGCTCTGGAGTGTGTTAATGAGTTTATTTCGGTCTTCACGAGCAAAACTCCCTCTTGTACTCGTCGCATGTGCTTCTAGACACATCGTGCGCATTTCATCAATCATGTCGGGAATATCCGGTTCGGCCATAAAGAGTTCATCTTCTTTTAGAATACGGCCTATGGGCTCGAATATATCAAGGAATGTTTCCTCTTCTATCATGAGAGATGGTACCTCGGCAAAGATACCGTGCGTGTACACACCCGCCGTGCGGTTGAAGTCTATCCTTAAAGGTACTGGCACACCCATTTCGTTTGCCCCTTTACAAGCCTATTGCTGGTGTTTAAACCATATATCAAATGTTTTAAGAAAAGGTTAATAGCATGTTTGGATTCAAAAATAAATGCGCACTTGTAACTGGTGCCACAGGTGGAATAGGCGGAGACATTGCCCGTGCTTTGCATGCACAAGGGGCGGTGGTTGCCATATCGGGAAGAAATGAAGAAAAGCTGGCTGCCCTTGCTGAAGAGCTGGGCGAGCGGGTTCATGTGCTTGCAGCAGACCTGTCCAGCGATGATAATGTTAAAGGTCTTGTTAAGCGCGCTGATGAGGCTATGGGCAAAATTGATATTCTTGTGAATAACGCAGGACTAACACACGATGGTCTGTCTATGCGCATGAGCTCTGAAGACTGGCAAAGTGTGATAGATGTGAACATGAGCGCCACTTTCAAGCTGGCTCAGGCTGTTCAGCGTGGAATGATGAAGCGCCGTTATGGCCGAATCATCAATATTGCCTCTGTCGTTGGTGTAACCGGCAATCCCGGACAGTGTAACTATGTAGCCTCCAAAGCCGGTATGATCGGCTGGAGCAAGGCTATGGCTGCGGAAGTGGCTACGCGAGGCATTACGGTGAACTGTATTGCGCCGGGGTTTATTGCTACGCCTATGACTGATGCTCTCACCGAAGATCAAAAAGCCCGAATTAACGCGACTATTCCAACCGGCACAATGGGAACAGGGGATGATATCGCGGCTGCGGCTGTCTTTTTAGCGAGCGAGGAAGCAACGTACATCACAGGCCAGACTATCCACGTGAATGGCGGAATGGCGATGATCTAGGGTTAAGACCTAGGGTCAGGACCTAATTGTTCTACTCTTCTACATCGACAACACGTAAAATGTTGGTTGTCCCTGCAACGCCAAAGGGAACGCCTGCCGTCATGATAAAGCGATCACCTTTTTCTACGTATCCCTCATTTATTGCAATTTTGGAGGCGTGTCTGCTTGGCCCGGAAAAATCCATTTCCCGCTCATCATGAATAGGATGAACGCCGTATGAAATCGCAAGACGTCTTGCAACATTAACATCTGGCGTAAGAGCCAAAACCCTGACACCCGGACGTTGGCGGGCAGCGCTCAAAGCGGTTCCGCCTCCTGTTGTGTAATTCACAATCGCTTTGGCTTTCAAGTCTCTGGCGACATGATAGGCTGCCGTAGTAATGGCATCGAAAGCAAAGCTCTCTGTATTATAGGGACGCGCCTTTTTCATCATTTCCTTGTATAAAACGTCTTCTTCCGTACAAATTGCGATACGATCCATAATGATAACGCTTTGCTCGGGATAGCTCCCTGCCGCCGTTTCAGCCGAGAGCATAACGCAATCCGCGCCATCATATACAGCAGTCGCCACATCAGAGGCTTCTGCACGGGTGGGGCGGGAATTGGTTATCATGGATTCGAGCATCTGTGTTGCAACAACAACCGGTTTACCCTGCTTGCGTGCGCGGCGTAAAACATCTTTTTGTACCGCGGGAACCTTCTCTGGCGGTATTTCCACGCCCAAATCACCACGAGCAAGCATAATGGCGTCTGCCTGCAAAATAATCGCGTCGATATGTTCAATAGCGGAAGGCTTCTCTATCTTGGCCATTATACCTGCGCGACCTCTGATAATCTCCTTGGCTTCGATGATGTCTTCAGGCTTTTGTACAAAGCTCTGTGCGATCCAGTCCACGCCGAGCGACAGGGCATAATCAAGGTCTACCTTGTCTTTTTCCGTCAATGCCGGAATAGGCAGGACAACACCGGGGATGTTAAAACCCTTATTATTGCTCAAGGCCGATCCTGATTGAACTATACCATCCAGATAGCCATCGCCTTTACCTGTGATTTCGACACGCACTTTTCCGTCATCCAGAAAAATCTGGCTGCCTACATCCATAGAAGAAAGAACTTCGGGGTGCGGGAGATTTACTCGCGTTTCATCGCCCAAAGCCTCATCAGAGTCAAAACGGAAAGCCTGGCCTTCTTTTAAAGGAATGGAATCATTTTCAAAGCGCCCGATGCGAAATTTTGGCCCTTGCATATCTGCTAAAATACCGATGGGGTGGTTATATTTACTTTCCACGCTGCGGATACGCTCGTGCACTTTTTTGTGGTCTTCATGGGAACCATGAGAAAAATTCATACGAAATGTATCAACCCCCGCCAAAAAGAGCTTTTCGATCATTTCTTCACTGTTTGAAGCAGGTCCGATTGTTGCAAGTATTTTAGTTTGTCTTTGTCTTTTCATTTTACTGTATTTTCCAAGTCCGTTTTTTAATATCCTGTTTTAGTCCGAAGCTAATGTAGCAGAGATTTTTAAAAACGCACGCCTGTTTTGATTTTTAGCCGCACCTTTTGTTGCTATGGTGCAGCATTTTTGCTTAAACCATGATGATTTTGCTTTGGAACAAAAAATTATATGCATACAAAGTAACATTTTGTTGCTTATTCACGAAATAGTATTAAAATAGTACTCTTTGCAAAACGTGATGATGAAATCAGTGAGGGATTTAATATAATGCCTTTGAATAACTTTATGGGAACAACAATAGTCATGCTTGCGTTAGGTGGGTATACAGGCATGAGTTATGCGCAAAGTGAGAGAACATTACATAACAAAACAAGAGAAAGCACAATGGAACGGCTTACAGACATGCAGAAATATGTGACCCGGCATGATGGCACAGAACCGGCTTTTAAGAATGAGTATTGGGATAATAAAGAGCCGGGAATTTACGTCGATGTACTGAGCGGAGAGCCACTATTCTCTTCGAATGATAAATATGACTCAGGAACAGGCTGGCCGAGCTTTACTAAACCAATAAAAGATAAAGCATTAAAAGAAAAAGGGGATAAAAAACTCATCATACCGCGCACAGAAGTACGTTCTGCCAAGAGTGATACTCACCTTGGGCATGTATTTGATGATGGACCGAAGGAAGAAGGAGGCCTCCGTTATTGTATAAACTCGGCGTCCTTGCGCTTCATACACAAAGACAACTTAAAAAAAGAAGGATATGAGCAATATATAAAACTCTTTGAATGATTGTTAAAATTGTTTTATTAGAGATAGATATATTAGCAAAATATACGTATACTAACGCCATGACAAAAAGATCAGAAAAAAAATTCATAACCTATTGTACTAGCAATCATTTACGCCTTACTCCGCCAAGGTTAAGCGCGTTTAAAATTTTGCAAAAAGCAAAAAAACCCATTACCGCATATGAGGTATTGGATCTTATGGGTAATGATATAAAAAACCCCAAGCCGCCAACAGCATATAGAGCGCTGGAGTTTCTAACCCAACATGGTTTTGCCCACCGCATTGAATCTTTGAACTCTTATATATCATGTGATTCCGATCACAAGCACAAAGGCTCGCAATTTACGATTTGCGATTCATGCGGAAATGTTGGGGAAATTCATTTATGTGATATTCCGGATACTCTGCAAGAGGCCGTTTGCTCTCAAGGCTTTTGTACACAATACTGGAATATTGAAGTACACGGCAAATGCGCAAAATGCTGCGAAAAAAACCCTGATTGTTGTGACGACAAAGGATGCTCCGGCGACGCTTAAACATCGCTTGATGCATTAACCGAAAAGCCCTCTTTTTCTAAAGTAGCAACTATTTCCTCGACATGGTGGCGATCCCGTGCCTCGATTACTACGTCAAGCTCTGCCCGTTTTAATGAGACAGTCTGCATCATGCGCTGATGAATAACCTCGATAACGTTAGCTCCTGAAGTGCCGATAATCCGTGAAATATCCGAAAGCTGCCCCGGCGTGTCATCAATTTCAAATGTGAGGCGGGTAATGCTTCCATCGCGGACAAGGCCTCGCAAAATCAATGTCGAAAGCATGCGTGAATCGATGTTCCCGCCGCAAACTACCATACCGACTTTTTTGCCTTTGAAGTATGCCGCGTTCTTCATGATAACGGCCAGAGCGGCTCCGGCGGCTCCTTCGGTTACCAGCTTTTCTTCATTAAGGATATTGTATATAGCTCGCTCTATCTCACGTTCGTTGGCTGTAAAAATCTGGTCAACCAGTTTTTTAATGATTTTAAAGTTGCTTTCGGCGGGCTCTTTAACAGCAATACCTTCTGCAATAGTGGGGCTTCCTACGATAAAAGAGCGGTTTTCTGTCATAGCAAGCATGGCATCAAAACTTTCAGCCTGAGCGCCGATAACCTCAATATCCGGGTTTACGCCTTTAACAGCGGTTGCGACACCGGCGATAAGTCCACCGCCGCCAATGGGAACAACGACGACATCAAGATCGGGCTGTTGCTCCATCATTTCAAGACCGAGAGTTCCCTGCCCTGCGGCTACTGCCGGATCATCAAAAGGGTGAATAAGCGTCAAACCCTTTTCTTTGGCCAGCCTCAAAGTCTCACCGACTGACTGGTCAAAGTCCTTGCCATGCAACACGACCCTGGCGCCAAAATCTTCCGTACGTTTGATCTTGTTAAACGGCGTATGCACAGGCATCACAATGGTTGAAGGAATTCGCAAATTCGCCGCATTATAAGCAACGCCCTGCGCATGATTGCCAGCGCTGCACGCTATAACGCCTTTTTTGCGCTGTTCTTCATCGAGTGTCAGGAGTTTGTTGAGCGCTCCACGCGCTTTAAACGCGCTTGTATGCTGCAAGTTTTCCAGTTTGAGATAAAGATCAATTCCCAAGAGCATTGATAATCTGGTTGCCCTGATTGTCGGTGTTCTTATAACCGCGCCATTTATTCTGTCTTGTGCTACGCACACATCTTCGTAAGTTATGCTCATTTAGGATCAATATATGTTAAATGGTTAAAATTATGTTGCCAGTATATAGTGCTAAAGACAAGGAAAGCATAAGCGCCCGCTATCAAGCAAGCTTTCCTGTTATTTTTATTAAAGTAATTTATTATCTCTTTGAACAGCTCGGACATGAAGGGCTGCCATCATTCTGGTCAGGAAACCAAAACGGGGTTTGCGCATTATATAATACAGGGATGTTTTTGCCGCAGCGTTCGTAAACTGGCATCATTTGAATATATTCGTCAGAAGAAAAGAAGTTTACAGCTTTAGTCTTGATTTTCACACTATTTTCCGTTTCCTTCAAGGCTCTATTATCTCCTATATCGAAATCTTCAAGCGCCTCTTTCAAATTACGTTTTGCCTTGCGGTCAAACTTATTAATAATTCTAATATCTTCGCTACTGCATTTTACGGCCTCAGAATTTGTAGACGATGAATTAGTTGCCGTCATTCTAGTTGTATAGCTTTGAGCCATGGCGATATCAGCAATACCAACAATACCCGCGATAATAACCAGCAAGATAATGATGAAGTATAGCGGCCTGATATATAAACGTGCTGACATGACTTTTCCTTAAACGAAGCTAAAAACAGTATAAAGCACATGGCCTACACTATCGGAAGAAGATACCATATATTTAGCGCATTTCACACATTCTTGCACAGATAAAAGAGACATATCGTATAAAAAATGGCTTTTTACTTCTGGTTTATGCTATCATGTTTTCGTGAATGTATCGTACATAATATCCTTCCTGATTATTATAGAACGGTCTTATAAGATCAGAAGGAGAAGCATACTCTCTTTCAGGTCTTTTTATAAAATTTATAAAATCCCTCCAAATTCATATTCGCATTTTCTTCCCCTCCCCACATAAGCAGGAGCATCCAAACCATGGCCAAAAAAACAAGAAAATCCCGCAGCAACACAGCTTCTTATAAAGAAAACATAGTGCACCCCTCATCTTTTAAGAAAGATAGCTGGCACCCGCTGGACACAGAGATAGACGGGCGGCGCGATAAAAAGTATGTCAAGAATATCAAGCCGCGATCAGAAGGGCAGGAAAAGCTATTACAATCAATTAAAGACTATAGCCTGACTATAGCAATCGGTCCGGCAGGTACAGGCAAAACATATCTTGCTGTAGCCTCGGCGGTAGAGGCTCTGGAAAAAGGCGATATTGAGCGCATTATTCTCTCGCGCCCCGCCATGGAAGCCGGGGAATCTCTGGGCTATCTGCCGGGGGATCTGCAAGAGAAGATGGCTCCTTATTTGCGGCCTTTGTACGATTCTCTGGGCGACCGGATGGGCGGCAAGCGCGTACGGCAGTTGCTGGAAGACGGTACGATCGAGATTGCCCCTATTGGCTTTATGCGCGGGCGGACGCTGAATAACTCATTCATCGTGATTGATGAAGCGCAGAACTGCACGTACGGGCAGCTCAAGATGATCCTCTCGCGGCTGGGGTGGCACTCCACTATGGTGGTGACCGGCGACCCTGATCAATCAGATTTGCTGGATGGCATGTCAGGGCTGCCGGACATTTCAAGAAGGCTGGATAAACTAAAGAATGTTGCTGTGTGCCGCCTCGATCAGGGGGACATTGTGCGCCACCCTCTAGTTGCCGAAATGCTGGAAGTTCTTTAGCATCAGGGGCTAAATAATACTTTATATCAAGAATCTTACCTGCTAGGATTCTTCCTTGAGTGATGTGGGATAAATAAGGATTAATCTATGATAAGTACAAAATTTATGGGCGCCGGAACGGCTATGTTTGTAATTGGCGCTCTTGGTATGGGGGGGAATTTCTTCGGGATCATAGATGATCCAAATATATTAAAAGTAAGTATTTTTATGGCTTTGGTCGGTGGAGCCTATATGGTTTTGAGCGTTATCGCGCTGGCCGGTGGCGCTATTGATGACCACATGTACGACTACAAAACCCTGCATGCGGGGGATAGCAACGTGTTTTCCGTTGGGCTGCTCAGATGTATGCTGGCTATTACGATTGCCGATGGCAAAATTCAGGACTCGGAGGTAGACAAAATATCAAATATATTTCAACACCTTACGGGTTCTACGCTTGATGAGGAGACGATCAGATACACGGCTGAAGGGATGCTGGAAGAAGGAACGGACATTAAAACCGAGCTGGCAACTGTCAAGCCTGTGCTCAATAAAATGCTGAAAAAACAAATGATTACCGCCTCCCTTTATGTTCTGGCGGCTGATGGCGACATGAATGATGATGAGCTGATTATGCTCGATGATATCCGCGAAGGCCTTGGCTTTAGCATGGGTCAGTGCGAGCGGATGAAGAAGAAATTTCTTAAAAATATGGCGGGAAAGCTTGGGGTTTAAGCCTTTTTGACAAGCCGGATATTGCTGTCACGCCAGCGGCGCATGTTGCCGGTGGCCTCTAATCTGCCGTTATCAACGAGGATATAAAGCCGCTCCGCTACGTCCTGAGCTTTGTTGGCGGCGCTGTCAAAGGCAGGGTTATCAAAGACTTTGGAGATCAAAACGGCGGTCTTCTGCCACTCATCGGTGGCAGCGGAAAGGATAAACTCGTCGAGGGTTTCGGGTGTCGTCATTGTTTTGATGTGCCTTCATTTGTATTTGAAGATGAGTGCTACACGAAGTTAGGGGATTTGGCAATGTTTGCGTATTGTTAGGAATTTCTTCCCTTTATCTGGTTTTTGTGTTATGATCGTTTTTAAGGGCGAAGATATGCCCCTAGGCTCCTAACACATATATAAAGGGGATATACGGGGGGTATATGTATATACTATATCGATATACGCGCGCTTTTGCCGCGAAAAGCTATTGAGAATGTATTTTGATACCTTATATTAGGCAAAGATTTCCAAGAAAATATATAGCAAAGATATATACCCGCGCCCTTGGATTCAATCTCGCCGGCGGGGTTTTTATTGTCACTTCCGATTCATTGAAGGCGTCCCCCCCCATTCGTCATGCCCGAATTTTGAAAAAATTATGGATTCTTTTGTTTCGGATATTTCGTTTATTGCGTTTACTAAAACAAATGTGTTAGAATTATACAAGATGATTATTCATAATATTATAGGAGCTAAAGAATGGGACAATCTATTCCAACTCTCCAAGACAGTGAAATGGCCTCTGAAACGAGCAGGCGCCTCGCTTCAATGATTCCTGAATTGGGAGAATTCGCAGAAGTTAGTGTAGCCGATCAAGGCGAGCCCTTTAAGGTTCCTGCTATGGCTATTCATATGCTTATGAGCATTTTGGAAGAAATAGCTAAAGGAAAAGCTGTGTCCGTAATTCCTATGGATGCAATTCTTACAACACAGCAAGCTGCAAATATCCTTAATGTTTCCAGACCTTATATCAATAAATTAATTAAAGAGGAAAAATTACCTTGCCATATGGTTGGGTCACACCGTCGCGTTTATTATTGTGATTTGATGGCTTACAAAAACAAAGAGGATGAAAAAAGGCAGAGCGTTCTAAAAAAACTCACAGAGCTATCGCAAGAAGAGGATATGGGGTACTAGAACTTGTCCAGATTTACTGTTTTATATGATGCCTGTGTATTATACCCCGCCCCTCTGCGTGACTTGCTCATGCGTCTTGCCACGACAGGAACGTTCAAAGCCAGATGGACAAATCAAATTCATGATGAATGGATAAATGCGTTACTCATCAAAGAACCTAACAGGGATCGTAAGAAACTGGAACGTGCTAAAGATTTAATGAATCAACATATTTATGACGCGTTAATCGAGGGTTACGAACCTTTTATTCCAATGCTGAAGCTCCCTGATCCAGATGATCGGCACGTCCTTGCTGCTGCGATAAAAGGAAAATGCGATTTGATTGTCACAAGCAATCTAAAAGACTTCCCTAAAGATGTCCTAAGCCAGTACGACACTGAAGCACAACATCCCGATGATTTTATATGGCACTTGATAAATTTGCATCCCGATATCGTTGCAAAAGCCGCAAAAGAACAGCGTGCTTGTCTGAATAACCCTCCGTATACAGTAGACCAATTTTTAAATAAATTGGAGGCGCAGGGTTTGGTCAAAACACTGACAGAGCTAAGGAAATATAAGGATTTGATTTAGGGGCAGCCTTGTTGAAGAATGCCGCGGCGGGGATGACGGATAGAGGGGGATTATTTTGGGTCGGGCGTTGCATAACTGAAGTTATGCTTTTTTATATATCTCCGGCCATAGTGTCTAAATTATTATTAGCGCTTCGGTCGGGGTTAGTTCTCAAGTGTATTTTTTTGTCACTTGCACGAACAACATGCGTATTCTCGATATCACCCCTATCCGCCATAGGTATAGCCCTTTCAACGGAAGTGTAGTTTTGATTTCCTTCGAACAATACGTGGGTAATGTCGCCATCGCTATCAGCTCGAGCATTTACTATTTTCTTTTTAGAACTCATTTCGTTCCTCCTGTTTTATCTGAATTCGGTAGGAAAAACGGGGGCAATGCCCCCGTTCCCGTGACACTAGCGTGTGTGACAGTCATTACAACAATAATAACAGCCGTCCGCGTTGTACCCTCTTCTTTTAGCTTCCGCTACAGCAGAATGGCATGAGGGATAATCACCCAAATATTCTACATCTTTAGCTTTCTTCAGCCATTCGCACCCTTCACGGTGCACCTCGTTTTCACCAGTAGACTGTTCGTTCTTATTTACAAAGTAATTTGCCATTATTAAGGCTCCTATGTTTTAAAGTTTAAAGGAAGCCAGAAACAAATATTTGTGTGTAGATTAATCTGCTTCTGACTTTGCCATAGATTCTTAAACATATTACTTTAATATGTCAACGACAAAAATGTCACCCTTGATTTTCTAAAATCAATTCTTGCCAAAGTCCTAATAAACTGCTATTTATCAATAGATTTTATATACACCATGAACGATCTTTATAATGACATTTATGACGCGGGAGGTCTATTATGTCGAACAAATGTTGCTGTGATTCTAACCATAACGAATCAAAAACCAACCTTACTAGAAACCTCCATCTTCTTTTATCATCTAATGAATTTATAAGCAGAGAAGAACAAAAAATCACACCTACAGAAATGTGGATTTTGACTCTGTTGATATGTGAATTAGAAAAACAGGATTTTTTACCCATTATAAAAAACTCTAGTTTCAATAAAAAATTAAATTTAAGTATAAGACAGATACAAAGAACACTCCTTAACCTTGAAACGAAGGGATATATATCCAGAATTTCAGGACATCAGCATAAAACTCAGTTAGGTAATGCCTATGAATTAACAGGAATATTAGATCTTTTGAAAAAAATAGATTCTTATATGACAAAGTTTGATAAAGCGGCATAAACTTCAATAATAAAAAGCCCCTCGGATTCCGAGAGGCTTTTTGATTAATTGCTAGAAGCAGATTAATCTACACTCCGTAATTATACATTTTTCAGACTCGCCGTCAACACTTCTGCACAACACATTGTTATACATAATAAATTGACCGCCTAAGCCGCTTCCTCTTAATCACCTTTTCCATCCCCATCATAATCCCTCACATCTTGTGAGATTCTCATAGAGCAGAATTTGGGGCCGCACATGGAGCAGAACGAGGCGTTTTTGGCTCCGGCGGCGGGGAGGGTTTCGTCGTGCATTTTGCGGGCGGTGTCGGGGTCGAGGCCAATATTGAACTGATCTTCCCACCTAAAAGCAAATCTGGCGCGGGACATGGCGTCGTCTCTGGCTTGAGCGCCCGGATGGCCTTTGGCCAAATCTGCTGCGTGGGCGGCGATCTTATAGGTTATCACTCCGGTTTTTACGTCGTCTCTATTGGGCAGGCCTAAATGCTCCTTTGGCGTAACATAGCACAGCATCGCGCAGCCAAACCAGCCAATCATCGCCGCGCCAATGCCGCTGGTGATATGGTCGTAGCCGGGGGCTATGTCGGTGACGAGTGGCCCTAAAGTATAGAACGGGGCTTCGTGGCACTCTTCGAGCTGCTTGTCCATGTTCTCCTTTATTTTGTGCATCGGGACGTGGCCGGGGCCTTCGATCATTACCTGAACATCGTGGTTCCATGCAATTTTTGTGAGCTTTCCCAGCGTTTCAAGCTCGGCGAACTGGGCGGCGTCATTGGCATCGGCGATTGAGCCGGGACGCAGGCCATCGCCAAGCGAAAAGGCGACGTCATAGGCCTTCATGATTTCGCAGATATCTTCGAAATGCTCGTAAAGGAAGCTCTCTTTATTATGGCTCATCATCCATTTGGCCATGATTGCACCGCCGCGCGAGACGATTCCGGTGGTGCGGTTTTTGGTTAGGGGCACGTAATCCTTTAGCACGCCCGCATGGATGGTGAAGTAATCCACTCCCTGCTCGGCCTGTTCTACAAGCGTGTCGCGGAAGACTTCCCAGTTCAGGTCTTCGGCTATGCCGTTCACCTTTTCCAGCGCTTGGTACATCGGCACAGTGCCAATCGGCGCGGGGGAGTTGCGGATGATGAATTCACGTGTTTGGTGGATGTTATCGCCGGTCGATAAATCCATCACCGTATCTGTGCCCCAGCGCAGCGCCCAGACCATTTTGTCAACCTCTTCACCGATAGAGCTGGTCACGGAAGAGTTGCCAATATTGGCGTTGATCTTGACTAGAAAGTTGCGGCCGATAATCATCGGCTCGGATTCGGGGTGATTGATGTTGGCGGGGATGATGGCTCGGCCTTCGGCGATTTCTTTGCGGACGAATTCGGGGGTGATGTGCGCTCTATCCTCGCAGCATTCCTGCTCGCGGATGGCGATGTATTCCATCTCCTGCGTGATGATGCCTTGCCTTGCGCAGGCGAGCTGGGTGATGGGATGAGATTTTGCTGCGCGATCTTTGATCCAGCTCTCACGGATTTTGGGGAGGCCGCGCGCGATGTCGAGCTGTGCGTTATCGTCTGTGTAAGCGCCGGAAGAGTCGTATACGGTGAGGGTCTCGCCGTTGCTCAAAGATATCTCGCGCATCGGGACGCGCAGATCGCCAACATAGATTTTACGCGAAGCGGGCAGCGCGCCTTTTGTGACATGGGTTGTCGATGGGCATATATCCCGCTCTGATAAACTGGATGTCATGGGTATTTCCTGATTTTATGTAATTAGTTTGTGTAATATGTATCGCTGTCCATATCGCGTATTTCAAGACTCACAGCACAGTTTTTAACTTTCTCACTAACGCTTGCCTTGAGAACATCATAGAGCACATCGCCATATTTGCGTTTGGTCTGAGTATCGCTACCTTTCGACAAAAGAACCATTGTGTGCAGCATATGTCCGTTCACTCCCAAAACGCCAACAGACACATAATCGCAAGCACGGGCACGGCTTACTATGCTGGTTTCATCAACCCCCTGAGCTGCCAGCGCGATATGTAGATCTTGCACAAGATCAGGGACTTTAACGATCCCCTCAAGATGGCGGGAATATTCGACGATGATGTGCGGCATTTGTTTTTCCCTAAAGTTATTTTTTGTGTTGATTCTGAGAGTTGCCGCAATAATGGTGATTGTCAAGTTACAATAAAAGATTTATAAACACTTGAAAGCAACATATTCATGCAAGAGCAAAATTTTCAAAAAGGTAAATGAAAATGTGTGTGCATGCGTTTTGCTCTTATTTGAATAATACAATAATATAAAAGGACAAGAGGCTATAATCATGGAAAATCGTTTCGTTAGATGGACTATCTATTTACTCGTCGGCGTCGCTATTGGCGTTGGCATAAACTATTACAACAATAAAAATAAAATTGATGAAGGCGTTGTGGAGCTTTCTCCTGATGTGCTTCAGGAAGAAGGGACTTTCGTTCCAAGCCGTGACATCGAAGAGGATGGAGAGCTTTTTGCACCCGCCGATGACATGATGGAAGGTTTCGTTGACGATGTTAAGGAAGCCGGTGAAGTGCTTGAAGGCGCTGGTGAGGCCGCAATGGACTCTGTTAATGATATGATGTCTTCAGAAGAAGACATGATTGAAGAAGAGGCTGCTGAGGAAAATATGGATGAGGAAGAAGCTCCTGCTTTGACTCCGATGCCCCAGTAACTTTTTTAAAGTAACTTTTTTAAAGTAAATCTTTTTAAGAAAGAGCCTTGCTTTTTGTGCGGCTCTTTTGCTTTTTTGCGCATTTATCATCCCCAAAAAGCCTGCGCAAATCGCTCCTATATTTGCGGGATATTTGTAAAGCCACTATTTTTGTCCCCAGAAATTGTTTAAGAAAAAGTGCTAAATCCTTTTTAGGTATCAAGAAAACTGTAAAAATGCTGCGTAGTAACGAATCACTTGGCGCGTCCGTGCCATTCTTATTTCAATTTCAGGGTTTTATTTTAAGATGTCCTACACCAAGTTTGTAACGTCTGGTATTTTTATCTTCTTTTTGGCTGGGCTTTGTTTTGTAAGCGTTGATGTTCGCGCCGACGAGCCAGAGCTTTATTTCTATCCCAAGATGAAATGGAATGTAGAGCGGGTTAATCCAGAAGATGGCGGTCATCCGATTTGCTCGATCAGTAACCAGCTTAATAACGGTTATATCGTGGAAATGTCCGGTAATGCTGAAGGTTTTAGCACGCTGAACATAGATTTCAGGCAGGCCGCTTTTCAAGAAGGTTTGAAATACGAGGTACAGCTTCTTGTTCCCGGCATATCACGTGTTGTCGCGCCGTCTATAGCAACGAAAAAAACCACAATAACCAGCGATCTAACGGAACATCTGGAATTTGCAAGAGAGATCAGCAATGCCGGTGTGATGGATATCCAGATCAGGGACAATAATTTTCGCCTGTATCTGACCGGCCTGAAAGCAAAGATGCCTGTATATAATGAATGTACGAGTGCTGTTGAAAGCGTTGGTATTGCACTTAATAATGATGATGATTTTGATTATGTGCCCGATGAGGCTTCGCTTAATTCAGCATCGGAAATTGAACAGACATCTACAAATGACGGTTCCGGCACTCTGACAAAAGCAAAGCCGGTTGCTTCTGATAAGCCGCGCTATATTGATGTCCTGGCTGAAAAACTGAAAAAAAGCAGCGATAACTATAAGCCTGTCGAAAATGCCAGCGATGCAGAAATGCCTGATAGTAGCAAGGTCGCAGATGCCGAGCCTGTGAAAATTTCAAATATCACAAGAAGTAACGTAAAATCTCCGAAAATCGTCCGTAATGTTGTAACCAGCAAAGTGCCGGGGGTAATAGATTTTTCTGATAAAAAGGCTGCTTCCCGTAGTAATGATGTTATTGCTTCTGCCGATGATGCGGCGGCACAATTATCACAAATAGAGCCTGCGAGCGGCTCTGCACCCGGTAAGGCTGCAAATTATGACGGCGCAGGGTTTGTAGATATGCGTAACAAAATCTCTTCTCTTGAAAAGCAGGTGAAGTTGCTTACGGATCAAAATGCTCTGCTGGACGAAGAATTAAGGTCTACCTTACTGGATGCAGAACAAGAGCGTGTTTCAGTGTCGTCGAACAACTGGAATCTGGAGCGGGCTACGATGCGCTATAACGAGGCCGAACGTCAGATACAGCGTTTAGGGCGGCAGCTTCAAACACAGCGCGCGCAATGTGAGCTGGAAAAGACCGAGCTTGAGAACATGCTGTTTGATCCCAAGCTGACAAGCAAGAAGCAGCTTGTAAAACTTTCTTCTATAGAAGCCGCGCTTGAAAATACAAAATCTGAAATGTACCGCCAAAAACGCCAATATGAAGAGCGGATTAAATTAATGGAACAACAGCTTGGCGCGCAATAGAACGCCGCGCGCTATGGCTGATTTGAAACTGCGTTTACTGCTTTAATACCTGAGTTTACTATAAGTTCGCCTGAGTATTCTTTTTTGTCTTTTGTTTGCACTATAGAAACGAAAAGAATTATTTATACGAGAACTTTTTTACTGTGTAAAACTAGAGTAATGCTTATGTGTATATACTGAGTATTTAATATTCTACTTTTACTGCGTAAAGAAAGGCCGGACTTCCCTCCCCGGCCTTTTTCTTTTGCCCTTTTTTATTCTGTTAAGTGTACTTTTAAATTGACAGGGTTGACAAAATAAGGCACTTCAGGACTTCATATAACTTGGATTCTATAAAAAGAAGAATAAAGCTCTTTTTTAAGGAGAAGATAAAGAGTGAGCACGGCAACAGCATCAGACCCGATGGGATTAAAAAGAATTTGTACAAATTGTGGTGTACGGTTTTATGACATGAACAAGCGCCCTATTATTTGCCCTTCATGTGAGGCCGCTTTCACGCTGGAGGAAAAGCTCAAAGGACGTCGCGGACGCACAAATGCAATTACCGCCAAAATTGAAAAGCCGGAAAAAGAAAAGAAGAAAAATCTGAAAGAAGAAGACGAAGAAATTTTGGAAGATGATTCTTCTGAAGATGAGGATGATGATTTTCTGGAAAAAGAAAATAATGAAGATGAAGACGACGATGAAGATGAAGACGAAGATGATGGCGTAGAAGTTGTCAGTCTTGATGATGACGATGCAAAGAAAGTTATCGACGAAGATGATGATGACGACGACGATTCTTCTGACCTCGACGATGACGACTCTCTTGATGAAATCCCGGAACTGGGCGACCTTGATGATGAACTTGAAAGCGATCTGGAAGACGAAGATACATTGCTTGAAGACGACGACGATTAGGGTCGCGATTATTTATTAATACAAAAGGGGCGTGAGGCTATAAGCATCGCCCCTTTTTTTACAGAAGTTTTTTACAAAAATGAAAGCCCCGCTATGCACAAGATACGTTTAGAACTATCCAGCCAGATTGATGAGGTTGCCGCTTGCAAACTCGCAGAGGGGCTGGTGAATATAGCAGTGTCCAGCACGACAATGCGCGCGGAACATAAGAATAATTCCCCGTGGGCTATCGAGTGGTTTTTTCAGGATAAGCCAAATCCTGCCGATATTATTGCGCGATTATCCCTGCAAAGCGCCGCTTATAATATCAGCGCGGCAGCAGAGATAAAGCCGGAACAACTTGAAATCGAAGAGATATCCGATGATATAAACTGGCTGGAAGAGTCTTATCAGGGGTTCGTTCCGTTTACTATTGGCTCCTTTTTCATTCATGGCAGCGATTATGATGGCGATGTGCCGGAGCAGCAAATACCTCTTAGGCTTGATGCGGCTACGGCATTTGGTTCTGGCGAGCACGAGACAACGAAGGGCTGTCTTTCCGGCATGATTGACCTGAAAGCCAAAGGCATATGCCCATGGAATATTCTGGATATGGGAACGGGTTCGGGCATCCTTGCTATGGCGGCGTGGAAATTCTGGAAAAGCCCTGTTCTGGCCGTTGATAATGACCCCGAGAGCATCCGCGTGACAGAGCGCCACGCCGGTATGAACGGAATAAATCTTAATGCCTCGTGCCTTTCTACCGCGGTCGGGGATGGATTTCATACGCCGCTGGTTGGCAAAAACAAGCCCTATGAGCTTATTTTGGCGAATATTCTGGCGGGGCCGGTGATAGAAATGGCGCCTTACCTTGTCGAGGTGCTGGATGATAATGGCTATTGCGTCCTATCGGGTATGCTAATCCAGCAATCAGACCTTGTCTTGAGCGCGTATGAGGGCGAAGGGCTGACCTATCGCACGCGCTATGATATCGGCGAGTGGACAACTCTGGTGATGCAAAAAGCTTTTTAATATTTGATTTTCATAACTGTTTTATGGTAAGTCTCTTTGTGTTATAAAAAGCAACTATGAATGGGAATTATGATGGGAATATTTACTGGTATCATTAACGCCTTTAAAGAAGCAGGGCAGGAAAAAGCAAGAATAACGGAAAAAAAAGCGCAAATAGTGAAGCTCCACGGGTCAAGACCCGTGGTATCACCGCTTCGCGT